>NZ_JBSFRK010000045.1:0-62561 GCF_053589195.1 Streptomyces sp. NPDC003379 | reverse complement strand
CGCCGCCGTCCCACCGTGGGGTGGGGCGGGGGCGGGGGCCGGGTCATAACCCGCCGCGCCCCTCCCGGCCGGGCGGGCGCGCTCCGACCCGCGGCGGGCCGTCAATCGGTGGAAAGGGCCTCCAGGAGCTGTCCGGCCTTGGGGTCGGAGAGCGCGCGGGCCGCGTCGGCGAGCGCCACCATGCCCACCAGTTCGTGGCCGTCGATCACGGGCAGCCGACGGACCTTGTGGCTCGTCATGGTCGCGAAGATCTCGTCGACGCTGTCGTCCGCGCCGATCGTCACGGCCTCGCTCTGCGCCAGCTCACCCACGAGGACCTTTGAGGGGTCCTTGCCCTTCCCGAGGACCTTCACCACGATGTCCCGGTCGGTGATGACGCCCTTGAGGCGGTTGTCGGTGCCGCAGATGGGCAGCGCGCCGACGCCGAGTTCGGTGAGCTTGGTGGCCGCCTGGGTGACGGTCTCCTCGGCTCCGGCGCATTCAGCGCCCGGAGTCATGATGTCGCGTGCGGTGGTCACGTGGACCCTCCTTGGCGGTCGATGGGCTGTCCGGCCCGGTGGCTCGGGCCGTTGTCGCCCACCGGGTATCCCGTGCGGAGGGACATGACACACGTACGTCGAGGTCCGTTGGCCCGGCCGTCGGCGCGCCCGCGTTCACAGACCGAGTTCGCTGAGTCCGGGGTGGTCGTCGGGGCGGCGGCCGAGCGGCCAGTGGTGGAGGCGGTCCGACTCCTCGATGGGCAGGTCGTTGATGCAGGCGTGGCGGGCGCGCATCAGGCCGTCGTCGTCGAACTCCCAGTTCTCGTTGCCGTACGACCGGTACCACTGGCCGGAGTCGTCGTGCCACTCGTACGCGAACCGCACGGCGATGCGGTGGCCGCTGTGCGCCCAGAGCTCCTTGACGAGCCGGTAGTCGAGCTCGCGGGCCCACTTGCGGGAGAGGAAGGCGACGATGGCGTCGCGCCCGGTGACGAACTCCGCGCGGTTGCGCCAGCGGGAGTCCTCGCTGTAGGCGAGGGCCACCTTCTCGGGGTCGCGGCTGTTCCAGCCGTCCTCGGCCAGGCGGACCTTCTCGATGGCCGTCTGCCGGGTGAAGGGCGGTACGGGGAGTCGGGGAGTCGTGGTCATGTCGCCCCACCCTAGGAGAACGCACGTTCTCCCGCAACGGTGCGGAGCGGACCCCCTTCGTAGTAGGCTCCGAGAACGTACGTTCTCACCTGGTTGTTCGGAGACCCGATGGATCACGCGGAAGCCGAAGCGAGGCTCCTCGACGCGGCGGAGGCGCTCTTCTACGAGCGCGGTGTCCAGGCGGTCGGCATGGACCGGGTCCGCGCCGTGTCCGGGATCTCGCTCAAGCGGCTCTACCAGCTCTTCCCGTCGAAGTCCGAGCTGGTCAGGGCCTGCCTCGACCGCCGCGACCGCCGCTGGCGGGCACGGCTCGCCGCTCATGTGGAGGGACGGCCGGAGGGCGAGGAGCGGGTCCTCGCCGTCTACGACTGGCTGTACGAGTGGTTCACCGAGCCGGACTTCCGGGGCTGCGCCTTCATCAACGCCTACGGGGAGCTGGGCGCGGTGGACCCGGCGGTCGCCGACACCGTCAGGGCGCACAAGAGCGCGTTCCACGACTATCTCGCCGGCCTCGTGGCGTCCGCGGGCGGCCCCGCATGGACCGTCGGGCCGCTGGTCCTGCTCGCGGAGGGCGCCATGACGGCCGCCGCGATCTCCGGTTCACCCGAACCGGCGCGTCAAGCCCGGCGCGGTGCGGCCCAGTTGCTGGCCGCGCCGTAAGCTCCGACCTTTCGGCATGAGGAGGGGCGATGGCGAAGACGTACCGCATGAACGCCGGTACGCGCGTGATCAACCGCGTGTTTCACATGATGACCCGGCTCGGGATCGGCAAGGCCTACCGCTACAACCTGACGGTGCGCGGCAGGAAGTCGGGCCGGTTGTACTCCACTCCGGTCGACGTGATGTCGGCCGGGGACGAGCGCTGGCTCGTCGCCGCCTACGGGGTGAGCGCGTGGGTGCGCAACGCGCGCGCCGCGGGGGAGGTCGGGCTCAGCCGGGGCGGCAGGTCGCGGACGCTCGGGGTGGTCGAGCTGGAGGCCGAGGAGAGTGTGCCGGTGCTGCGCCAGTACTGGCGTGAAGTGCCCGTCACCCGGGCCTACTTCGACGTGACCGCTGAGTCGTCGGACGAGGAGTTCGCCGCGGAGGTGGCGCGTCATCCGGTGTTCCGGCTGGTGCCGCTGGACTGACGGGCCGGGCGGGCCCGACCTCGGATCGGGCCCGCCCTGCCGTCGGGGTGCGGGGTGCGCGGGGTGCGCGTGGCCTCAGCAGCTCAGGTTCGAGCCCGGCGTGGTGCCGAGGATCTGTGTGAACGCCTTGTAGCGGTCGATGCGGCTCTGGACCTGGGCGGGGTTGCCGCCGTTGCACTCCAGGGTGCCGTTGATCGCGCGGATGGTCTCACCGAAGCCGGCGCCGTTGACCATGGCGTTGTGCGGGGTCATCTTGCCCGGGCCGCTCTGGGTGTTCCAGTACCAGAGACCCGTCTGCCAGGCGATGGACGGGTTCTGCTCCACCAGGTACGGGTTGTTCAGGAGGTCGATGCCAAGGGCGTCGCCCGCGGCCTTGTAGTTGAAGTTCCAGCTGAGCTGGATCGGGCCGCGGCCGTAGTAGGCGGCCTGCCCGGCGGGGCAGCCGTAGGGCTGGGTCTTGTCGCAGTAGTGGGGGTAGTTGTTCTGATTCTGCTCGACCACGTGCACCAGGCCGCCCGTCTCATGGCTGACGTTGGCGAGGAACGCCGCGGCCTCCTGGCGCTTGACGGTGTCGCCGCCGGTGTTGGCGAAGCCCGGGTAGGCCTTGAGCGCGTCGGTCAGGCCCTTGTACGTGTAGAACGAGTTGCGGTTCGGGAACATCTGGTTGAACTGCGCCTCACTGACCACGAATCCGGACGGGTCGGGGTTGCCCGGCCCCGTGCCGCCACCGCAGGTGCCCTGGTCCGCCCAGACGTCGGAGCGCCCCGGGGTCTCGTTCTGGGTCCACCACTTCGCGGTCCAGTTGTGTCCGTTGTACGAGGCCGACTTGCCGCCGGTGTAGACGGACGAGGAACTCCACGGCGAGGCGCACTCGGCGGCGGACGCCGTGGTGGCGGCCGGGCCCAGGACGATCATCGCGCCGACCGCGGCGAGGGTGGCCGCGAGGCTGGTGATGCGTTTGATCATGCGACATCTCCTAACGGGCGGGACGGGGGAAGGGCCCGTCCCGCCATGGGGGTGTCGGTGACTCAAGCGAAATGGTCTGAACCTGTCAAGGTCTAGACCAGGTTGTGAGCGTGAAAGTTCCCCGTTGTCCGAAATGCGGAGGCGAGGCTGAGCGGCCGGGCGGCTTTGACACGGGGCCCGGACCCTCCGCGGCCGGCCGGCGGCGCGTGCTCTGCCTTGCTCTCGGCGTCGTACTTCTCGCCCTCAACCTCCGTCCCGCCATTCGTCGCCGTCTCCCCGCTCGCGGACACCACCCGCCAATACGGCGGGATGTCGGCCGCCGCCACCAGCCTGCTCACCGCCCTGCTGCTGCTCTGCCGCTGCTCTGCTTCGGTCTGTTCGCGCCGATCGCGCCCCGGCTCGGCCGCCGCTTCGGCATGGAGCGTCTCGCTGCTCGGCGCGATGGCGCCGATCTGCGCGGGCACGGCGCTGCGCTGCGCGTGCTCGACCCGGTCGTCGCGCTCTTCGCGGGCACCGTCGTCATCGGCGCGGGCATCGTCGTGGCCAACGTCCTGCTGCCCGGCCTGATCAAGCGGGACCTCCCCGCGAAGGCGGACCTGCCTGCTGGGGCGCCCTCGCGGTCGTCGCGCTGGTGGTGTGGCTGCCGTAGACCCGGTCGCTAGGGCAGGATGCATCCGGTGCGGTTCCTCACAGTGCACCGTGTCGGATCGAGAAGGGTGCAGCGATGACGGATTCGGCCCTCGGGCGGCTCGTGGTCTCACGGGCGACGCTCGACGACTGGCGTGTGGTGACCGGTTGGGCGGCGGACGAGGGCTGGAACCCCGGCGTCGGCGACGCCGCCTCGTTCTTCGCGCAGGACCCCGAGGGGTTCTTCATGGGGCGCCTGGACGGCGAGCCCGTCTCCGCGGTCTCGGTGGTCAACTACGGGGAGAGCTACGCCTTCCTCGGCTTCTACCTCGTCCGTCCCGACCAGCGCGGCCGCGGCTTCGGCCTCGCCACTTGGCGGGCGGGGCTCGCGCACGCCGAGGGCCGGACCGTGGGCCTGGACGGCGTACCGGACCAGCAGGCCAACTACCGCCGCTCCGGTTTCGTCCGCGCGTACGGCACGGTGCGCTACCTCGGCCCGCTGCCCGCGGCCGACGTGCCCGACCGGCACGTGCGTCCCGTCGAGGCAGCGGACCTGAACGCGCTCCTTGCGTACGACAGTTCGTGCCTGCCGGCGGACCGGCCACGCTTCCTGGAGACCTGGCTCACCGCCCCCGGCCACCGCGCCCTCACGCGCATCGTCGACGGCAGACTGACCGGGTACGGCGTCCTGCGGCCGGGCCGCGACGCCCTGCGCGTCGGCCCGCTCTTCGCGGACACACGCGCCGACGCCGAGGCGCTCCTGGACGCGCTGGTCGCCGAGGCGGACGGCGCACCCGTCGCCATGGACGTGCCCGCGACCAACGCGGAGGCCGTCGCGCTCGCCGAGGCGCGCGGCATGAAGCCGACGTTCGACACGGCCCGCATGTACACGGGCCCGGTCAGGGAATTCGCGTACGAACGGGTCTTCGGCGTCACCTCGCTCGAACTCGGCTAGGACCCTAACGCGCGGTGGCCGCGGTCCTGCACTGGTCGCAGATCGCCTTGATCCATGTGCCGTACTGGTCACCGTGGAAGCGGATCCGGCCGGGGGCGCCGCAGGATTCGCAGAGCTTCTCCGCCTCCAGCTCGGCGGCCTCGGTGAGGCGGCCGGCGGTGTCCGCCCAATCGCCGTCGAACTCGCCGTCTTCGTCGAAGCGGTCGGCGACGTAGATCCTCAAGCCCCCCAACCTGGGCGTGAGCTCCTCCAGCCGGTAGTCCTCGGCCAGCGCGACGAGTTGCTCGTGCAGGCGCGTCAGCAGGGGATGCCAGCCGGGCCCGACCGCCGTCAGAAGGTCGGGGATCTGCTGGTCGTCGACGCCGATGGGGCGGGATGCTGTCTCGCTCATGGCATGAGCGTCTCGCAGGGCACTGACAATCGGGCCGGCGGACAAGGCGGAGAGCCCGTACGGAAGTATCGTCACCCCTTTATTCACGGTTACCTGAATTCAGGATGGCGTGTATCTTCGAGCCGTGCTGACTGTCGCTTCCGCTTCCGACATCGAGGTGCTGGCCCGTTTCGGCCGCGCGCTCGCCGACCCGATCCGCTGCCGGCTGCTGCTCGCGCTGCATGAGGCCCCGGCCCATCCGTCCGACCTCGCCGACGCCCTCGGCATCTCCCGCACCCGGCTCTCGAACCATCTGGCGTGCCTGCGCGACTGCGGTCTGGTCGTCGCCGTGCCCGTCGGGCGGCGCACGCGCTACGAGCTGGCCGACGGACGCCTCGGCCATGCCCTGGACGACCTGCGCGACGCCGTGGTGGCCGTCGAGGCGGACAAGACCTGCCCGGACGCACAGACGAAGGGCTGCTGCTGAGATGCCCGCGATATCCCTCGGGCGCGGCCCGGCCCGCCGTGACGCGCTCGCCCGCCGGATACGGCTGCTGGTCACCGTGACCATCACCTACAACGTCATCGAGGCAGTCGTCGCCCTCACCGCGGGGACGATCGCCTCCTCCACCGCCCTGGTCGGCTTCGGCCTGGACTCCGTCATCGAGGTGTCCTCCGCCGCGGCGGTCGCCTGGCAGTTCGCCGCCCGCGACCACGCGGTGCGCGAGGCGAGGGAGAAGACCACCCTGCGGATCATCGCCGTCTCCTTCTTCGTCCTCGCCGCGTACGTGGGCATGGACGCGGTGCGTGCCCTGGCCGGCACCGGGCAGGCCGACCGCTCCATCCCCGGCATCGTCCTCGCCGCCCTGTCGCTGGCGGTCATGCCGTTCCTGTCCGCCGCCCAGCGCCGGGCCGGGCGCGAACTGGGCTCCGCCAGCGCGGTCGCCGACTCCAAGCAGACCCTGCTGTGCACGTACCTCTCCGCGGTCCTTCTGGCCGGTCTGATTCTCAACGCCACCCTCGGCTGGTCCTGGGCCGACCCGATCGCCGCCCTGGTCATCGCCGTCGTGGCGGTGAAGGAAGGCCTGGACGCCTGGCAGGGCAAGGGCTGCTGCGCACCCTCCGCCCCGGCTGCCACCACGGCGGCGGCCGACGCCGCGGCGGCCACGTGCGGCTGCCGCCCCGGCTGCGACTGCTGCGCTTGACCCGCTGACCCGCTGACCCGCTGACCCGCTGACCCGCTGACGCGGGCGATCGTCACGGGCGGGGCAGCCGACGGGCCGTCCGCCCACGTCATTCCTTGTCGGCGGCGACCGGCTGTCCCGCCACGACCGGGCAAAGGCCCGGCTGCCGGCGGGGACCGCCCTGAGCAAGGACGGTCGGCGCCCGAGCCGGGCAGCGGGCTGAGCGGCGATCCACCAAGCCCGACCTCCTGCTGCCCGGCCGACCACGCCGGCCCAGCCGTTCACGGTGGAGTACTGGGTCGTCCTGGACGACGTCCAGTGCGCCCGGCGTCATGGAGGCGGCGACAGCGCTGTCTTCGGGACCGGGGCACTCCCCCGGATCGTCCTCGGACCACGCGATCAAGCCGGTCCCCGCCGCGGCCCGCGTCAGCCCGGCGTCAGCCACGACGGGCAGCATCTGGGCGCCGCCATGCCCGCGTCCGCGCGGACCGAGCCGGAGGCTCAGTTCGCCGGGCGGGCCCGAACCCACAGGCCCACGGAGAACTCCATGCTGAGGTTCCGTCCATCCCGTCCGCACGCGGTCGCCCCGTCCCTGCTCCTGGTCCTGCTCCTGGCGCTGGCCTCGGCCCTGCTGCCGGTCGGCGGCCCGGCGGCCCGGGCCGCGACCGCCGCCGCGGGCCAGCAGATCAACATCGCCGCCACCCACACCGGCATGTGTCTGGAGGTCGCCACGCAGACGGCCGGCGAGCCCGTCAAGCAGCGGCGCTGTGCCGGGCGGGAGGGCGCGCTGTGGTACTTGAAGGAGTCCTCGGCCCCCGGCGGAGCGGTGCATATCGTCAGCGTCCTCAGCGGCAAGTGCATGGCGGTGGAGAACTCCAGCGCCGACAACGGAGCCGCCATCGTGCAGACGGAGTGCGGCGACCGGCCCGGCATGAGCTTCCAGTTCGCGGATCTGGGCGACACCGCGCTGATCCAGCCGATGACGGCGAGCCCGCGCAAGTGCCTCGAGGTCACCGCCTCCGCCACCACGGACGGTACGGCGCTGCGCCAGTGGACCTGCGAGAACCAGCCGGGCGCGAAGTTCACCCAGGGGAGCTTCCGGGGGCTCCAGGAGGGCTGGGTCAAGATCCGGCCGGCCAGCGCGCCCGGCCAGTGCCTGACCGAGGGGCGTGCCGGGCTCCTGAACGTCCCGGTCGCCGTGCAACGTCCGTGCGCGAAGGCCACCTCGCCGCGCACCTACCTGGTGCCGCAGGGCAATGGACTGTTCAAGATCCAGTGGCACAGCACCCAGGCGGGGGTCCGCTGCCTCATGGTGTTCCCCATCAGCACGGTGCCCGACGTGCTGGAGACCACGACCGACTGCGCCGGGGCCAACGCGTTCTACATCGAGGCGGTCGACACGCCCGTGCCCAACACCTACCGGATCCACACGCTCTACACGCCCGACCGGAAGTTCTGCGTGGGGATCGCCGGCAGCGCCACGACCGAGGGCGCCACGGCCCAACAGGACCCCTGCACCGCCGAACGCACCGACCAGGTGTTCTTCATCGACTCGGAATGACTTCGCTGCGGGCCAGGGACGGGGTCCCTGGCCCGCAGCGCTGGGGCACACATGTCACGGCTGGTTCGGAGGCTGACGCCCGCTGTCCCCGCCGAACTGGTCCCTGAGCCTGTCCTGAGCGGTGTCGACCTGCCCGCCGTACTTGCCCTGGGTCTTCTCGTCGACGAAGTCGCCCGCCTTGTCGATGCCCTTACCGGCCGTGTCCTCGTGGCCCTTCAGCATCTGCTTGAGCTTGTCCATCATGGACATCGTCGGCCTCCTAGGTGTGAGCCGTTCCTCCCAGCATGGGTGCTCGGCTGGATCACCGCATCCGGGGGAGGCCCCCGCCCGGTCAGGTGATCGTCAGCCTCCGCTTGGCCTCGGCCTGCGAGCTGCCGCCGACATAGATGTCCACCGCGCCCTCCTCGACGCGGAACTCCCCGTGCTGGTCGTTCGTCCAGAAGCCGAGGTCGTCCGCGCCGATACGGAAGCGGACCGTCCGGGACTTGCCGGGCTCCAGCGTGACCCGGCGGAAGCCCCGCAGCTTGCGCACCGGCTGCGTGATGCTCGCCGTGAGGTCATGGACGTACAGCTGGACGACCTCGTCGCCCGCGCGGTCCCCGGTGTTCGTGACGCTCACCGACACCTCCAGGGTGTCGCCCTTGCGCAGCGCGCCCGCGGAGATCCGCTCGCGGCTCAGCTTCGGCTCGCCGATGTCGAACGTCGTATAGCTCAGACCGTGGCCGAACGCGAACTGCGGGCCCGGGGGCAGGTCCAGGTACTTCGACGAGTACTTGTTGTCCGCGTCGTAGGGGCGGCCCGTCGACTCGTGGTTGTAGTGGATCGGGATCTGGCCGACCGCGCGCGGGAACGACACGGGCAGCTTCCCGCCGGGCACGACCTCGCCGAACAGGACGTCGGCGATGGCGTTCCCCGCCTCCAGGCCCGGGTGCCAGGCCTCCAGGACGGCGGGCGCGGCGCCCAGCCAGCCGCCCATGGTCAGCGGGCGTCCGTTGACGAGGACGACCACGAACGGCTTCCCGGTCGCGGCGACGGCCGCCACCAGCTTCTCCTGCCCGCCGGGCAGCCCGATGTCGCTGCGCGCGGCCGCCTCGCCGCTCATCGTTGGCGGCTCGCCGACCACGACGACCGTGACGTCGGCGGAGTGCGCGGCGGCCACCGCCTTCGGGATGCCACCGGTGTCCTTGCCCTCCGGGTCCACGCCCCGGGCGTACGTCACCTTCGCGTCCGGCGCCGCGCGCCTGATGGCGTCCAGGACCTTCACCGAGGGGTACTTCTTCACGGCGGCGGGGAACGACCAGGTGCCGAGGAGGTCCTCGGAGTCGCCGAACGGGCCGACGACCGCGATCGACCTGACGGACCGCTTCAGGGGGAGCGTCTTGCCCTCGTTCTTCAGGAGGACCATCGAACGGGCGGCGGTCCGCCGGGCCGCCTTGCGCGCGGCGGCGCTCGGCCCGTCGATGGCGGCGCCTTCGTCGACGTACGGATTCTCGAAGAGCCCGAGGTCGAACTTGAGGCGCAGGACGCGGGCGACCGCGTCGTCCAGCCGCCTCGCGCTGATCTTGCCGTCGCGCAGCAGCTTCTTGCCGTACGTGACGAGGTGCGTGCTGGTCATCTCCATGTCGACGCCCGCGTTGAGGGAGAGGCGGGCCGCCGCCGCGCCGTCCTCGGCGAAGCCGTGCGGGATCAGCTCCTGGACGCCGGTCCAGTCGCTGACGACGAAGCCGTCGAAACCCCACTCCTTCTTAAGGATGTCGGTCAGTGTGTGGGTGTTGCCGTGTGCGGGGACGCCGCCGATGGTGTTGAAGGAGGCCATCACCGTGGCGGCGCCGGCGTCCAACGCCGCCTTGAACGGCGGGAGGTGGAGATTGCGCAGGCGCGACTCCGAGACGTCCACCGTGTTGTAGTCACGGCCGCCCTCCGCGCCGCCGTACGCGACGAAGTGCTTGGCGCAGGCGGCGACGCGGTCCTTCGCGCCGTACGACGGCGCGCCGTTCTCGCTCCGCTCGCCCTGGTAGCCCTCGACCTTCGCCGCGGCGAACGCCGCCGTCAGATACGGGTCCTCGCCGTTGCCCTCGGCGATGCGGCCCCAGCGCGGCTCGTGGGTGACGTCCATCATCGGTGAGAACGTCCAGTGGACGCCGTTCGAACGCGCCTCCTCGGCCGACACCTCGCCGTCCGTCTTCGCCACGTCCGGATCGAAGCTCGCGGCCTGCGCCAGTGGGATCGGGAACGTCGTCCAGAAGCCGTGGATGACGTCGAGCCCGAAGACCAGCGGAATGCCGAGCCGGGACTCCTCGACGGCCATGCGCTGAAGGGCGTTGGTGCTCTTCGCCCCGAAGATGCTCAGCACGGAGCCGAGCCGGCCCGCGCGGGCCGCGTCCTCCACGTCCTTCGTCGCCCCGCCGCCGGGGCCGGTCTCCCACGACCAGGGGAGCTGCTGGAGCTGCCCCAGCTTCTCTTCGACGGTCATCAGGTCGAGCAGCTTCCGCACCCGGTGGTCGCGGGGGCCCGCCTCGGGCCCCGGTCGGCCGGGAGCGGCTTCGGCGGTGCCTGCCGCCGCTGTTCCGACGGCGCCCATCGCGCCTCCCGCGGCCGCCGTGCCGCCGATCGCGGACAGCAGAGTACGCCTTCGTACCTCACGCATGCGTTCGCCTTCTCACCTCGGGACGGGGGATAACTCCTGTGGCGACCACAAGAGTTGAAGGCAAAGTACGTTCCTGTTACATGGGGGTCAATAGACGCGGCAGGGGCGGGAGTGAGGAGAGTGAAGCGGGAGGGTGAATGCGGGGGAACAGTTGACCTCAAGTTTGCTTGAGGTCTTAACGTTCATCCCATGAGCATGGAAAGCACCGCCTGGAATCAGCTGTACAGCGTCATGCACGCACAGCAGGACCGCCGCCCCTTCGCCCGTGCCACGCTGCGCCGCATCGGCGTCTTCGCGCGGCCCCACCGCAGACGCATCTGGCAGTTCGTGGGGCTGAGCGTCATCACCGCACTGCTGGCCGTCGCGACCCCCGTACTGGCCGGGAAAGTCGTCAACACCATCGTCTCCGGCGCCGACTCAGCGACCGTCGTGCGCTACGCCCTGCTGATCGCCGCCATCGCGCTCGCCGAGGCCGGCATCGGACTGGTGAGCCGGTGGCTGTCGGCGAACCTCGGCGAAGGGCTCATCCTCGACCTGCGGACCGCCGTCTTCGACCACGTCCAGCGCATGCCGGTCGCCTTCTTCACCCGCACCCGGACCGGCGCGCTGGTCAGCCGCCTCAACAACGACGTGATCGGCGCGCAACGCGCCTTCAGCAACACGCTCTCCGGAGTCGTCGGCAATATCGTCACCCTTCTGCTCACGCTCGTCGTCATGCTCACTCTTTCGTGGCAGATCACCCTGCTGGCGCTGGTGCTGCTGCCCGTGTTCGTCGTGCCCGCCCGCCGCATGGGAGCGAAGATGGCCAAGCTCCAGCGGGAGGCCGCCCACCACAACGCCGCCATGGGCACCCGGATGACCGAGCGCTTCTCGGCGCCCGGTGCCACCCTGATCAAGCTCTTCGGCCGCCCCGGCGACGAGTCCGCCGAGTTCGCCGCGCGGGCCCATCGAGTGCGCGACATCGGCGTACGCACCGCCATGACGCAGTCCGCGTTCATCACCGCGCTCACGCTGGTCTCTTCGCTCGCCCTCGCCCTGGTCTACGGCCTCGGCGGCTACTTCGCCCTGGAGGGCACGCTGGAGGCGGGCGCCGTCGTCTCGCTCGCACTGCTGCTCACCCGGCTCTACGCACCGCTGACGTCCCTGGCCGGGGCGCGCGTCGAGGTGATGAGCGCGCTCGTCAGCTTCGAGCGGGTCTTCGAGGTCCTCGACCTGAAGCCGCTCATCGAGGAGAAGAAGGACGCGGTATCGGTCCCCGAAGGCCCCGTGGCCATCGAGTTCGACGACGTCCGCTTCGCCTACCCCGCCGCCGACAAGGTCTCCCTCGCCTCCCTCGAAGAGGTCGCCTCGCTCGACACCCGGGGCGGCGACGAGGTCCTGCACGGCCTGTCGTTCCGCGCCGAACCCGGCCAGACCGTCGCACTCGTCGGATCGTCAGGGGCGGGCAAGTCGACCATCGCGCAGCTGCTGCCGCGGCTGTACGACACCGATGAGGGCACCGTGCGCATCGGTGGCGTCGACGTACGAGAGCTGTCCGCCGAGTCCATGCGGGCCACCCTCGGCATGGTCACGCAGGACGGCCACCTCTTCCACGAGTCGATCCGCGACAACCTGCTCCTCGCGCGGCCCGGCGCGAGCGAGGACGAACTGTGGGACGTACTGCGCCGCTCCCGCCTTGAGGACCTCGTGCACTCCCTGCCGGACGGGCTAGACACGGTGGTCGGCGAGCGCGGCTACCGCCTCTCCGGAGGCGAGCGGCAGCGGATGACCATCGCACGGCTGCTCCTGGCCCGGCAGCGGGTCGTCATCCTCGACGAGGCGACGGCCCACCTCGACAACACCTCGGAGGCCGCCGTCCAGGAAGCCCTCGGTGAGGCCCTCGAAGGGCGCACCGCCGTGGTGATCGCCCACCGGCTGTCGACGGTGCGCTCCGCCGACCTCATCCTCGTCGTCGAGGCGGGACAGATCGTGGAGCGCGGCACGCACGAGGAGCTGCTCGCGCTGGAGGGGCGGTACGCGGAGCTGTACCGCACGCAGTTCGCCAAGGGGACGGAACCCGAGGCCACCGCGCGAGCCGTGGAGGCGGCGGTCTGAGGCGTGAGAGGTGGCGGGAGCCGTGTCCGGACGTCCACCAGGAGTTCATCGGTTCCCCACCACCCTCACGCCCTTCCGTGAGAGAAACCCCCCATGTGTGACGACGAGTTGATACCGCCGAGCGCGGACATGACGGAGGAACAGTGGCTGCGGGCGGACCCGGCCCTCGCCGAAGGGCCGGTGGGGGAGCGGGTCCGGGCCATGCGGGCGCCCCGGCGGCGGACCGTGCTCGGCGGTGTGGTGGCGGGGGCCGCGGCGCTGACGGTCCTGCCGGGCGGAACGCAGCCCTCCACGGCCGCCGCCCGCACCGGGAAGTTCCCGCTGCCGACCGGTCCTGGCCGCTCGGGGGAGTACGCGGTACTCCTCACCGGCGACGCCGGTACCGGCGAGGAGGCGCAGCACGCGGTGGCCGCCGCGGCACGTGAGGTCTGCCGCGCCGAAGGGGTCGGCCTCGCGGTCGGTCTGGGCGACAACATCTACGAGAACGGTCCCGAGTCCGACCACGACTCGGAGTTCCGCACCAAGTTCGAGGGCCCCAACTCCGGGGTGGACATCCCGTGGTTGATGGTCCTCGGCAACCACGACTGCTCCGGTCTGATCCCGGGCAGCGGCGGCGACCCCTCGCGCGGCGACCGCGAGGTCTCGTACGCCAAGGGCTCACCCCGCTGGTACATGCCGAGCCGCTACTACAACGTGTCCCTGCCCTCGGCGGGCGCCGGTGATCCGCTGGTGGAGTTCTTCGCCATCGACACCAACCCCGTCTCCTCGTACGTCGCCCAGCTCGACCCGCACTACCGGTGGAACGGCCCCTACATGCGGGCGCAGCGGAGCTGGCTGGACGGCGCCCTCAAGGCGTCGCGGGCACGCTGGAAGATCGTCCTCGGCCACCACCCGTACCTGAACAACGGCAAGCACGGCAGCGCCGGTTCGTACGACGGTTTCGAGATCGGCCACTACACCAGCGGCATCCACCTCAAGGAGCTGTACGAGGAGGTGGTGTGCGGGCGGGCCGACCTGATCCTGTCCGGGCACGACCACACGCTGCAGATCCTGGAGCCCACCACCCGCACCGGCGGCACCCGGCAGATCGTGTGCGGAGCCGCCGCCAAGGCCGGTGACGGCGAGGCCCACTTCGACCACCCCGCCACCTGGCAGAACTTCTCCGACCACGGCTTCATGGTCCTGAGGGTCTCCGAGCGGGCGATGACTGTCGACGCGTACACGGTCGACGTCGCCACGCGCACGGCCCGCCTCGCCCACCGCACCCGGGCGGCGGTCCGAGCGAGCCCCGGTCGACAGTGAGGGCGTCGACAGTGATGGCGTCGGCTCTCAGTCGAGGGTGATGGCGACCTTGATGTCGTCGTCCTGCGCGGTGAACGCCTCCGCGGCGCGCTCCAGGGGTACGCGCCTGGTGACCATCCGTTCCAGCCAGGCGCGGTCCGCCTTGGCGAGCGCGTCGGCTCCCTGGTGGTAGTGGCGGAGGTTGGCGTTGACGG
This sequence comes from Streptomyces sp. NPDC003379, assembly GCF_053589195.1. NCBI lineage: Bacteria > Bacillati > Actinomycetota > Actinomycetes > Kitasatosporales > Streptomycetaceae > Streptomyces > Streptomyces sp. NPDC003379. The sequence goes on along the minus strand of NZ_JBSFRK010000045.1, from coordinate 48,407 downwards.
AGCCGACGACCACGTCGTTCTCCAGGACCAGTTCGCGGTTGATCGAGCCGGCGTCCACCGACAGCTGCCGTCCCGCGGGTGACACGCCGGTGAGGCACACGATGCCGTACGTCGCGGTGCCCGCCATCGCCTCGAAGACCAGGGGGCCCGCGCCGGTGGCCTCGATCACCACGTCGGGGCGGATCGCGGAGGTCACCTGGGCGATGTCCTCGCTGTGGTACGTCGCTCCGAGGTCGGTGACCAGATCCGGTTTGGGGCCCTTGGTGACCCGGTCGAGCACGTGTACGTCGAGGCCGCGCTGTACGCCGAGCAGCGCCGCCAGCAGACCGATCGGCCCCGCCCCGGTGACCAGCGCCCGCCGCGGCTGGAACCAGGCCCGGCCGCCGACCCGCTCCACCTGCTCCCACGCCTTGGCGACCACGGTGGTCGGCTCCAACAGCACCCCGACCGTCTCCAGAGCGGGATCCAGCCTGACCGCGTAGTCGCTCTCCACGGTCCAGGCCTGGCTGGCATAGCCGGGGCGTTCCTTGATGCCGCGCTCGGTGTAGCGGCCGTTGCGGCACATGTCGAACTCGCCGCGCGCACAGGCGCCGCACGGCTGCGGGTCCGGGCGGCGCACCACCCCGACCACCAGGTCTCCCGCCGCGAACCCGCTGTCCGGCGGTGCCTCGCGCACCCGGCCCAGCGACTCATGGCCGAGGACCAACCGGTCCTCGCCGGGCGGCGCCCACCCGTAATCGCCCGCGACGATCTCCTTGTCGGTGCCGCACACCCCGACCGCCAGCCCGTCCACCAGCAGCTCGCCGTCGCCGGGGACCGGCTCCGGCACGTCGCGCACGTCCAGGGAATCGGCGGTCGAAGGACGGACGGTCACGGCACGCATAGGCATCTCCCTGTCGATTCCCTGTCGATGTATTCCTACTGCTGGGTGCCCGTCTTCCGCCGGTTCAATCACCACATAAGCACCCAGTAGGACAAAATAGACATGACATCCGGGAGAGAGCCCAGGGAGAGGACGAAAGAGGGCGCCCGTGGACCTGGAGAGCGTCGCCGACGAGCTGTACGGGCTGCGGCCGGAAGAGTTCACCGCCGCCCGGGACCAGCGCGCGGCACAGGCCCGGGAGGCCGGTGACCGCCCCCTGGCCGAGGAGATCAGGGCCCTGCGCCGCCCGAGCCTGGCGGCCTGGGCCAGCAATCTCCTCGTACGTGAGCAGCCCGATGAAGTGAAGCCGCTCGTCCAACTGGGTGAAGGGCTGCGCCAGGCCCACCGCGGCCTGGACGGTGAGCGGCTGCGCGAGCTGTCCCGTCAGCAGCACGCCCTGATCAACGCCCTGGCCAGGCAGGCCAAGCAGCTCGCCGGCGAGGCCGGTCACCCGATCAGTGAGGACGCCCAGCGCGAGGTCGAACAGACCCTGCACGCGGTCCTCGCCGACGACAAGGCCGCCCAGGCGTGGGCGGCGGGGCGGCTGACCAAGTCGCTCGACGCCACCACGGACTTCTCCGTCGCCGCCGCCGAGACCGCCCCGCAGCGCCAGACTGCCGCCCCACGGGCCCCGGCGAAGACGCCGCGCCGCGAGCGGGACACGGCGGCCGAGGAGCGGCGGCGCCAGAAGCTGTCACGGGCCCGCCGGGACGCCGAGGAGGCCGAGCGTCAACTGCGGGAACGCCAAGAGGAGTTGGCGGCGGCCGACCGGGAGGCGGAGGAGGCCGCACAGCTGACGGAAGAGCTCCGCGGGCGCCTCGAAGAACTCGCGCGGGAACGCGAGAGCACCAAGGAGCGGCACCGGCGGGCCCGTACCGCGGAGCACGAGGCGCGGGACCGGGCGCGCGCGGCCGACCGCGCGGTGCGCGACGCCACCGGCCGGGCCGAGGCCGCCACCGCGCTGGTCGACCGGCTGACCGGGTGACCGCGTGACCGACTGACGGGCTGACCGGCGAAGAAGACCATGACCACCGTGGCACCAAAGGAGGCGATGGGTGATGGCGAGAGCAATCTGGAGCGGCGTGCTGACCTTCGGTCTGGTCACGGTTCCCGTCGGCCTCTTCACGGCCACCGAGGACCACACCGTGCACTTCCACCAGCTCGAACGGGGCACCGGCGACCGCATCCGCTACAAGCGGATCAACGAACGCACCGGCAAGGAGGTCGACAGCGGCGACATCGTCAAGGGCTACGACCTCGGAGAAGGCGAGTACGTCGTCGTCGAGCCCGAAGAACTGGACGCCATCGCCCCGGGCAAGTCGAAGGTGGTCGACATGGCGGGCTTTGTCGACCTCGACGACATCGAGCCCGTCTACTTCGACCGGACCTATTACGTCGGGCCGCGAGGGAAGGAGTACGTGAAGGTGTACGAGCTGCTGCGCGCCGCCCTGGAACGGTCGAACAAGGCGGGCATCGCCACCTTCACCATGCGCGGCAAGCAGTACCTCACCGCGCTGCGCGCGCAGGAGAACGTCCTCGTCATGCACACCATGCGCTGGGCCGACGAGGTGCGTGACCCCGTCCGCGAACTGGACGTCCTGCCCGGCCGGCGCCCCAAGGTCGCGGACCGCGAGCTGAAGACCGCCCAGCAGCTGATCGAGGCCCTCAGCGTCGACTGGAACCCCGAGGACTACCGCGACACGTTCGAGGAGCGCGTCAAGGAACTCGTCGAGGCCAAACGCGAGGGCAAGGAAGTCGTCAGCGAGGCGGGCCCGCCGGAGGCGACCAACGTCATCGACCTCATGTCGGCGCTGAAGAAGAGCGTCGAGCGAAACCGTTCGAGGGAAGGCGCTTCGTCGCCCACCAAACCCACAAAGCCCACCAATCTCACCGAGCTGAGTAGGAGTGATCTCTACCAGCGCGCGACCGACGCGAAGATCCCCGGCCGCTCGAAGATGAACCGCGACCAGCTCATCGAAGCACTCGACAAGCGGAACGCCGCGGCCTGAGAGGACGCGGAACGAGGGCCCGGCCCCGGTCGGATCAGAAGGGTGTGCCCGCAGCGGTGAAACCCGCCGCGGGCACACCCTTCCGGCGCGGGCGCCTTCTCAGTGCCCGAGCGCCTTCTTCAGCTGCTCCTTGCTCATCGAGGAACGGCCGTCGACGTTCTTCTTCTTGGCCTCCTCGTAGAGCTGGTCCTTCGTGGGGCCCTGGGCGCCGCTGTGCGAGCGCTCCCCGCCGCGCTGCGACGCGGACTTCGGGTCCTTCGTGGACGTCTTGCTCGCCGTCTTGGACTCACCGGAGCGGGCCCGCTCCTTGTTGACCGTGCGGGCGGCCATCTCCTTGGCCCGGCCCTTGGAGGCGCCGCGGTCCTCGGCGCTGTCCTTGATGTGTTCGTACTGACGCTCACGCTTGTTGCTGGATCCAGCCGGCATGATGACCTCGCTTCCTTTCGGGCGTCGTATTGCCCGGTCGTATTGCCCGGTTTTGACCCCTTTGTACCCGGGTGGGTGCCGGACTACTCACACCCCACGGGTGCCTTGGTTCCGCTCGTTGTAGGCGTCGGCGGCCCGCTCGTTCAGCGCGCTTCCGGCCCGCTGGACGGTGCCGGCCACCGGCCCCCGCGGCGGGTCGATGTCCTTGCCCTCGCGCAGCCCGCGACGGCGGGCGGGCGCGTCGGGCATGAACCGCGCGGCGACACCGCTCAGCCGTGTGGTCGTCGCCGGGGCGATCCCGTGCGCCAGATCGGCGGCGCGCGCCGCCGGGGTGAGCACGAGGCGGACGCGGCGCCGGACGGTGGCCCGCACGATCCGCTCGGCGGCGCGCCGCGCGTTCATGGACACCAGCGGGGTGCCCGCCAGCGTGGAGAACCACCCGTACTCCTGGCTCTGCGCGCCGTCGAACATGGCGTGCACATGGGACCCTGTGCGCATCAGGCCGGGATAGACGGCCGTCACGCTCACGTCGCTTCCCGCCGTCTCGGCCCGCAGCCCTTCCGCGAGGACCCCGACCGCGGACTTGGCACACGAGTAGGGCAGCAAGTGTGGAACGCCGAGGAGTCCGCCGACGGAGGAGATCAGCGCCAGCCGGCCGCCACCGGGGCTGTTCCTGAGGTAGGGGAGGGCTTCCAGCGCCGTGTGCAGGGCGCCGTAGAAGATCGACCGCATCGCGTCGTCGAACTCCTTCGCCCGCAACGTCTCCAACGGGGCGACCTGGATGATGCCGGCGTTCGCGATGGTGAGGTCGACGCCGCCGCACGCCTCATTCGTGGCGGCGAAGAGATCGTGCACGTCCGCTTGCTCGCGTACGTCACAGATCGCCGTACGCACCCTCGCCCGCGGCCTGCGGTGGAGCAGCATGGCGCGGGCCCGGTCGAGCTCATCGCCGTCGCGCGCGGCGAGCGTGACGGCGCAGCCGCGGGCGGCCAGACGGTCGGCCATCAGGAGACCCAGGCCTCTCGACCCGCCCGCCACGACGGCCGAGCGCCCGCTGAGATCGTCGGCGCCCCGACGGGGGGCGGCTGATGCCTCGCGCACTACGGACTCCTCAGTAGTCGGCTGCTCGGTCAGGACCGGAACGCGATCCGATCCCGGTCGGATCACAGTCCCGGTCGGAGCAGCGTCTTGATCATTCCGTCTTCCTTCGCCTGGAACGTCTCGTACGCGTTGGGGCCTTCCTCCAGTGAAAGGTGGTGGGTCGCGAAACCGTCGACGCCGAGCGGGTCGTCGTCGGTGAGCAGCGGCAGGATGTCGTCGACCCAGCGCTTGACGTTGGCCTGGCCCATGCGCAGCTGGATCTGTTTGTCGAACATCTTCAGGAGCGGCAGCGGATCGGCGGCCCCGCCGTAGACACCGGAGAGCGAGACCGTGCCGCCCCTGCGGACGATGTCGATCGCCGCGTACAGCGCGCCGAGGCGGTCGACGCCGACCCGCTCCATGACCTTCGCGCCGACGGCGTCGGGCAGCATCCCCACGCCCCACTGCGCCGCCTTGACCAGCGGCGCGCCCGCGCCGTGGGCCTCCATACCGACGGCGTCGATGACGGCGTCCGTGCCGCGCCCCTGGGTCAGTTCGCGTACCGCGTCGCCGATGTCCTTGCCGTGACGGCGCAGATCAAGCGCCTTCACACCGTCCAGGGACGCCCGGCTCAGCCGCTCGGGAACCAGGTCGACGCCCACCACCAGGCTCGCCCCGCGGTGCAGGGCGATCCGGGCGGACATCAGGCCGATCGGCCCGAGGCCGAGCACGGTCACGGTGCCGCCGGGAGGGATCGCGGCGTACTCCACGGCCTGCCACGCGGTCGGCAGGACGTCGGAGAGATACACGAACCGGTCGTCCGGTGGGCCCTCGGGGACCTTGATGGGAAGAGTGTTGCCGAAGGGTACGCGCAGCAGTTCCGCCTGCCCGCCGGGCACCTGCCCGTACAGCTTGGTGTAGCCGAACAGTGAGCCGCCCGTGCCCTGTTCGCGGTTCTGTGTCGTCTCGCACTGGGAGTGCAGTCCGGTGTCGCACATGAAGCAGTCGCCGCACGAGACGTTGAACGGCACGACGACCCGGTCACCGACCGCCAGCTCCGTCACGCCGGAGCCGACCTCCTCGACGATGCCCATGGGCTCGTGGCCCAGGATGTCGCCGGCGTCCAGAAAGGGGCCCAGCACCTCGTACAGGTGCAGGTCCGAACCGCAGATGCCCGTAGAGGTCACGCGGACGACAATGTCGGTCGGTTCCTTCAGCACGGGGTCCGGTACGGTCTCGACCCGCACGTCGCGCCTGCCGTGCCACGTCAGTGCCCGCATGACTTCTCTCCTCGTGGCAGCTGTTGCCGGTAGCTCTCCGGGGTGTTCAGTGGCTCGGCGCGCGGGTTCCCCGGGCGGACGGCGTCATGCGGAATCGACCGTGACGCGGCGCGCACCTCGTCCTCCAGCAAACGCACCGCGGCGGGGGGCTGCCAACAGCAGCGCGGCGTTCGGGGGACTCGGGGGTGCCCGCACCGCGTCGCGGGGTAGTCGATGAACGTCAGCCGACCCGGTGAGAAAGGCGGACGCCGACCGTGAGGACCCGGAACCGTGACCAGTGGGCGGACCCAGGACGTGCCGGACGTGCCGGACGTGCCGGACGTGCCGACCCTCGTCGGTCGCTGCTCGCGTGCGCGCTGATCGGCGCCGCGGTGATGGCGGCCGTGGACGAGATCGTCTTCCATCAGATCCTGCACTGGCATCACTTCTACGACCGCTCCACCTCCGGCGCAGGCCTGGTGTCGGACGGCCTGCTGCACACCGCCGAACTGCTGGCGATGGTCGCCGGTTTCTTCCTCTTCGCGGACCTGCGGCGCCGCCGCGCCCTGTCGCCCGCGCACGCCCGGGGCGGCTTCTTCCTCGGTCTCGGGGCCTTCCAGCTCTTCGACGGGGTCGTCGACCACAAGCTGCTGCGCCTGCACCAGATCCGCTACGGCGTCGACGTGACGCCCTACGACTGGGCCTGGAACCTCGCGGGCCTCGTTCTGCTGCTCGTCGGCCTGTGGCTGACCGTCCGCGCCACCCGGCACGGCCGACGCCCGTCGTGACGACCGGACCTCCGCCGACCGGCACCGCGACCGCTGCCCTCGCGTGTGTCGCGCTCTGCGCCGCGTATCTGCTGGCCACAGCCCGTCTCAGGCGCCGTGGCGACGCGTGGCCGTGGGGACGGGACTGCGCCTTCGCCGCCGGGAGCGCGGCCCTGGTCTGGGGACTGTGCGGATGGCTGCCGGGCGGCCCGTTCACCGCTCACTCGGCCCGTCACCTGCTCATCGCCATGGCCGCGCCCGTCCTGCTCGTCCTCGGCCGCCCGCTCACTCTGACGCTGCGCGTCCTTCCGCCCGGCCCCGTCCGGCGAGGACTGCTGGGCGTGGCGCACTCGCGGTTCGCGGGATGGCTGCTGTTTCCGCTCGTCGCCGCGGTGATCGACATCGGTGGCCTGTTCGTGCTGTACCGGACGGACCTCCTGTCCGTCACCCACCACCACCCCATGCTGAGCGGCTTCGTCGAACTGCACCTGCTGGCCGCCGGGCTGCTCTTCGCCTTCGCCGTCTGCCGACTCGACCCCGTCCGCCACCGGTGCGGCCTGCCGCTGCGCGCGGTGGCCCTGCTCGCCGCGGGCACGGCCCACGCGGTCCTCGCCAAGAGCCTCTACGCCGTCGGCCCGCCCGGCACCGACTTCGGCGCGAGCGACCTGCGGCTCGGCGCGCAGGTCATGTATTACGGCGGGGACGTGGTCGAGTGCGCGATCGCGTTGGTCCTCGCTGTCCAGTGGTACGCGGCCACGGGCCGCCGCACCCGCCGCCGCGCCGGTAGGCCGGCCGGAGGCCGAGAGCCCGCGCCGCTGCCCCGTTACAGCGCTTGACGCCCTTGAGCGCTGCCGCGCGGCAGCGGCCCCACGTCCGCGTGACGGCCAGGGCGCATCGCGGCGTGACGCTGTCCGGGGCCGGAGCCCGAACGTGCGGCCAGAGCGTCGGCGACCGCGCCCGTGGCGAAGGCGTACACCGTCTTGTGGAGCAGGTCGATCACGAGTTCGCGGCGGGGCCAGGTCGCGGGCGGGGCGCCGACGCCGGTGGCGTTCTCCAGGATCTGGTCGTTGGTGAGCCGGACGACGGCGAACTGCGCCGAGGACCACGACCCGCGCAGCCCCGCGTGCGCCATCACCGACCGCAGCACGCCGAGCACGGCCCCCTGCCCCACGTGCATGGCCAGATTCACGACCACGGGCTGGCGGCCCGGGTACTCCCGCATACCGATCAGCCGTTCCAGAGTGCGTGCGGGTACGTGGGAATCAGGGCGACCCGTCAGGCGTTGCTCCGCCTTCTCGCCCAGCGTCATGACGGCCACTCCGGCCGTACCGGCGACCAGGCCCTGCCATAGTGCGCGCTTCATCATGCTCCACCAGTACCGCGGACCTTCCGTGCGCACACCTTCCTCAGGGCGTCTCGAAACTCACCTCACCGGGCGACGCCGACGGTCGCGTGCCAGGGTGGAGACAGCCCAGCCCCGACTCGTGAGGTGCCCCGCGTGATCTTGGACCTGGACGCGGCCGCTCAGCGCATCGCCGGCCGGGTGGCCCGGCGCCGCTCGGCACCCGCGCTGCACCCGCACGGAGTGCTCTGCTCCGGGACGCTCGACGTGCCCGGCACCACCGACGGCAAGTGGGCCGTGCCGTGGCTGGACCGCCCCGGCTCCTACGACGTCACCGTGCGCTGGTCCCGTGCGCTCGGCCTACCGGGGCGGCTGCCGGACGGCCTGGGCCTGGCCGTCCGCGTCACCGACCCGGACGGCCCCGGCACGGCCCTGGACCTGCTCTTCACATCCAGTGGTTCCGGCCGCCTCGGCCGCCACCTGCCGCTCCCGCGACGCCGGGCACTGGCGGGACCGTACTCCGCCCTGCTGTCCTACCGCGTGGGTGACCGCCCCCGGGTGCTGGCGGCCTTCCCCGTCCCCGCCACGGCAGGCCCGACGGGGAACTCGCTGCCGACGCTGCGGCAGACGGTGGCCCGCCGTCCCGTCCACTTCGACCTCCGGGCAGCCGCCGCCGACGAACCCTGGCGCACCTTCGCCACCCTCACCCTCGAAGCGGCCCATGACACCGCTGCCCGCGACACGGTGTCCTACGACCCCTACGCCCGCAGCCTGCCCCGACTCCACCCGACGGCACGCTTCCGCGGTCTCCGCACCGCCGCGTACGCCGGTTCCCGCCACGGCCGGACGACGGGAAGCGGACCGCTGTAGACGCGGAACAGCACGTACGTACGACCCGCGACGCACCTCTTCACTCACGGGCGCGGGATGTTTTTTCCGCAGATTGGCGCGGGCCAGGTGGATCATGCGTCCGGCCCCGCCGGTGAGGGCGGTGAGGGCGGTGAGGGCGCGGACAGGGCGAAGCCGCTGATCTGCTTGGCGGTGGTCTCGGGCGGGATGGCGGGCGCGCCGGGGTCGGTGACCACATCGACCAGGGCGGGGCCGCCGTCGTGCGGCAGCGGTTCCTGTCGGCGTTTGCCAGGCCAAAACGTGGATCGGGGCCAACGGCCACCGTTACTGCGAGGAGCGCCAACTGCTGCGGCTGCAGCAGGCTCTCGTGCTGCGGGCGCTGGGCCTGGGCCTGAGCCTGGAAGACATGATGAGCATCAGCCGACCGGAGAACCTGTTCGAGGGCATCCGGTCTGCCCAGTGCATGAAGGCCCTGCACGGTTTCCCGGAGCTGGCCGGGGCCATCGAGCGGCACACCTCGGCGTTGAGCGAGGCCGAGAGGGAAGCCGACGAGCGCGAGCGCACGGCGCGGATGATCCGGCTGGCCGAGCTGCTGTCCGCCGGCCCGTCCACGGACGCCGAGGCGGTGCAGGTCGAGATCGACGCCCAGTACCGGACGCTGGCCCGGATCCGGGCAGCCACCGCCGAGGAGTTCCGTGCGATCGGGCGTTGCTGCGTGGAGTAACGAGCACTGGCGCGCGGTGTACGAGTCGATCGCGCCGGGCCTGGCCGCATACCAGCGGGCCGCCATCCGGGGCGCCGCCGTCACGGGGGTGCGGCGGCCCTTCCTTACGTTGATGTCGCCCGTTCGTGAGGGGTGGCCCGGTGGCGACGAACAGCATTCGGTCAGCATGAGTCCTGAAAACCTGGGGAGAGCGGGAGAGCTGACTGGACATGCGACTCGTTGTAAAGTAGGGGAACTGCACTTGACCTGCGGAAATGCAGGCAGGGAGCCTAAGCGTTGTCCCGTAAAAGATCTTCGTGGGGCGGTGGGCGGTGGTGCGCTACCCCATGACCGCACGAGCCGCGTCGAGAAACGCCAGCCGGTTGTCCTCCAGGTAGTCCCGCACGCTCTCGCCCTCGGATAAGCCTTCCCACACGGTTCGGTTGAGGTCGAGGAAGTACGCACGTGCCGCGTCGTGCACAGGCAGGGGGAACTGGATGCGGATGAGCCGTTCCACGACCCACAGCCTGTTCATTACATCCTGGGTCGTCAGGTACCAGTCGTCGGTGTCGTCCCACTCGGAAGGTCGGCTGAACGCGGAGCGTTCTGCCTCGGCCCCCACCTCGATGAACCGCTCCAGCAGCGCCAGCCGTTCTGCGCGCCGGGCCTCCGACAGGGAGATCTGCTGCCGTTGCTGTTCAGCACGTTCCGCCGAAAGCTGAGTTCTGTGCTGGACGAGGTAGGACAACGAGCCACCGAGGACGACGCCGCCCAATGATATGAGGGACACCCAGACCTGACCTGACATGGCTGTCATCGTCCCATGCCGTCGATCTTTGGAACGATCTCTCTGTGGCTGGTGTGATCACGGCGTCCGAGCCGTCCTGGATAGCCCCGTTCACCGGGCTGAACCCGCGTCAGTTCGGCAAGCTGATCACCGCGCTGCGACGCGAGGGGGCGGATCCGGTCCGCAAGGGCCGACCGTGGAGCCTGTCGCTCGAGGACCGGGTGCTGCTGGTGGCCGCTTATTGGCGCACGAACTTGACTTTGCGCCAGCTCGCCCCGCTCTTCGGCGTCTCGAAGTCATCCGCGGACCGGATCATCGACGACCTCGGCCCACGTCTCGCACTCCAACCCCGTAAGCGGTTCCGCAAGGACACCATTCTGATCGTGGATGGCACCCTGGTCCCCACCCGAGACCACACGGTCGCCGAGCAGTCGAAGAATTACCGCTACTCGACCAACCACCAGGTCGTCATCGACGCTGACACCCGACTCGTCGTCGTGGTCGGTCGGCCCCTGCCCGGCAACCGCAACGACTGCAAGGCATGGGAACTGTCCGGAGCCAAGGCGGCCGTCGGCAAGACCACGGTGATCGCCGACGGTGGCTATCGGGGCACCGGCCTGGTCATTCGCACCGCCGCGAACGAGGCCAGAGCGAACTGCCGGCCTGGAAAGAAGAACACAATGCCTCCCATCGCCAGGTCCGAGCCCGCGTCGAGCACGTCTTCGCCCGGATGAAGAGCTGGAAGATCCTTCGCGACTGCCGCCTGAAGGGCGATGGCGTCCATCAAGCCATGCTCGGCATCGCCCGCCTCCACAACCTCGCCCTCGGCGGATAACCGAATACCCGCCGTCGGCCGACCATGCCCTCAACACACCGGCGATCATTTACGGGACAACGCTTTACGAGGCAGATTTTCCACTACGGCGCCGGACACCTTTACCAGCACCACCACGAAGGCATGGAAGAGCAGTTCGGCGCGCTGGGGCCTGGTCCTCCATGTGCTGTGCAACACCCGCTACATGCACCCCGGGCTCACCCAGCTCCGCGCCAGGCTTCAACGTCCGCGAGGAGGGTTTCGGTGGCTCTATACGAGGGCTCGGCGAGGTACGTATTCTCCGCGGGGACGGCACTTCCTTCCTGTGCCTGACGGCGGGTTCTCGGTGCCGACGGACGCCGTGACTGAACGCTCGTCGGATCGCGGTGAGTGCAACACCCCCCTGATGCCTTGCGGTCCGGCAACGGCCGTATGCCTGAGTGCTGAGTGCCGGCCACTGCCCAAAATGGACATGCCCACAAAGGAAGAGATGCAGTCATTGGTGGCCGGATCGTGGCCCCTGGCTCGATCGATCGTGTAGCTCAGCGTGCCGCGGCCATGGAATCCCTTTGGTGATGGACCTGATGGCTCCCCTGCCAGGCTATTTGCGTCAAATCTGCACCGAGTCATCGAGATGCATTAAACGGAATACCGTCATCCGGGTGGATGATTTGTGGCTGATTTTTTCTGTGTTGGCTGGAATATCCTTACGTGAGTTGACGAAATTCGGACAGTCGCGATCCGTCAAGATAGCTCTTGACAGAGATCCTTTGGGGGGGTCAGGATGCTCGAACCTCGAAGAAGGGGAGGGAGGGACCGATATGACCACCAAGAGCACCAACGGGAAGTCGCCGATGCTTCAGCAGCTGCTTGTTGCCAAGCGTGCTGACGCGTAGGCGTCAAGGTTGAGAAAGAAGTGGTTCGGGCGGGGAATCCATCTTCTGTATGCGCCAACCGCCCGAACCACTATTCAGTTGCGAGTGATGGGGTCGAGCTCTTGATTGATGCGCAGCTGGCTTGCGTGCTGATGAGGAAACCGTAATAGGTATCTCCATTTGGCTTGATCGGGAGATTTCACTCCCTGCGTTGCTGCGGGTCCCTCCCAATTTCTCTTGGTGATGGTCGGCCTGCTTCAGGCATCGAATCCAGCGTCCGGGCCTGGCTTATTTGTTCGGGTGGGGTATTTTTTGACGGCTGGAGTTCTCTTTGTCGTGCATGTGGCACTCTGCTACCTGATTTTACCGGTCGGTAGATCCGGGCATGTGGTGTACGGGGTTGCGCATCGCCGCTTGGTGCCTCGCTCTCGAGGTAAATGACTCGGGGAAAATGAAATGGACATCGCAGGACTTTGGGGTGAAAGGCATGAGCGAGGCGACCGGGGCCGACCGCGATGAGTCCGCCACGCCGGAAGGTGTCGCGATCATCGGGATGGCCGGGCGCTTCCCGGGCGCCCGTGACCTGGCCGAGTTCTGGGAGAACCTGCGCAACGGCGTCGAGTCGGTCGTCCGGTACGGCGACGACGACCTCATCGCCGCCGGAGTGAGCCCCGACGTGTTCCAGCAGCCCCACTACGTGCGGTCCGGGCCGTCGTTCGAGGGTATGGACCTCTTCGACGCGGAGTTCTTCGGCTGTACGGCCCGCGAGGCCAAGATCATGGACCCACAACATCGGCTCTTCCTCGAAACCGCGTGGGCGGCGCTGGAAGACGCCGGGTACGACCCTGCCGCGTACGACGGCACCGTCGGCGTCTTCGGAGGAGCCGGCAGCAGCGCCTACATCGGCAACGTCCTCAGCAACATGGACGCAGGCGAGGCCATCCGTGGCGAGAACGTGGGCCTCGGCAACGAACTGGCGTTCCTCACCATGCGCGTGTCGTACAAGCTCGACCTCAAGGGCCCCAGCTACCCTGTGCAGACCGCCTGTTCGAGCTCGCTCGTCGCCCTTCACACGGCGTGCCAGAGCCTCCTCAATTATGAATGCGACATGGCTCTGTCGGGGGGCGTTTCGTACAAGGTCCCGGAGAAGACCGGCTACGCCTATCAGGAGGGTGGATTCCTCTCCCCGGACGGCCGCGTGCGCCCGTTCGACGCCGAGGCCCGCGGAACGGTCTTCGGCAACGGTGTCGGCACGGTCGTCCTCAAGCGGCTGGCGGACGCGGTCGCCGACGGCGATACCGTGTACGCGGTGATCAAGGGCACCGCTGTCAACAACGACGGGGCAGTGAAGGCGAGTTTCAGTGCCCCCAGCAGCAACGGCCAAGCCGCCGTGATCACTGAGGCGCTGGTGATGGCCGGCGTCGAGCCGTCGTCCGTGGACTATGTAGAGGCGCACGGCAGCGGAACCCTCATCGGCGACTCCATCGAGGTCCAGGCGCTGTCCCGGGTCTTCACCGGCGAGCCCGGTGCTTGGCGTCTCGGCTCGGTCAAGTCCAACGTGGGTCACCTGGACGCAGCCGCCGGCATGGCCGGTCTGCTGAAGACCGTGCTCGCCCTCCACCACGAGCAGCTCCCGCCATCCCTGAACTTCACAGAGGGCAACAAGGACATCGACTTCGCCCACGGGCCGTTCCAGGTGCATACCGAACTCACCCCGTGGCCGCGCACGCAGCAGTGCCGCCGCGCGGGCGTCAGCGCCTTCGGGTTCGGAGGGACCAATGCCCACGTCGTTCTCGAAGAAGCCCCCACCGCCCCTGAGCCCGCCGCGAGCAGTCACGGATCGCAGCTTCTCGTCCTCTCGGCCCGCTCGGCCGAAGCCCTCGACCAGGCGTCGGACCGGCTCGCGGCGTTCCTGCGTCGCGAACGCCCCGTGTTGGCGGACGCCGCCTTCACCCTGGCGCGCGGGAGGCGGGCCTTCGCACACCGGCGCATCGTGTGCGGCCCCGACACCGACGCGGTGGCCGACGCACTGGCGTCCCGTGACCCCGCCAGGGTGACGACCGGCCACGTGTCCCAGGAGTCGCCGCACGTCGCGCTGTTGTTCAGCGGACAGGGAGCCCAGTACCCCGGCATGGCCCGCGAACTGTACGAGAGCGAGCCGACCTTCCGGTACGCCGTGGACACCTGTGCCCAGATCCTTGAGCCCCTGATGGGCGGCAAGGACATACGGAAGGTGCTGCTCGCGGACGGCGGAACGGACGCGGCGCTGCTCGCGGAGACGCGCTGGGCCCAACCCTGCCTGTTCAGCGTCGAGTATGCGGTGGCCGAGCTCTGGCGCTCCTGGGGCGTGCGGCCCTCCTACCTGCTCGGGCACTCGGTCGGCGAGTGGGCCGCGGCCTGCGTGTCAGGCGTGTTCGGCCTGGCGGACGCCCTGCGGCTGGTGGCCCTGAGGGGCGAGCTGATGCAGGGATGTGCCGAGGGGGCCATGCTCGGCGTGATCGCCGAACGTGCCGAAGTCGAAGGGGAACTGCCCCCAGGGGTATCGCTCGCCGCGCACAACGGCCCCCGTGACTGCGTGGTCTCCGGCTCCGTCGACGCGGTCGAGAAGTTCGCGGTGAGGGCCGAGGAACGCGGCTGGGTCACCCGGCCGCTGGAGGTCACCCGTGCCTTCCACTCCGAGCTGATGGGCCCGGTCGTCGAGGAGTTCACGGCGGCCGTGGCCGCAGCGGAGTGCCATGACCCCGCCATCCCGTTCGTGTCGAACGTGACCGGTGACTGGATCACCCCGGACGAGGCGCGCGACCCGGCGTACTGGGGACGCCAGATCCTCCACCCCGTGGAATTCGCTTCGGGTGTACGGGAGTTGGCCGCACGCGGCGCCACCGTGCTCCTGGAGGCGGGCCCCGGACAGACACTCGCCGGGCTTGCCCGCAGGACCCTGGAGGCGGCCGGGGCGCAGAACGTCACCGTCACCGCCTCGCTGCCCCACCGCCGCGACCCGCGAGGCGCGGACGAGACCATGCGCAGAACACTCGGTCAGCTGTGGCTGCACGGGGTGGCGCCGGACTGGGCGGGCTACTTCGGGCCGGAGGAACGGCGCAGGATCAGTTTGCCCACGTACCCTTTCGCGCGCAGTCGGTACTGGCTGGAACCGGTCGTTCCCGGCGCGCCGCGCGAGCCGGGCCCGAACCCGCTGCTCGACCATGTGCTGCTGCGGTCCGCGGGGCAGTCGGTCTTCCTCACGGAACTGTCGCTCGAACGCCACTGGGTGCTCGCCGAGCACCGCATGCTCGGCGAGGCGGTCGTTCCCGGCACCACGTATCTGGAGATGTGCCGCGCCGCGGCCACCGATCATCTCGGCCGACCCGTCACAGAGATCGCCGACGTCGACTTCCTCGTACCGCTGCTGGTCAAGGAGGAGCAGCCCCGGACCGTGCACACCACCGTCCGGGAGACGTCCGACGACTGGGTGGAATTCACCGTGGCCAGTCATGACCCGGCCCGCGGCACCTGGGTCACGCACGTCCAGGGCAGGGCCGGGGCCGTGCAGCTCACCGCACCACCGAGCAGCGATCCCGACGCCCTGCGCGACCGGTGCCGGCTCGACACGGTGGATCTCGGCGTGGCCCAGGCCGAACACCACGTGATGGACTTCGGCCGCCGCTGGCAGGAGAGCCTGCGCACCATGCACGTCGGCGTGCGGGCCGCGCTCGGCCTGCTCGACATGCCGAAGGAGTATCACCAGGAGTGCCAGGACCATGTCCTGCACCCCGCGCTGCTCGACCTGGCCACTGGCTTCAGCGGATTCGCCGTCCACGAGACCGAGGACGACGTACGCGCCTACCGCGAGAGCGACGCCTTCTTTCTGCCCGTCGGCTACGACCTGCTGCGGGTGCACGCACCGCTGCCGCCAAGAGGGCTGAGCCTCATCGAGCCCCAACCGGACACCCGGCCGGGCGCGGAGGTGCGCAAGGTCGACGTCACCGTCCTGGACGAGGACGGGAACACCGCGCTGGAGATCCGCGGATTCACGGTCAAGCGGGTCCCCGATCCGCGGCGCACCGTCGCCCAGGCCGGCCTGCACTCCCGCCACCACACGCTGCGCTGGACCGAGGCCCCCACCGTCTCCGCCCGCCGCGCAGCTCCGGAGTCGGTGCTGCTCGTCGCCGAGCCGGGCGGCCTCGGCGACGCCCTGCACGCCGAGCTGTCTGCACAGGGCACCCAGGTGATCGTGGCGGAGCCGACCGGGCGGGCGAGCCTCACCGGTGCCGAGCCCTACCGGCTGCCCCCGACCCGGGAGGGGTACGAGCAGCTGATCGAGGCTCTTGCAGACCGGCTTCCCGGGGAAGTCGTCTTCGTCGGGGCGCCCGCCTCCGACGCCCAAGACGGTGTCGACCGGCTCCAGGACCATCTGCGCCGTGGAGTCGACAGCCTGTTCCACCTCGTCGGCGCCTTGGCGGCGCGCGACGCGGTCCCCGAACAGCTCACGGTGATCGCACCTGGAGCGGCGCGGGTCACGGGCGATGAGCCCGCCACGGCGCCGGTCCACGCGACCCTCTTCGGGCTCGCCAAGGTGGTCGCGCAGGAGAACCAGGGCACGCGGGTACTGTGCGTCGACACCGACGACGAGACCGAAACGGCGACTCTGCTCGCCGAGTTGCTCGGCCCCTGCTCACCCACGGCCGTGGCCTTCAGACGCGGCAGGCGCCATGTGACCGAACTGGCTCCCGTGCACCTTCAGGAGAGGTCCGGCCGGGGCGGTGACCGCCCCGAGGGCGTGTACCTCATCACCGGTGGCCTCGGCGGTCTCGGTCTCGCTGTCGCCCGGCACCTCGCCCTTTCGGTTCCGGGCATCGCGCTCGCTCTCGTCGGCCGTACCGTGCCGGGACCACGGGAGCGCTGGGACGAGGTCGCCGCCTCGGACGACAGGCGGGCCAAGCAGATCGCCGCACTGCGTGAACTGGAGTCCCAGGGCGCTCGGGTGAGCTGCTACCCCGCCGACGCGGCCGACGAGCAGGCCATGGCGGCCGTCGTCCGTGCCGTCCGCGCGAATCTGGGCCGGATCGGCTGTGTCATCCACGCCGCGGGCGTCGCGGGCGACGGCTTCCTCTTCCGCAAGGACGCCGAGACGTTCCGGCGCACCCTTGAGCCCAAGGTTCTCGGAGCCACGGTCCTTGACCTGGTGACAGCGGACGACCCACCGGACCTCATGCTCGCGTTCGGCTCCACCACCGCCGTGTTCGGGGCGGCCGGGCAGGGCGATTACACCGCCGCCAACGCCTATCTCGAACACTTCGCCGACCATCGCACGGCGTCCGGGCGGCGCACGGTGACGATCGACTGGACCGACTGGCTGGACACCGGCATGGCGTTCGACCACGGAGTGGTGAGGGACCAGGGGTTCTTCCGCTCGATCGGCGTGCCGGATGCGGTGAGCAGCTTCGACGAGATCATGCTCTCCCTGGACTCCGCGGGTTCCCCGGTGGTCGTGGGGGAGATCAATTACTCCCTGCTCGGTGCGCTGGCCCCCGGTGATCTGGCGGCACTGCTCGAAAGGGCCCCTCTCGTACTCGAGGGGTCCGTGCGCAGAAGGGTCGAGGACGTCGACGCTTCCCCCGGGCCGCAGCAGCCGACGGGCGCCCCGTCCACGGCGGTTGGGGCCGGCGACGGCGTCACTCTCTTCGGCCGGGACGACGGCGACTACACCGAGACCGAACGGCTGGTTGCCGGGGTGTGGGTGAAGGAGCTGGGCCTGACCGGACTGAGCATCCACGAAAGCCTGTTCGCGATGGGTGGCGACTCGCTGGTCGCGCTGCGCATGGCACAGATCATCCAGAAGGTCCTGGGCGTCCGTGTCTCCATGGTGGATCTGTTCCGCTACGTCAGCATCGCCGAGCTGGCGGCCCATCTCGACCGCAAAAGGACCAGCGGCTGAAACGGAAGAACCCAGTCGGCAGCCCTCCCTTGTCAGGTATCAGATTCCAGAGGCGGTAACCCCATGAGCATCCGTACGGTGGGTGTCATCGGCGCAGGCACCATCGGCCGAGGTGTGGCCCAGTCCATGGCGGAGTCGGGGCTCGACGTCATCCTGATCGACGTGTCCGAGCGACAACTCGCCGATGCAATGGCCCAGATCGAGCAGGACTTGCTGCTGCACGGCATATTCCGCAGCCGGCCCCTTCGGGACGACGCCCGGACCGTCCTGGGACGCATCACCGACACCACCGACCTGGCGAGCCTTCGCGCCGTGGACTTCGTGGTGGAGAACGTCACCGAGAACTGGGACATCAAGCGGGACGTCCACGAGAGGATCGACAAGATCTGCCGGGACGACGTGGTGTTCGCCGTGAACACGTCCGCGGTGCCGATCACCAGGGTGGGCTCCGTCACCGGCCGCCCCGACCGGGTCCTGGGTCTGCACTTCATGAATCCCGTACCCCTCATGGACACCGTCGAGGTGGTCCAGGGCCACTTCACGTCCGCCGAGACCCTGGACACCGCCCGGAAGCTGCTCGACGACCTGGGCAAGGAGGGCATCGTCGTCCAGGACGCCCCCGGGTTCGTCACCAACCGGGTGCTGATGCTGACGATCAACGAGGCGGTCTTCTGTGTTCAGGACCAGGTCGCCACAGCCGAGCAGGTCGACCTGATGTTCAAGGGCTGTTTCGGTCACAAGATGGGCCCTCTGGAAACGGGCGATCTCATCGGCCTCGACACGATCCTGAATTCGATCACCGTGTTGTACGAGAGCTTCAGGGACAGCAAGTACCGCCCCGCGCCGCTGCTCCAGAAGATGGTCGACGCCGGCCTGCTGGGCCGCAAGACGGGGCGCGGCTTCTACACGTACTGAAACGCCTCGCCACCATCCACCCCACAGCAGGAGGTTCGAGAAATGCAGCAGGACGACGTCCGGGGCCGTATCAAGCAGTTCCTTGCGCCTCAGCTGGGCGGCCGTGCCCTCGCCGACAGCGACGACATCTTCGCGCTGGGATACGTGAATTCGCTCTTCGCCATGCAACTCGCAGTCTTCGTCCAGCAGGAGTTTTCCTTCCAACTCACCCCCGATGACTTGGAGTTCGACAACTTCCGTACCGTAGACGGCCTCGTCGGTCTCGTCATGTCCAAGACAGCGACACCCGCGTGAGCGAGGTCGCGCAACTCCTTCTCGACCTGGGCACGTTGAACGTTCGGGTGTGGACGTCCAAGGGGCGTCTGAGGTACGAGGCCCCCCCGGCCGTGCTCGACGAGTCGCTGCTCAGGCGGCTGGAGGAGCGGGGTGACGCCCTCGCGGCCCACCTGGAGGCCATGGACGGAGTCGAGTCCTCCACCCACTACGTCACCATGCGTGACGGCGTCCGCATCGCCGTCGACGTCTTCCGCCCCCAGCGGGACGGGCAGGTGCTCGCGCAGCCGCTGCCGGTCCTGTGGTGCCACGACCGCTACCACCGCTCCGACGTGGTGGACGGCATCACGTGGACGAAGCTCGACACCCGCCCCTGGCTGCGGCAGTTCCTCGACGCCGGCTATGTGATCGCCGCCGCCGACGCGCGGGGTACGGGCGCCTCCACCGGCGTGCGGGGCGCGGAGTTCAGTCCGGAGGAGACGCGCGACGCGTACGACATCGTCGAATGGTTCGCCGCGCAGGACTGGTGCGACGGGAATGTCGGCATGTACGGCGAGTCCTACCTCGCCGTCGCCCAGTTCCTCGCCGCGGGAGCGGCGCCGCCCAGCCTAAAGGCGATCTTCCCCCAGGTGGCACTGTTCGACCTGTACGCGTTCCTCTATCCCGGCGGGGTCTTCCGGCACGACTTCGCCCGGAACTGGGGCGACCTGGTCAAGGGTCTGGACACCGGTGCGGGCACGGCGCCCGTGGCGGGTGATGAGCAGGCGGCCCGGGCGGCCGCGGAGCAGCACCGTGCCAACGCCGACATCTTCTCCAGGGCGGCCGCGCTGCCGTATCGCGACAGCCGCGAGGACGGCAGCGAGGAGCCGCCCTACGAGCACCAGAGCCCGTCCTCGGCGGTGCGTGCCGTCGCGGCGGCCGAGGTGCCCGTGTACCAGCTCTCCGGCTGGCACGACATGTGGGTGCGGGACGCCTTCCTGTGGCACGCCAATCTCACCGGCCCGCGAAAACTCGTCGTCGGCGACTGGTCCCACAACGGTACGGCGGGCTTCGACCTGGCGGCTGAACACCTGCGGTGGTTCGACCACTGGCTCAAGGGCGTGGACACCGGGATCATGGACGAACCGCCCATCCGCTACCGTCGTCGCGGCGCGGCTCCGGGCGAGGAGTGGCGCACCGCCGACACCTGGCCCCCACCCGAAGTCCGCACGCGAAGGCTGTACTTCGGGAAGGGTGCCGCTGAGCCCGTGCACTCCGTCAACGACGGTTCCCTGCTCGCGCAGGCTCCGTCCCGCCTCGCCGGCATCGACGAGTTCGTGGTCGACTACACGGCCACCTCCGGCCGGGCGACCCGCTGGACCGATGGATACGGCGGCCCGTACGGCTATGAGCCGATGACGGCGCGCGACCGATCGGCCCTCACCTACACGACGGCGGCCCTCCAGGAAGAGGTGGAGGTCACGGGGCATCCGGTCGTCCGGCTGTGGGCGACGTCGACGCACCCCGACGGCGACTTCTTCGTCTATCTGGAGGACATCGACGAGGAAGGCGCGTCCCACTACGTGACCGAGGGCGTACTGCGCGCCTCCCACCGGGCCCTGGGCGCCGCCCCGTACGACAACCTCTCCCTGCCGTACCACCCCTGCTCCCGGGGGACCCGGCTGACGCTGCCGGAGGAACCCGTGGAGCTGACCTTCGACCTGCACCCCACGAGCCATGTGTTCCGGCCGGGCCACGCGTTGCGGATCGCGGTCACCTGCTGCGACAGGGACAACGCGGAGACTCCCGTGCATCACCCCCCGCCCGTCGTCCAGGTCCACCGCAGGGGCGCGCACGCGTCGCACATCGACCTCCCCGTCTTCCCGGCCGGTCAGGAGCAGCCCGTATGACAGCCATTCGCCCCAGCGATCACGCCGCCGAGCCGCCCGGGGTGGTGGCGCCCTTCCGGACCGGCGTCGCGCTGCACACGCCGGTCGCCGAAGCCCTCGACGCCGAGATCGAGCGCCGCCTCCTCTTCGTCGCGCCGGAGATCACGGGTTACGAGCTGGACACGGTGGACGGCCAGGTGCGCGGTGTCACGCTGCTGTCCAGTGAACCGCTCGACGCGGAGAGCGTCACGGAGAAGGTGAACCGCGTCGTCGACAGCGACGTCAGGCCGCAGCCCGCCGTCCCGGTCAAGTCGGTGTGGACGTCGCCGCACGTGCGGGTGCCCGAGGAGGGCACGTTCGCGCTGCTGAGCCGAGCCGGGGCGGTGACCGAGGCGGGGGAGGGCCAGGTCGCCGTGGGCGAGCCGCTGCTGTCCCTGCTCGCCTACTTCGACTCCGCCGTCAAGCGGATCCTCGGTGAGGACCACAGCCCGGTCGAGTATCGCTATCCCACGCTGATCCGCGCCCGGGCGCTGGAGTCCGCGGGCTACTTCGGGGCGTTCCCGCAGCATCTGATGTTCGTGACGCGGCTGCACAACGACATCAATGTGTACGAGGAGTTCAAGAAGTCCTACGCGGACACGGGGCTCGACACCGCCGTGCTGGATTCCTGCCGCAACGTCGACTACTGCCTGCCACCGACGATGTGTTATCACACGTTCCACCAATACCAGGGGCGGACCCTGGACCCGGCGGGCGTTCACGTCGTCACCTCTCGCGGCAAGTCCTTCCGGTTCGAGGCGGGATACGCCGTGACGCTCGAGCGGCTCTGGGATTTCACGATCCGCGAGATCGTCTTCATGGGAACCCACGAAGAGGTGCTGTCCGCCAGGGAAGACTTCATGCGACGAGTGTTCGCATGGATGGAGGAACTCGGCCTCAGCGGGTTCTGCGAGGTGGGCAACGACCCGTTCTTCGGTGGCGGCGACACGTCCGCGCGGATCTGGTCGCAACGACTGCTCGGTCTGAAGTACGAGTTGCGGCTTGCTGTCGCGCCCCACAGAACCATCGCCGTGGGCTCCTTCAACTTCCACGACGACCTGTTCGGCAAGAAGTTCGGCATCGAGTACGGCACCGAGGGCGCTGTCCGCAGCGCCTGCGTCGGGTTCGGTCTGGAGCGGATCGTCTACGCGTTTCTCTGCCAGTACGGCCTGGATCCCGAGAACTGGCCGACGGCCGTACGGGAGGGCGTCGGATCCGCCGCTCCCGGCGTGGGCGGGAGCCGACGTGTCGGTGTACTCCCCGTTCCCACACAAGGTGGTGCATGTCTGTGATCGTCCAGCTGTCCGAGGACCAGCGGGTGGCCCGGAGCCGGTTCAAGGAGTTCGCCGCGGAGAAGATCCTTCCGTACGCGGCCGCATACGATGCCGAACAGGCGATCTCCCGGGACGTCGTCCAGGACCTGGCGAAGGAGGGCTGCCTCGCCGCGCCGGTCTCCGCGGAGCGCGGCGGCGGGGGGATGGACTGGGTGACGTACGGCCTGCTCAGCGAGGAACTGGGGTACGCCTGCCAGAACATCCGCAACTTCGTCGCCGTCGACGACATGGTGGCCCTGGCGATCGATGTGTTCGGCACCGCCGAACAGCGCGAGCGGTGGATCGGCGCCATCCGTCGCGGCGAGACCATCGCCGCGTTCGCTCTCACGGAACCCGACACCGGCTCGGACGCGGCCTCCATCCGGACCACGGCGCAGCCCGTCGTCGGCTCCCCGGAAGCGGACGGCGGCTACGTACTGCACGGGACCAAGAAGTGGATCAGCTTCGGGCAGCTCGCCGACCTCTTCCTGGTCTTCGCCCAACTCCAAGGCAAGCACACCGCGTTCCTCGTGGAGCGCGACGCGCCGGGCCTCACGGTCGCACCGATCGACGGCTTGCTCGGACTGCGTGGATCCATGCTCGGGGAGCTGGTCTTCGACGGCTGCCGGATCCCGCGGGAGGCGCTGCTCGGCCGGCCCGGAATGGGCCTGACGTTCATCGCCTCCACCCCTCTCGACCTCGGCAGGTACAGCACCGCCTGGGGATCCGTGGGGCTGGCCCGAGCCTGCCTGGATGCCTCCGTCGAATACGCCGAAGCGCGCGAGCAGTTCGGGACTGCGATCAGCGAACACCAGCTGGTGCGCCGCATGCTCGCCGACATGGTCACCGACGTCACCGCCGCCCGTCTGCTGTGCCATGAGGCGGGGGTCGCCAAGGACCGCCGTGACATCGACGCGGTCAACGTCACCCTGATGGCCAAGTACCGGGCCTCTCTGCTCGCCAACCAGGCGGCGGCCGACGCCGTGCAGATCCAGGGCGCGCGGGGCATCGGCACGCCCGGGGCGGTCGAACGCCACTTCAGGGACGCCAAGGTCATGGAGATCATCGAGGGCACCACCCAGATCCAGCAGTCGCTGCTCGGTCAGTACGCCCGACAGCTCGTCGGCCGGGGCCGGCCCGCACCGAGCGCCGACCCGGCCGCTTAGATCCGAATATCGCAGACACCATCTCGACCACGGGGAAGGGCCAGCTCGATGAACAGCGGACGGAGGGCGACCCACGTCGCCGACTCGCTCGTCGACCTCTTGCTGCGGCGTTCCGCGGAACAGGCCGATTCCATCGCCTACACGTTCCTGGAGAGCGACCGCGAGGTCTCCTGGACCTACCGCCAACTCGACACCAGGGCACGGCAGATCGGCTCGGCACTGCGACGGTCGTGCGCCCCGGGCGACCGGGTGGTCCTCATCCTCCCGCCGGGTCTCGACTACATAGCGTCGTTCTTCGGCTGTCTGTACGCCCGCACGGTCGCCGTCCCCGTCTACCCACCGCACGGCACGAGTCCGGTCCGCAGCCTGTCCCGGCTGGAGTCCATCGTCGCCGATGCCCGGCCCACCGCGGCCCTCACCCTGGGCGCCATCGCGGACCAGCGGGACGCGTTCGCGGCCACCAACCCCGTCGTCGGGACGATGAGGTGGATCGGCGTGGACACCGATGAGGAGTCCGACGGCACCTGGCGGCCCGCGCCGCCGTCCCGCGACGAACTCGCTTTCCTGCAGTACACGTCGGGCTCCACCGGCACTCCCAAGGGAGTGATGGTCAGCCACGGCAACCTGCTGCACAACGGCGGCGACATCGAGCGGTTCTTCGGTCTCACCCCCGAGAGCAAGACCGTCATCTGGCTGCCGCCCTACCACGACATGGGGCTCATCGGCGGCATCCTGCAACCGTTGTACACCGGCTACCCGACCGTGCTGATGCCGCCGATGGCCATGGCCGCCCAGCCATCGCGCTGGTTGCGGGCCGTCGCCGAGCACCGGGCCACCACCAGCGGCGGCCCCAACTTCGCCTACGAACTGTGCTTGCGCAAGGTGGCTCCCGAGCAGCTGGAGGGGCTCGATCTCAGCTGCTGGAAGGTGGCCTTCAACGGCGCCGAGCCCATCCGCGCCGACATCATGGACGACTTCGCGGCGCTGCTCGCGCCCACCGGGTTCCGCCGCGAGGCGTTCTACCCGTGCTACGGCCTGGCCGAGAGCACTCTGATCGTCACGGGCGGCTCGCCCGAGGAGCCACCGGTGGTCCGTGCCGTCGACGATGCCGAGCCCATGGTGGGCTGCGGAAAGCCGTCGCCGGACCAACGGCTGGCCATCGTGGATCCGGACACCCGTCGCCGCCTCCCCGACGGGGAGGTCGGCGAGATCTGGGTGAGCGGGCCGAGCGTCGCCCAGGGCTATTGGCAACAACCGGAGACCAGCACCGAGGTGTTCGGCGCCCGGATCGACGCTCCCGGCCAATCAGAGGAAACCGGCGAGGCTCCGTTCCTGAGGACGGGCGACCTGGGGTTCGTGGCCGACGGCGAACTGTTCGTCTCCGGCCGCATCAAGGACCTGATCATCCTGCGTGGAGTCAACCACTACCCGCAGGACATCGAGCTCACCGCGTTCCGCACCCATCCGGCGCTGCGGCACAACAGCGGTGCCTGCTTCACCGTTCCCGTTGACGGCGGCGAGGTCCTCGTCATCACCCACGAGGCCGAGCGCACGGCACGTGATGCCGATGTCCGTGAGGTCGCGGCCGCGGTGCGGGCCGCCGTCGTCGAGGACCACCAGGTCTCCCCGTACGCCTTCGCCCTCGTACGGCCCGGCCGGCTGCCGCGCACGTCGAGCGGCAAGATTCAGCGGCATGCGGCACGGCGGCAGTTCCTGGACGGCACCCTCGCGGTGCTCGGCCTCCACGAGTTCGGTCGCGGCGACGGACCGCACGACGGACCGGGTGCCGCCGCCGTCGACAGCGAGGTCCAGCGCACTCCGGAGGGGATCGAGGCGTTCCTCAGGACGCGGATCGCGCTGCGTGCCGGGGGCGAGCCCGCCGCGCTGGACCTGTCTCTGCCCGCCCCCGCACTGGGCCTCGACTCCATCGACCTGTTGGAGATCCGGCACGAGACGGAGCTGGCGTACGGTGTCGAGGTCGGCTACGACTCGCTGCACGGGGCGGCTTTCGCCGAGGTGCTCGCGGAAGTCGTCGCCTCGGTTGCCGAGGCCGGTTCCCCGGTCGCCTCTGTGGCCGAGGAACCGGCGGCTCCGGCTCCGCCCGCCGAGACCCTGGGCCACGGTGAACGGGGCCTGTGGGTCCTCGACCAGATGACCGGCTGCGGCGCCGCCTACAACATCGCCGGAGCCGTGCGCCTGCCCGCGGACACCGACACGGCCGCCCTCCAGCGCGCCCTGGACCGGGTCGTGCGGCGACACGCGTCGCTGCGGACCTCCTACGTCGTACGCGAGGGGGAGCCCGTCCGCAGCATCGACGGTGAGGGCCGCATCCGCATCGTCCACGAAACGGCGCCGTGCCCCACCCCCGGCTCCCTGGCGGAGCGGCTGGCCGAGGCGGCCGCCGAGCCCTTCGACCTGGCACAGGGGCCGCTGGTCAGAATCCGGCTGTGGCAGGACGGGGAGGCCGGGCTTCCGGTCCTGCTCCTGCTCATGCACCACATCGTGGGCGACTTCTGGTCCATGTCCCTCCTGGTCGACGAGCTGGTGCGCTGCTACCGCGCGGAACTGACCGGCGCCACCCCCCAGTTGCCTCCGGCCGGTGACTACGAGGAATTCGCCGCCCGGCAGCACCGATACGTCACCGGTCCCTCCGGTGAAGCCGCCGCCGCGTTCTGGCGGGACCGCCTGAGCGGGCCGCTGCCCGTCCTGGAACTGCCCACCGACCGGCCTCGGCCGCCGGTTCAGACCTACCACGGCGACACCCACGACTTCACGATCGACGCGGAACTGGCGCAGCGGATCTCCGCCCTCGCCCGCGCCAACGGCACCACCCTGTACACCACGCTGCTGTGCGCGTTCCAGGTCCTGCTGCATCGCTACAGCGGCCAGAGCGACATCGTCGTCGGCTCGCCGGTCTCGGGCCGCTCCCAGCCCGGCCACGCGGACACCGTCGGCTATTTCGTCAACCCGGTGGTCATGCGCGGCGACCTGAGCGGGGATCCCGACTTCCGCACCCTGCTGCACCGGTTCAAGGGCATGGTGTCCGCGTCGCTCGCGCACCAGGACTACCCGTTCGGGCTCCTCGCCGAGCAGCTCCAGGCCGGGCGCGACCCGGCCAGGTCCCCGGTCTTCCAGACGATGTTCATCCATCAGCAAGCCCCCTCCCGCTTTCCCCGTGAACTGGCCGCCTACGCCGCCGGGCACGGTGAAACACCCTTCACGGTGGCGGGATTGGACCTGGCACCCGTACATGTTCCCCAGCGCACCGCGCAGTTCGACCTCGCGCTGGCCACCGCCGAGCATCCGGACGGGCTCGCGGGGCGCGTCCACTTCAACACCGGCCTGTTCGACCGTGCCACCGTGGCCGACATCGCCGACAACTTCCGCACCCTCTTGCATTCGATCGCCGAAGACCCCGAGTGCGCTATCGGCGCACTGCCCCTGCTCAGCGCGGAGAAGACCCGACGCATCCTGCACGACTGGAACGACACCGCCCTCGACCTCGCCGAGGGCCTGTGCGTCCATACGGAGTTCGAGGCCGCGGCCGCCCGTACACCGGACGCGGTGGCCGTCGTCTTCCGCTCGGCACGGATGACGTTCCACGAACTGTCCGCGGCGTCGGACCGGGTGTCCCGCGCACTTCGCAGCCGCGGCGTCGGGGCCGAGTCCAGGGTGGGCATCTGCCTCGACCGCTCGCCCGAACTGATCGTCGCGATGCTCGCCGTCCTCAAGGCCGGCGGCGCCTACGTGCCACTCGACCCCGACTACCCGCGCGAGCGGCTCGATGTCATCACCTCCGACGCCCGGCTCGACCTGGTGCTGACCCGTCGCCACGTGGCCCACCAGGTCGCGGGAGCCGATACGGACCTGCTGGACATCGACGACGTGGTCGCGGCGCCGCACGACGGCGACGCCGCCGCACCGGCGGGCCGGGTGCACCCGGACAACGCGGCCTACCTGCTGTACACCTCGGGTTCGACGGGGACTCCCAAGGGAGTGGTGATCAACCACCGGAACGTCGGCAACTTCTTCGCCGCCATGGACGAGCGGGTCGGCTGCGGCCCGGACGACACCATGCTCGCCGTCACCAACGTCGGCTTCGACATATCCGTCCTGGAACTGCTGTGGACCCTGACCCGTGGCGCCAAGGTCGTCCTGGCCGAGGACACCCTGTCCCAACAGACCGCCGCTCCGGCCAAGGCACTCGACTTCGGTCTGTTCTTCTTCGCCAGCGACGCCCAGTCCGACGCCGCGAGCGCCGAGGGGCGCTACGACCTGGTCTTCGACAGCGCCCGCTACGCCGACGAGCACGACTTCACCGCCGTATGGACGCCCGAGCGGCACTTCCACGAGTTCGGCGGCCTGTACCCCAACCCGTCCGTGCTCGGCGCCGCCCTCGCCGCGGTCACCCGCAAGGTGGCCATCCGGGCGGGGAGCGTCGTCCTGCCCCTGCACTCGCCGGTGCGCGTGGCCGAGGAGTGGTCGCTCCTCGACAACATCTCCGGCGGCAGGGCCGGGGTCGCCTTCGCCTCCGGGTGGCACGCCGACGACTTCGTCTTCTTCCCCGAGCGGTACGAGAACCGCAAGGAGCGGATGTTCGAGGACATCGAGACGGTGCACCGGCTCTGGCGGGGCGAGACCGTGTCGCTGCCCGGCGGCACCGGGAAGCCCGTGGACGTCGGCATCCGTCCCGCCCCGGTCCAGCGGGCCCTGCCGACCTGGATCACCGCCGCGGGCAGCCCCGAGACCTTCACCCGGGCCGGGGCCATGGGCGCCCACGTCCTCACCCACCTCTTGGGACAGACCATCGAGCAGGTCGCCGAGAACGTCCTGCGCTACCGGCGGGCACGCCTGGAGAACGGTCACGACCCGGACACCGGCGTGGTGACCCTGATGCTGCACACCTTCCTCGGTGACGACGCGACCGCCGTCAAGGAACGGGTCAGGGAGCCGTTCACCGCGTATCTGCGGTCGTCGGTGGGGCTCATCGAGAATCTGGTGCGCACCCTCGAACTGCCGGTCGACCTCGCCGGCATGAGCGAGGCCGACAAGGACGCCCTGCTGGAGTTCGCCTTCAACCGCTACTTCGACACCGGGGCCCTGTTCGGTACGCCGGAGACCGTGCGCCCTCTGATCCAGCGCTGTGCGGAGGCGGGGGTCGACGAACTGGCTTGCCTCGTCGACTTCGGCCTGCCCGGCCGGGAGGTCCTCGACGGCCTTCCCGTACTGAACCGGCTGCGCGAGCGGATCGCCCACGACGCGGCCGCATCGGCCGCCGAGGACCGGTCCCTCGCGGGCCGGATCGCGAAGTGGCGGCCCACTCTGCTCCAGGCGACCCCGTCGGCCATGCGGATGATGACGCTCGACAAGGCCGCCATGTCCGGGCTGAAGGGGCTGCGGTCCCTGCTCCTCGGCGGCGAGGCGCTGCCTCCGGCCCTCGCCTGTGAACTGCGCGAGCACCTGCCCGCCCGCCTGCTGAACATGTACGGGCCCACGGAGACCACCATCTGGTCGGCGAGTCACGAAGTGACCGAAGCCGACGACGACACCACGGTGCCGATCGGCGGCCCCGTCGCCAACACCCGGATACATATCGTTGACGAGACGCTGCGGCCGGTGCCGGTCGGCGTGCCCGGAGAGCTGGTGATCGGGGGCGCGGGGCTCGCCCGCGGTTACTGGCGGCGTCCGGCCGCCACCGCGGAGCGGTTCGTGCCCGACCCGTTCTCCCGTGTTCCCGGCGGGCGCCTCTACCGCACAGGCGACCTGGCGCGTTATCGCGCGGACGGCCGCGTCGAGTTCCTCGGCCGCATCGACCGGCAGGTCAAGGTGCGCGGTCACCGCATCGAACTCGGTGACATCGAAGCCGCCCTGTGCTCCCGCCCCGAGGTGCGCGAGGCCGCGGTCGTCGCCCAGCGGGACGCGTCCGGCGGAACCAGGCTCGTGGCCTGCGTGGTGGCCGCCGAGGGAGCCACCTGCACCGAGCGCGATCTGCGACACCGACTGCGGGCACGGCTGCCGCAGTCCATGGTCCCGGCCGGCTTCGTCCTGCTGCCCGAACTGCCGCGCACCGCGCACGGCAAGCTCGACGTCAGGGCCCTGACCGCACTGCATCCGGCAGCAGCGGGACCCACCGCCCAGGCGGCGCCGTCCACCGAGCTGGAACGCGCCATCGCCGGCATCTGGAGCGAGGCACTCGGTGTCCGGACGGTGGGTCTGTACGACAACTTCTTCGACCTCGGCGGGCACTCCATGCTCATGGTGCAGGTCCACGACCGGATCCGGAACGTCACGGGCAGGGAACTGCCCCTGATCAAGCTCCTGGAGCACCCGACGGTCAGCGCGCTGGCCGCGCATCTCGGCGACGTAGCCGAAGGGTCGGACACGCGGGTGTTCTCCGACAGTGAGGAACGCGCGCGTCGGCAGCGCGACAGCAGGCGGGCGTCCCGCCGGACCGGCAGAAGGGGCAGAGCGTGACGAGCGAACAGTACGCACCGGTGGAGGACCGTCCCAAGGATGCCGACGCCAAGGACCGCCCCGGCGACGGCGACGGGACCGAGGACCACGGCGCGGACATCGCCATCATCGGCATGGCGTGCCGGTTCCCCGGCGCCTCGGATCTGGAGACGTTCTGGTCGAACCTGCGGGACGGCGTCGAGTCCATCCGGCACTTCACCCCCGAGGAACTCATCGGGCTCGGCGTGCCCGCGGAGGTCTCAGGCCGCGCGGGTTTCGTGCCCGCCGGATCCCCAGTGGACGATCCGGAGGCGTTCGACCACCGGTTCTGGGGCTACTCCCCGCGCGAGGCGGCACTCCTCGACCCCCAGCAGCGGCTGTTCCTCGAAACCGCGTGGACGGCCCTGGAACACGCCGGGTACACCTCGGCCGGCCACCACGGCATGATCGGCGTGTACGCAGGCATGGGGCTGAGCACCCACCTCCTCTACAACCTGCTGCACCACCCGGACATCAGGGAGTCGGACACCCAGCTGGCCATGCTCGGGAACGACAAGGACTTCCTCAGCAGCCGCGTCTCCTACCACCTCGACCTGCGCGGCCCCAGCATGACGGTGCAGACCGGCTGTTCGACCTCACTGGTCGCCGCGCACCTGGCCTGTGACAGCCTGCTGAGCTACCAGTGCGATCTGGCGCTGGTCGGTGGCAGCACAGTGGTGCTGCCCGAGCGCACCGGCTATGTCCATGTGCCCGGTGGCACGGCCTCCTCCGACGGGCACTGCCGGGCCTTCGACGCCGCGGGCGACGGCACCGTGTTCGGCAGCGGCGCCGGCGTCATCGCGCTCAAGCGACTGAGCGAGGCCCTCGACGACGGCGACACGGTGTACGCCGTCATCAAGGCATCCGCCGTCAACAGCGACGGCGCCAACCGCGTCGGCTTCACCGCGCCCAGCCTGGACGGGCAGGCCGAGGTCGTGCTGCGCGCCCACCGGATCGCCGATGTCGCCCCGTCGACGATCTCGTACATCGAGGCGCACGGGACCGCGACCGAACTCGGTGACCCGGTGGAAGTGGCCGCGCTGACCAAGGCGTTCCGGCAGAGCACCGACGCCACCGGCTTCTGCGCCATCGGATCGGTCAAGACCAACATCGGCCACCTGGACGCGGCCGCCGGGGTGGCCGGACTCATCAAGACGGCCCTGGCCCTGAACCACCGACAGATCCCGCCCTCTCTGAACTTCACCACGCCCAACCCGCAGATCGACTTCGACGCGAGCCCCTTCTACGTGAACACCGAACTCACCGACTGGCCGCAGCGGGGCGGCCCGCGCCGTGCAGGCGTCAGCGCCTTCGGGTTCGGCGGCACGAACGCCCACCTGATGCTCGAAGAGGCACCGGCCGCGCTGCCCGCCACCGAGGACTTCGCCCAGCACCTGCTGCTGCTGTCCGCGAAGACCGGCACGGCACTGGAGGAGGCGTCCGCCCGGCTCGCCGGGCATCTCGCCGACCGGCCGGACCTGCCGCTCGCGGACGTCGCGTACACCCTGCGGCACGGCCGCGTGCCGTTCGAGCACCGCAGGGCACTGGTCGCCCGGGACCACGAGGAGGCCGTCGCCCTTCTGGGCGGTGCCGATCCGCTGCGCGTGCACGAGGGCGTCGCCGTCGGCCAGGACCGTCCCGTGGGGTTCATGTTCGCCGGGCTCGGGGACCAGTACCGCGGCATGGGCCGTGATCTGTACCGCGAGATGCCGGAGTTCCGCGACGCGGTCGACGAGTGCTGCGCACTGCTCCGGCCGCTGCTCGGCACCGACCTGAAGGACGACATGGGGCTGTGCGGCGAGGACGTCCGCGCGCCCGCGAGCGGCGGCCTGGACCTGCGGCGCATCATGTTCGGCGACGCCGACGACCCGCTGCAGCGTACCGGGCTCGCCCACCCCGCTCTGTTCGTCGTCGAGTACGCGCTCGCCAGACTCTGGCAGTCGCTCGGGGTGCGCCCCGCCGCGCTGATCGGACACAGCCTCGGCGAGTACGTGGCCGCCACTGTCGCGGGGGTGTTCTCCCTGGAGGACGCGCTGTCGGTGGTCGTCCGGCGCGCCAGGCTCTTCGACGGGATGCCGCCCGGCGCCATGCTCGCGGTGCCGCTGGGCGCCGACAGGCTCGCCGAACACCTCGACGGCGAGCTGACCGCCTCCCTGCTCAACGGGCCCGAACTGACAGCGGTCTCGGGAACGGTGGACGCGATCGAGCGCTTGGAGCAGAGGCTGGCCGGGCGCGGCATCACGGCCCGGCGCATGCGCGCGGAACGCGGCTTCCACTCGCCGTTGGTGGCCGGCATGGCCGCGCCCCTGGCCGAACTCTTCGCCGGTGTGCCCCTCTCGCCGCCGCGCATCCCGCTCGTGTCCAACGTGACCGGCACGTGGCTGACCTCGGAGCAGGCCACCGACCCGGCCTACTGGGTTCGGCACAGTGTCAGTACCGTCCGGTTCGCCGAGGGCCTGGCCACCCTCTGCGCCGAGCGGGACCGCACGCTCGTCGAGATCGGCCCGGGGCAGTCGCTGAGCGCCCTCGCCGCGGAGCACCTCGCGCAGGGCGACGCGCCCTCCGGGTCCGTCGTGCTGCCGTCTCTGCGGGCCTCCTACGACCAGCGCCGTCCCGACGACGTCAGCCACTTCCTCGACGCGGCGGGACAGATGTGGGCCGCGGACACGGCCTTGGACTGGCATGGTCTGCCCGGCGACGCAGGCCGTCGCAGGGTCGGCCTGCCCGGCTATCCGTTCGAGCGGACGCGCTGCCGGCTCGCCCTGCCCGGCGGACGCCCTCGCCGTGCCGCCCCGGCATCCCGGTCGGGCGGTCCCGAGTCCTGGCTCCTCGCCCCCTCCTGGCAGTCCGTGCCCATGCCGGTCCCGGCCGCGCCCGCGGAACAGGCCGAGCACTGGCTGCTGTTTGCTCCGGCGACGCCGGACGGCGCACCCCACAGGCTTGCCCACGAGATCGCCGAGCGGGTCACGGCGGCCGGGCACCGGGTGACCCTCGTCCTGCCCGGGGACACGGACGTGCTCGGCCCCGGCACTCGTACCGTCGACCCCTCGGATCCGGCGGCCTACACCGAACTGTGCGCCGCCCTGGACGCCGACGAGCGCCCCGCGCGGGTACTGCACCTGTGGGGCCTCGACGGCGACGACGACACACACCTGCAGACCGGCGGCATGCACAGCTTGCTGTGGCTGTCCCGGGCGCTGTCGGTTCGCAGTGTCTCCGCGCCCGTGGACCTGTGGGTCGTCGCCGGCGGCCTCGTCGCCGTCGAACGCGCCGACGTCCTGCGTCCGGCCGCTGCCACGCTCCTGGGCGCCGCCCGTTGCGTACCCCAGGAGTACGAGGGAATCAGCGTGCACTGCCTCGACGTGGCCCCCGACGACGCCGTCGGCGACGCCGCGTCCGTGCTCGCCGGGCGCATCGTCGACGCGGTCGCCGAGTCCCCCGACGAGCGGTTGCTCGCGTACCGCGGACGCACGCGGTGGGCACAGACCTTCCAGCCGGTCGTGCTGGGCGAGGCCCGCACCCCGCTGCGGGCCGACGGCGTGTACGTCATCACGGGAGGGCTCGGTGCCGTCGGCCTCGAACTGGCCGACCACCTGGCCGGATCGGTCGCAGCCGTCGTCCTCACCGGACGCTCCTTCTTCCCCGCCGAGGACCAGTGGGACGACTGGACGGCTCGGCACGGTGAGGACGACCGGGTCAGCCGCAGAATCCGGCGGCTGACCGCCATGCGCGCGCGTGGGACACGTGTCCTGGTGCGTCAGGTCGACGTCACCGACGAGGAGCGGATGCGCGAGGTCCTCGACGAGGCCGAGCGCCGTCTGGGGCCCGTCACCGGGGTGTTCCACGCCGCGGGAATAGTCGGGGAGAAGGCGTTCGCACCCATCGACAGTCTTGACGCCGGGTGGCTGGACGAGGTGATGCGCGCCAAGGTGGCGGGCACCCGGGCCCTGGAGCGGGCGCTGGCCGGTCATGCGCCGGAGTTCGTGCTGCTGTTCTCGTCGAACGCGGCCCTGCTCGGCGGCCTCGGCACCGTCGGGTACACCTCGGCCTGCGTCTTCCTCGACACCTTCGCGCAGGCCCGGGCCGAGCGGCCTGGCACGCGGTGGATCAGCGTCAATCTGGAAGACTGGATTCCGGACGGCGGCCTGGACCGCCCCATGACCAGCGTCACCCGCTACGGCATCCGCGTCGCGGACGGCGTCCGATTGCTCAGCCGCATCGCGGAGAGCGCCGATGCCGGCGTGACTACCCTCGTCTCCGCCGACCTGGAGGAGCGCCTCGACCGCTGGATCCGCCACCCCGAAGCAGCCCGGCGGGGGCGCACGTCCGTCGGCGGAGCCCGCCAGCCGCGGCCGGAGTTGTCCGACGCGTACGTCGAGCCCCGCGACGAGACGGAGGAGGTCATCGCCGGGATCTGGACCGACATGCTCGGCATCGACCGGGTCGGACGCGATGACGACTTCTACGCGTTGGGCGGCCACTCGCTGCTCGCCACGCAAATCGTCTCCCGGGTCCGCGTGGCCCTTCAGGCGGACCTTTCCCTGCTCGACCTGTTGCGGCGGCCCACGGTGGCCGGGCTCGCCCAGCACGTGCGCGCCGGCGGCTCCCCGGCCGTGGCCCAGGAGCCCGTCCCCGTCGTGCCCCGTGACCGGCCGCCCGCCCTCTCCTACGGCCAGCAGCGGTTCTGGATCATCGAGCAGCTCACCCCCGGCAACTCCGTCTACAACATCGCCGACGTCGTCCGCGTGGAAGGGCGCCTCGATGCCGAGGTGCTGCGCGGCTCCCTCGAGGACATCGCGGGCCGCCACGAGGTCCTGCGCACCGCCTTCGGAGTCGACGACGAAGGAAGGGCCGTCCAGCGCATCGCGGAGGAGGTGTCCGTGCCGATGCCTGTCACCGACCTGCGGGACCTGCCCGAGGACCTGCGGAATCGGCGCTGGCGGGAGCTCGCGAGCGCCGAGGCGAACCGCTCGTTCGACCTGACCCGGGCACCGCTGCTGCGTGCCGCCCTGCTGCGGTTGGCCGACGAGGAACACATCCTGTTGCTCACCACGCACCACAGCATCTCCGACGCCTGGTCGACCGGCGTGTTCGTGCGGGAACTCGGCATCCACTACGCCCGCCGTCTCGGCGTGTCCGCCGACGAGCCGCCCGCGCTGCCGGTCCAGTACGCCGACTACTCCGTGTGGCAGCGCGCACAGTTGACCGGCGAGCGGCGCGAGCGGCTGGTGGACTACTGGCGCGACCGTCTGGCGGGGGCCCCGCAGCTGGTGGAGTTCCCGCCGGACCGAGCGCGTCCGGCCACGCAGAGCTTCGCCGGGGCGGCCATTCCGCTGGATCTGCCGGGCCCGCTGTTGAAGGAGCTGCGGCAGCTCGGCGGCGGCGAGGGGGCGACCCTCTTCATGACGCTGCTCACCGCCTTCACCCACCTGTTGCACAGGTACTCGGGCGAGCGGGACGTCGTGGTCGGTTCCCCGATCGCCGGGCGCACCCACCCCGATGTGGAGAACCTGATCGGCGTCTTCGTCAATATGCTCGCCTTACGGACCGACGCCGACCCCCGCCTGTCGTTCCGTCAACTGCTCGCCCGGGTCAAGGAGACGACCCTCACCGCGTACGACCACCAGAGCCTGCCGTTCGAGCTTGCCGTGGAGGCCGTGGCACCCGAGCGGAGCCTCGGCCACCACCAGGTGTTCCAGAACGTCCTGGTACTGCAGAACGCACCGCTTCCGCCTCTGGAGCTCGCAGGCCTGCGCCTGGAGCAGGTACCGATGCCCGCCGTCACCGCCAAGTTCGACCTGATGGTCATGTTGCGCGAGACGGGCGACGAGGCGGTGGGCGTCATCGAGTACGCCACGGGCCTCTTCACGGAGGAGACCGTGCGCAGGATCGGCGCCCACTTCGTCGCTCTCCTGGAGAGGGCCGTCGCGGACCCGGACCGGCCGCTCGCCGACCTCGACCTCCTCTCCGGCCAAGAGCGGGCCCGGGTCACGGGGGAGTGGGCGCGGGGTCCCGCCGCCCCCGCCGGCCCGCACCGCTCCCTCCCGGAGCTGCTCAGGGAGCAGGCCCTCGCCGCGCCCGACACGATCGCCGTCAGCGACGCGCTCGACCCCGGCGCCGACCTCAGCTTCGCGGAGCTGGAAGCCAGGTCCAACCAGCTGGCGCGAGAGCTCATGCACCGGGGCGTGGGCGCCGAGCGCCGAGTCGGCATCTGTGCCGAGCGGTCCCCCGCGGTCGTCGTCCTGCTGCTGGCGGTGATGAAGACGGGAGCTGCCTACCTGCCGCTGGACCCGGCGTATCCGCGCGAGCGGCTCCGCTTCATGCTGGCCGACGCGGGCGCCGACCTCGTGGTCGTCACCGGCGCGCACCGGGACCGTGTGGAGCCGCCTCCGGGGGCCGGACCGGTCGTGGACGTCGACCAATTGTGGCAAGCCGCCACGGCGCGGTCCACGCAGCCGCTCGGCGTGCGGATCGACCCCGCCCAGCCCGCCTACGTCCTGTACACCTCCGGTTCGACCGGGACGCCCAAGGGCGTCGTCGGGCTGCACGGTGGCATGGCCAACCGGCTCACCTGGATGTGGGAGGAGTTCCCCTTCCGGCCCGGCGAGGTGCTGTGCCAGAAGACTTCGCTCAACTTCCTCGACTCCTTCTGGGAGATCTTCGGCCCGCTGTGCCGGGGCGTCCCGATCGTGGTCCTGTCCCAGTCCCTGCTCGTCGACCCGCCCGCCCTGGTGCGGGTGCTCGCCCGGCATCGCGTCACCCGCATCGTGCTCGTCCCGTCCCTGTTGCGCTCCTTGCTCGACACCGTGGACGGCCTCGCCGCCGAACTGCCCGACCTGCGGCTGTGGGTGAGCAGTGGAGAAGCCCTGCCCGTCGACCTCGCAGGCCGCTTCCTGACCGATCTGCCGGGGCGTGTGCTGCTCAATCTGTACGGGGCGTCCGAGATATCCGCCGACGTCACCTGGCACATCCTCACGGACGCGGACACGGCGGCCGGCTCGGTGCCGCTCGGCCGCCCCATCGCGGGCACGAGCGCCTATCTCCTGGACGAACTGATGCGGCCGGTGCCCCAAGGCGTCGCGGGAGACCTGCACATCGGCGGTCCCGCACTCGGCCGTGGCTACGTCGGACGCCCGGACCTGACGGCTGAGCGGTTTGTGCCGAACCCCTTCGGCGACCGGCCGGGAGACCTGCTCTACGCCACTGGGGACCGCGCCCGGTTCCGGCACGACGGGGTGATCGAGTACGTCGGCCGCGCGGATCAACAGGTCAAGGTGCGCGGTTTTCGCGTCGAACCGACCGAGGTCGAGCAGGCGCTGCGCGGCCATTCCTCGCTTGACCAAGCCGTGGTCGTCGCCGAGAACGAGATCCTTGTGGCGTACTGTGTCGCCGCCGCAGGGCACGAGACCGACGCGGAGGCGCTCCGCGAGCACCTGCGGGGCAGACTGCCGGGGTACATGATCCCGACCCGGTTCGTGCCCTGCCCCGAGCTCCCGCTGACCCCCAGCGGGAAGGTCGACCGCCAGGCCCTGGGCCGCTACGGCCGGCAGGCCCTGGCCGATACGGCCACCGATGCGGCCACCGATGCGGTGGCTCCGCGCGACGACGCCGAACGGGCGGTGGCCGAACTCTGGCGGGAGGTCCTCGCGCCCTGCGGGCCGGTCGGCGTCCACGACGACTTCTGGGCCTCGGGCGGCTACTCCCTGCTCGCCACCCGCTTCGCCGTGCGAGTGCGGGAGACCTTTGGGGCGGCGTTCCCGCTGGAGAGGTTCTTCACCGACGCCACTGTCGCCGGTGTGGTCCGAGCCCTTCGGGACGACCCGGTCGCCGGGCCCGAGGTGGACGAACGCGCGGCGCTCCTGCTGGAGGTCGTCGCCCTGTCCGACAGCGATCTCGAGACGCTTCTGAACACGCCGCAGGAGGACCAGTGAGCAGCACGAGCGACGAACTCCCGGCACGGCGGCGCGAGGCGATGCGGCGGTTGCTCGCGCAACGGGGACTGCGGGCCGACCACGTGCCGTCGATCACACCTCATCCGGTGCGCGCACAGGCGCCCCTGTCGTATCCACAGCGCCAACTGTGGCTCTTCGAGCAGATGTTCCCCGGCACGGGGGCGTACAACGTACCCGCCGCGATACGGCTGACCGGGCCGCTCGACGTCCCTGCCCTGCAGACGGCCCTCGACGCGTGCGTCGCCCGCCACCCCGTGCTCCTGGCCACGTTCCACCCTGTCGGCGCCGAACCGGAACAGCGCATCCCGGCCGACCCGGCCACCGTCGCCGTCCAACGGCACGACCTCACCGGGGAGCCCGCCGCCGAGCGCGAGAGAAAGGCCCGCGAGTTGGCGGACCGGATAGCGGCGACCCCGTTCGACCTGGGGGGCGCCCAGCTCATCACCGCCCATCTGATAGCTCTGGCCCCCGACGACCATGTCCTGGTGCTCACCCTGCACCACCTCGTCGGCGACGCCTGGAGCTGGGGAGTCCTGCTCCGCGATGTCGCCCACACCTACGACGCCGTGCGGCGTGGACAGCACTCGACGCCGCAGCCGCCACAGGTTCATTACGGCGACTTCGCGCGCTGGCACCGCGAGAGCACCGAGGGGCCGGGCAGCGAGTCCCCACTCGCCCACTGGGAGCGGGTCCTGGCCGGCGCGCCGCCGGTCCTCGAACTCCCCGCCGACCGGCCCCGGCCCGCCACCCCGGCCTTCCGCGGCGGCGTGGTGGACTTCGACCTCGGCCCGGCCGCGGCCGCCGGGCTCGGCGACCTGGCGCGGCGGGAGGGCGCCACGCTGTTCATGGTCGCCACCGCGGCGTTCCACGCGCTGCTGCACCGCTACACCGGCCGTACCGACCTCCTGGTCGCCACATCGGTGGCCAACCGCGACCACGCCCAGGTCGAGGACATGGTCGGCCTGTTCGTCAACACTTTGCTGCTGCGCACCCGCGTTGACGGCGGACACACCTTCCGCGAACTGCTGCGCCATGTGCGCGCCGTGGCGGGGGAGGCGCTGGCGCACAAGGAGGTTCCGTTCGAGAAGGTCGTGGAGCGGCTGAGGCCCGAGCGCACCAGTCACGCCACGCCCTTCTTCCAGGTGATGTGCACCCTGCGCACCGCGCCGGCCCTACCCGCCATGGACGGGCTGACGCTGAGCGACTTCCCGGTCCACGGCGGGACCAGCAAGCGCGACCTCACCCTGAACCTCGTGGCGGACGGCACCACCATCCGTGCCCAGTTCGAGTACGACACCGACCTATTCGAGCGGGAGTCGGTGCTCCAACTCGCGGCGCACTTCCAGCAGTTGTGTGTCGGCGTGGTCGCCACGCCGGACGCTGCCGTTGGTGCGCTGCCGCTGTCCGACAACGCCGTCCGCAACGTCCAGGGAGAGCGGGCCGACTACCCGGCGGCGGCCGACTGCGTCCACGAGCTTTTCGCCCGACAGGCCGCCCGCACCCCTGACGCCGTCGCCGTGCGGTGCGAGGATGCGGAGCTGACCTTCGCCGACCTCGACCGGCTCGCCAACCGCCTCGCCCACCTGCTGCGTGCGGCGGGAGTGGGGCCGCGGCGCCCGGTCGCCCTCTGCCTGGAGCGCTCGCCCGCCATGATCGTAGCCGTGCTCGCGGTGCTCAAGGCGGGCGGCGCCTATGTCCCGATCGATCCCGCGGACCCCACCGCGCGCCGGGACATGGTGCTGCGCGACTGCGGCGCCACGGCCCTCGTCCACGACGGTCCCGACGGCACATCCGGCGCGGGTGACGCCCACGCCGTACGGCTCGACCCGAACTGGACCGCCCTGCGCGACCTGCCCGACGACTGCCCGGACAGCGGTGCCGTGCCCGGCGACCTCGCGTACATCCTCTACACCTCGGGCTCCACCGGAATCCCCAAGGGCGTCGCCGTCGAGCATCGCCAGATCGTCAACTACACGTACGCGTTCCTGGACCGTCTCGGGATCTCCGAGGCCCTGAGCTACGCCATGCTCCAGCCCTTGACCGTCGACTCATGTCTCACGATGCTCGTACCTCCTCTCGTCACGGGCGGCACACTGCATCTGATCACCCGGGCCAGGGCGCTCGACGCCCAGGCTCTCGCCGACCATCTGACGCACCACCGGATCGACTGCCTGAAGATCGCCCCCTCCCACCTCAGGGCGCTGATGCGCTCCGGGCGCGACGCGGATCTCCTGCCCCGGCGTCACCTCGTGGTGGGCGGCGAGGCCTCGCAGTGGCACTGGCTCCGTTCCGTGGCCCGCGCCGCGGGCCCCGACTGCCGGGTCCACAACCACTACGGCCCCACCGAGGCCACCGTGGGCGTGCTGACCTGGCTCGTTCCGCCCGACGACGAACCCACCGCGGCCACCGCCCCGTTGGGGACACCACTGCCGAACACCAGGGTCCACGTCCTGGATCCCGCCGGGCGCCCGGTGCCGGCCGGCGGGATCGGCGAGCTGTGCGTCGCGGGCGCCAACGTGGCCCGCGGGTACGTCGGACGTCCCGACCTGACCGCCGCGGCGTTCGCCCCGGACCCCTTCGGTGCCGACAGGCCGGGATCGCGGCTCTACCACACCGGGGACCTGGTGCGCAGGCGCCAGGACGGCACCCTGGAGTTCCTGGGCCGCGGCGACGACCAGGTCAAGATCCGCGGGTTCCGCGTCGAACTGGGCGAGGTCGAGGCCGCGTTGACCGACTGCCCGCTGGTGCGGGAAGGGGTGGTCGCGGTCTGCCGCGAAGGGCAGGAACCGGCTACGGCAGTCGGCTACTACGTACCGGCGCATGCCGAGGCCACCGACGCCGCCGTCCTCGAGTGGCTGCGGGAGAAGCTGCCCCGCCACATGGTGCCGTCCGCGCTCGTTCCCCTGGCCGCGCTCCCCCTGACCCCGCACGGCAAGGTGGACCGCAAGGCCCTGCCCGCGCCGCCCCCTGCCGAGGCCCCTGCCCTGGCTCCGCGCACCACCCGCGAGCGGGCCGTGG
This sequence comes from Streptomyces sp. NPDC003379, assembly GCF_053589195.1. NCBI lineage: Bacteria > Bacillati > Actinomycetota > Actinomycetes > Kitasatosporales > Streptomycetaceae > Streptomyces > Streptomyces sp. NPDC003379. Next base: position 7,603 of record NZ_JBSFRK010000045.1, on the reverse strand, counting down.
CCGCGATCTGGGAGGACCTCCTCGGCACACAGGCCGTCGGCCTGGAGCAAAACTTCTTCGACCTGGGCGGACATTCACTGCTGCTCATCGAACTGCACCAGCGGCTGCGGGCCGAACTCGGTCTCCGCGCCGAGCTGATCGACCTGTTCCGGGCGACCACGGTGCGCGCCCAGGCGGTCCTCGCCGCCGCCGACGAGGCCGCACCGGCCGACGGTCTCGACCACGCCAGGGAACGGGGAAGGCGGCAGAACCAGCAGCTGAGGCGCAGACAGCCGGGGCGCCCGCAACGCCCCGCACGATGAGGACGGAGGGACGACACCCATGGAAGACCGACAGGACGACACCTCGTACGCAGTGGTGGTCAACGCGGAGGAGCAGTACTCGATCTGGCCCTCGGGCCGCGATGTCCCCGAGGGGTGGAGCCCCGTCGGGAAAGAGGGGCCACGAGACGAATGCCTGGCCCACATCGCGGAGATCTGGACGGACATGCGTCCGCTCAGCCTCCGTCAGCGCATGTCGGCCGAGAACATCCCGTGACGATGCCAGTGCGGTTCGATGTCTGCCGTTCTTCCTTGTTCCTTTGGAGCGTCATGTACGACCTGCCCTACTCCTCCTTTCCTGTCCGCATAGGCGTGCAGATACAACCGCAGTACTGCTCGTACCCCGAGATCCGCCGAGCCGCCGCGATGTTCGAGGACCTGGGCATCGACGTCCTGATGAACTGGGATCACTTCTTCCCGGTGTACGGCCCCACCGACGGCGAGCACTACGAGTGCTGGACGATGCTCGGGGCATGGGCCGAGGCGACCAGCAGGGTGGAGATAGGGCCGCTGGTGAGCTGCAACTCCTACCGGAACCCCGATCTGCTCGCGGACATGGCGCGGACCGTCGACCACATCAGCGACGGACGGCTCATCCTGGGCATCGGCGCCGGTTGGAGCGAGAAGGACTACGCCGAGTACGGCTACGAGTTCGGCACGCCGAAGGACCGGCTCGACGCCCTGGGAGAGGGCCTGGAGCGCATCGACCGCCGCTGGCGGCAGCTCAACCCGGCCCCCACCCGCAAGATTCCCGTGCTCATCGGCGGCAACGGCCGACGCAGGACCCTCCGGCTCGCCGCACAGTACGCCGACATCTGGCACGGCTTCGGCGACGCGAAGGAACTGGCGTACCGGCACAGTGTCCTCGATGCCTGGTGCGCCGAGATCGGACGCGACCCCGGGGAGATCGAGCGGTCGACCCGCGTCTTTCGGCGCAGCCCGGAGGAGGTGGGCCAGGGCCTCCTGGACGTCGGCACGCGCTTCATCCAACTCGTCGCCCCGGCGCCCAAGTTCGACCCCGCGCCGGTCAAGGACTGGCTGGACTTCAGGGACGACATGAACAAGAGAACAGTCTCGCAACGTCCTGGCACCGCCGCGTCCGGCCGGCCCCTGCACAAGGAGCCCGACGCCCGTGAAAGCATTTGAGGACGTGAAGGCTTCAAGAAAGATGACGCCGCTCCGGGACACGAGCGCCGCCGGAACCCAGTCGAACCGGGTGCCCTACACCGACCCGGGCTCACCCGACCTCCGCAGCCCCGCCCGCTATCTGTGGTGGCTCGTCGTCGCGCAACGCCGACGGATCCTGCTCGGTACCCTGTGGGGCAGCCTGTGGATGTGCGCCCTGATGCTGCCGCCGTACTTCATGGCCAGGGCCATCGACGACGGGCTCAGACAACGGGACACGGGCACACTGCTGTTCTGGACCGTCATCGTCCTGGTCACCGGCGCGGTCATCGCGGTGCTCGGCATCCTCCGCCATCGCACCATGACGCTCGTCCGCGTGGACGCCACTTACCGCACGGCCCAGGTCGTCATCCGGCAGATCACCCGGCTCGGCGCCACGCTGCCGCACAAGGTGTCCGTCGGCGAACTCACCCACCTCCAGGCCGGCGACATGAGCCGTATCGCCCAGACGCTCACCATCACGGGCCCCGGCGTCGGCGCGGCCATCGCCTACCTGGCCACCGCCACCCTGCTGTTCACCATTTCCGCCGTCCTCGCGGCCGTCGTGGTGCTCGGCGTGCCGCTGCTCGCCATTGCCGTCGGCCCGCTCCTTGGCAAGCTGCACGGCGCGGAGGGCACCTACCGGGAACACCAGGGCAAGCTCACCGCCGCCGCCGGGGACATAGTGGCCGGCCTCTCCGTGCTCTGCGGTATCGGCGGCAAGGCTGTCTTCGAAAAGCGGTACCGGCAGCGCTCCCAGCAGCTGGTGACCGACGGCTATCGGGTCGCCTCGTTCACCAGCTGGGTGCAGGCCATCGGAGCGGGGCTGCCCGTCGTCTTCATCGCCGTCGTGACCTGGATCGGCGCTCGGATGGCCGCCAGCGGCGCCATCAGCGTCGGCGAGATGGTCGCCGTCTACGGATACGTCGCCGCGCTCCTCGTCCCGGTGTCCTTCTTCCTGGAGGGCGCCGAAGACCTGCCCCGGGGCCTCGTCTCCGCCCGTAGAGTGACCGACATCCTGGCGTTGCGGCCCGAGGTCGAGGACGCGCAGGCCACCGCGACCGCGCCCGCCGGACCCACCGCACTGCACGACCCCGCCTCCGGACTGACACTGCGGCCCGGGCGGATGACCGGACTCGTCACTGCCCGGCTCGACGAGGCCAGAGCCGTGGTCGACCGGCTCGCCCGGTACGTGGACTCCGAAGCGACCTGGGGCGAGGCGAAGCTGTCGGACCTGGAACTGGCCGAAGTGCGCCGCCGCATCCTGGTCGCCGACAACGACGCCCACCTGTTCGCGGGGGCGCTGCGCTCCGCCGTCTCCGTACGGGACGACCACACGGACGAGGAGTTGCAGCGGGCGGTACGGACCGCGGTGGCCCACGACATCGTGGAGGCCATGCCCGACGGGGTCGAATCCCGGCTGGAGGAGCGGGGCCAGAACGTGTCAGGGGGGCAGCGGCAGCGACTGCGCCTGACCCGCGCCCTGCTCGCCGACCCGGAGGTGCTGCTGCTCGTCGAGCCGACGTCGGCGCTCGATGCGCACACCGAGGCGACGGTCGCCCAGAACATCCGTACCGAACGGCAGGGGCGCACCACCCTCGTGGTGAGTACCTCGCCCCTGCTCCTCGACCAAGTCTGCGATGTCGTCCTGCTCGTGGACGGCGAAGTCGCGGCCGTAGGCAACCACGGGGAACTGCTCGCCTCCCATCCGGCCTACCGGCGCCTCGTCCTTCGGGGCAGCGACGAGAGCGACCTGCCGGTGGGCGGAAGGAACACTCGGGAAGGAAAAAGCCGATGAGCGGCTCCCACGAACCCCGGCGTCTTCCCGTCGCGGACGCGGCGCCCGTACGTCGGGGCATCCTGGCGCTGATCAAGACGGACTGGCGGGCGATGGCCCTGGTCCTCCTCTTCACCGGACTCGCCGCCGTCGCGGGCCTCGCCGGGCCCTGGCTGCTGGGCCGCATCGTCACGCGTATCGAGAACGGAGACGCCACGACATCGGCGGTCGACCAGCTCGCACTCGGCGGGCTGCTGTGCGCGATCGGTCAACTCGTCCTCACGCGCTTCGCGCTCAACCACTCCCACCGGTTCGGCGAGCGGGCCCTCGCACGCCTGCGCGAAGAGGTGGTGAGCCGAGCTCTCGCCCTGCCCGCCAGGGTCGTCGAACAGGTCAGCTCCGGGGATTTGGTGACGCGGTGCACTATGGACGTCGGCACCGTCGCCACCACCCTGCGCAGCGCGGTTCCCGATGTGTTCATCGCGGCGGTACAGGTGTTGTTCATCTTCGCGGCCGTGTTCCTGCTCCACCCGCTGCTCGGGCTGTTCGCCCTGGTGGGCATGCCCTTGGTCTGGTGGGTCACCCGCTGGTACCTCGTGCGGGCGAGGACCGCTTACCTCGCTGCGGGAGAAGCGGCTTCGGAGGTGGCCGAGGTCGTCGCCTCCACCGCGCAGGGCGCACGCACCGTGGAGGCCTTCGGGCTGCGCGAGCGCCGTGTGCGCGACGCGGACCGTGCCATCGATCAGTCGTACCGTGCGGCACGCCGCACCCTGTTCCTGCGCAGCGTCCTGTTCCCGGTCACCGAGTTCGCACACTCGCTGCCGGTCGCCGTGACCCTGCTCGTGGGCGGATACGCGTACATCGACGGCTCGATCGGTCTCGGCGTGGTGGTGGCAGGGAGCCTCTACATATGGCAGCTGATCGACCCGCTGGACCGCATCCTGATGTGGGTGGAACAGCTGCAGAGCAGCGGAGCGTCCCTGGCTCGGATCAAGGGCGTCGCTCTGGTCGCGGGGGAGCGCCGCACCAACGTGCCGGAACCCGCCGATGATCGCATCGAGGTGCGCGGGGTGGACTACGCCTACGTGGCAGGGCGCGACGTCCTGAAAGAAGTCGACCTCACCGTCCGCCCCGGCGAACGGCTCGCCGTCGTCGGTCCTTCCGGCGCGGGCAAGACCACACTCGGAAAGCTGTTGTCCGGTGCGGACGCCCCACGGCATGGCAGCGTGCACGTGGGAGGCGTGCCGGTCGCGGACCTCGCGGCCGCGGACGAGCTGGGCAACCGCATCGTCATGGTCACTCAGGAGCACCACGTGTTCATCGGTACTCTTCGGGACAACCTCACCATGGCCGCACCGCACGCCGATGACGCGCGCCTGTATGCCGCGCTCGCCCTGGTGGGTGCCGACTGGGCCGAGGATCTGCCCGACGGGATGGACACGGAGGTCGGCTCCGGGGGCATGGTGCTGGATCCGGCCCAGGCCCAGCAGCTCTCTCTGGCGAGGGTCGAGCTCGCCGACCCGCACACCCTGATCCTCGACGAGGCCACCGCACTCCTCGATCCGGCGACCGCACGCCACGCCGAGTGGGCGATGGCCGCCGTCCGGGCGGACCGCACCGTGATCGCCATCGCCCACCGGCTCCAGACCGCCCACGACGCCGACCGCGTGGCCGTGGTGGACGACGGCAGGATCGTCGAACTGGATACCCACGACAAACTCATCGCGGCGGACGGCCCGTACGCGGCGCTGTGGCGGTCCTGGCACGGCCGGAGCGATGCCGACAACGAGAGGCCCACCAGCTGATGCGGGTGTCCTCACGCCACACAACGTCATCCGGAACCACAGAGCAAGGAGCCGCTGCATTGCCGGTGGATGTATTGAGCCATGGCCCGGCGTCCGGCAAGTACGTGCTCGTCTGCACGCGCTGCCGTACTGAACTCGAGCCGGCACTGGTGTACCGGTGCCCCGACTGCTCGGGTGCGCTCGAGCCGCATTATGCCCTCGACGATTCGGCGCACCGGGCCCATGAGGCCCCCGAACGAGCCTACTTCGACTTTCTGCCCCTCAGTTCGCCGGACTTCCTCGACGACGGGGTCACCGTACGTACGCCGTGCCGTCCCGCGCCCCGGCTCGGTACTGCCGTCGGCGTGCCGGACCTCTGGGTGAAGGACGAGTCGAAGCAGCCGACGGGAACCACCAAGGACCGGCTGGCGGCCGTCGTGCTCGCCGTGTACCGGCAGTTCGGTGTCAAGGAGTTCGTGGGGTCGAGTACGGGCAACAGCTCGACGGCGCTGGCCCGTGCGGTACGCAGGGACCCCGCCATGCGGGCCCACTTCTTCTGCGGTGAGGACTTCGCCGTCAACCACGACATCCTCGACGACGCCAGGACCACGCTCACCGTGGTGCCCGGCACCTATGTGGACGCCTCGGCCCAGGCCCGCAGGTACGCCGAGGCCCACAGGCTGCACCTGGACGCGGGGTTCTTCAACTGGGCGCGTCGTGAAGGGCTGAAGATCGCCTATCTGGAGGCCCTCGACGAGATGGGCCGGACGCCCGACGTGATCGTCCAGGGCATCAGCAGCGGCATGGGCGTCGTGGCCGCCCACAAGGGTATGCGTGAGTACCTGCGGATCGGTGCCATCGACCGCATGCCCCGCTTCCTCATGGTCCAGGAGGACTCCTGCGCGCCCGCCGCGCGGGCCTGGCAGGAGGGACGTACGGAACTGACCGACGCCGACCGCATCGAGCGGCCCGAGGGTCTGGCCACGGCGATTCTGCTCGGCGACGGCGCGCCCTACTACCCTTATCTGCACGCCGTCGCATCGAGCACCGGCGGCGCCATCGTCTCGGCCACCGGCCGAGAGCTCGTTCAAGCCCGGGCGATGCTGCGGGAGTTGGAGGGCCTCGACGTCTGTCACGCCGCCGCGGCGACGATCGCCGCGGTGCGCAACGAAGCGGCCGCAGGCCGGATCGACAGGGACGCGACCGTCCTCGTCAACCTGACCGGACGCAGCCGGACGGCGGGACCCGCCTGAGCGGGGAGCCCGCCCAGGGGGAGAGAACATGCTCGCTGCGGCGAGGGGAGACCGATGACAGAGCAGCAGTTCGACGAGTATGCGGAGAGCCTGGACATCGCCGTGATCGGCATGGCGGGTCGCTTTCCGGGAGCTTCGGACGTGGGGGCCTACTGGCGCAACATACGGGACGGGAAGTGCTCGGTCGCCTTCCTGTCCGAGGAGGATCTTGCGGCCCGCGGCGTCGACCCGGAACGAGCCAGGGACCCGCTGTACGTCCCCGCGGTCTATGAACTGGCGGACATCGACCGGTTCGACGCCGAGTTCTTCGGCTATTCGCCCCGCGAGGCCGAGGCGATGGATCCCCAGGCCCGGATCCTGCTCGAATGCGCCTGGACCGCCTTGGAGACGGCGGGCCACGACCCCGCCCGCTACGAGGGACTCGTCGGCGTGTATGCCGGGGCGGGAACCAACACGTATCTGATGTTCAACGTCGCGGCCAACGGCGGGGCCGTCGGAGCGCTGGGCGGCAGTCAGGTGATGATCGGCAACAGCGCCGACTTCCTCACCTCGCGGGTGTCGTACAAGCTCGGCCTCGAAGGCCCCAGTGTCAACGTCCAGTCGGCCTGTTCGACCTCGCTCGTCTCCGTGGCGCTGGCTTGCCAGGCGCTCCTGTCGTACCAGTGCGACATGGCGCTCGCCGGTGGCGTCGCCGTCGACGCGACCAAGCACAGCGGCTACACGTACACGGAGGACGGCATCTTCTCGCCGGACGGGTACTGCCGGACCTTCGACGCGGACGCCAAGGGCACCGTCGGCGGGAACGGCGTCGGGATGGCCGTCCTCAAGCGGCTCGGCGACGCGCTCGCCGACGGCGACCACATCCACGCCGTCATCAAGGGTTCCGCGCTGAACAACGACGGGGACCGCAGGGCCGGTTTCACCGCCCCCAGCAGCGACTCGCAGGCCTCCGTCATCGCGACGGCCCTGGCCAACGCGGACGTCGAGCCGGAGACGATCGGCTACGTCGAGTGCCACGGCACCGCCACGGCCCTCGGTGACCCGATCGAGTTCGCCGCCCTCAGCACGGCGTTCGGCGCGAGCACCGCCGAGCCCGGCTCCTGCGCCCTGGGGGCAGTGAAGACCAATATCGGGCACCTCGACGCCGCGTCCGGCATCGCCGGCCTGATCAAGGCCGTCGCCGCCGTCGAGCACGGGCAGATCCCGCCCACCCTCCACTTCACCGCCCCCAATCCGCGCATCGGCCTGTCCGGCAGCCCTTTCTTCGTCAACACCGAACTCGCCCCGTGGCCCGTCGCCGACGGG
>NZ_JBSFRK010000044.1:0-66646 GCF_053589195.1 Streptomyces sp. NPDC003379 | reverse complement strand
ACGATCATGGACCCCGTCTACGGCTACCAGGTCACCAACGTCGAAGCCTCCATGTCCTCCCCCTCCTCCCTCCTGCACTGGACCCGCAGGATGATAGAGATCCGCAAACAGAACCCCGCCTTCGGCCTCGGCACCTACACCGAACTCCCCTCTTCCAACCCCGCCGTCCTCGCCTTCCTCCGCGAGCGCGGGGACGACCTGGTCCTGTGCGTGCACAACTTCTCCCGCTTCGCCCAGCCCACCGAGCTGCATCTGCGGGCTTTCGACGGCCGCCACCCGGTGGAGCTGATCGGCGGGGTCCGTTTCCCGGCCATCGGCGAACTGCCCTACCTCCTCACCCTGGCGGGCCACGGCTTCTACTGGTTTCGGCTGACCGAACAGCCACGACGTCCGGCCGCACCCGCGGTGCACTTTTGAAGGGACGTGTGTCGCATGCTGAAGACCGCATCGCAGTCGCCCGGCAGCCTCAGCCCTCCACAGCTGATGACCTCGTTGGCCGGGATACTGCGTGGATGGCTGCCCGAGCAGCGCTGGTTCGCGGGCAAGGGCCGCCCCGTCGCGGATCTGGCCGTGCTGTCCATGACCGAACTGCACCCGGGATGCCTGCACCTGCTGATCCGTACGGGACCCGCCGGGCCGCCCGAGGACTGCTACCAACTCCTCCTCGGCGTCCGCGAACACGTACCCCTCCGGCTCCACCACGCGATCGTCGGCCGGCCCGACGCGGGCCCCCTGGAGGGCCTCACCGTGTACGACGCCCTCCTGGACCCCTGGTCGGCGGGGCTCCTCCTCGAACGCCTGCGGGTCCCCGGCGAGATGGGCCCCCTGCGTTTCGAACGGGACGCGCGGACCGTGGTGCCCGCGGGCCTCCCGCCCCGGCTGCTCGGCGGTGAGCAGTCCAATACTTCGCTGGTGTACGGAGATTCCTTCATCCTGAAGCTGTTCCGGCGCGTCCAGTACGGCATCAACCCGGACCTGGAGGTGCCGTGGGCCCTGGCCGGCCGGGGCTGCGCCCGGGTGCCCGCCCCCGTGGCCTGGTTCTGGACCACCGAGCCGCGCAAGGCGACGCTCGGTGTGCTCCAGCCGTTCCTGCCCGAGGCGACCGACGGGTGGACCCTGGCGCTGCGCTCCCTCGCCCTGGGCGAGGACTTCACCGACGAGTCCTATGAACTGGGGCGCGCCACCGCCGAGGTGCACCTGGCGCTGGCCCAGGCCTTCGGGTCCGAGCCCCCCGACCCGTACGGCGGCAGCCCGCTGGCCGCCGCCATGACCGGGCGGCTGGAATCCGCGGCCCGTCAGATGACGGCGCTCGTCCCTTACGTCTCCCGGCTGAAGACCGCGTACGGCGCCGTCGCGGGGCGCGGTCCGGGCCGCGAGGCCCAGCGCGTCCACGGCGACCTGCACCTCGGTCAGGTACTCCGGGCCGGGGACCGGTGGTTCATCATCGACTTCGAGGGCGAACCCGCCCGGCCGCTCGACGAACGCCGACGGGCCCAGGCGCCCATACGCGACATCGCGGGCATGCTGCGCTCCTTCGACTACGCGGCCCACACCCGGCGCCCCTGGCGGCCCCGGTGGGTGCGGCGGTGCCGGGAGGCCTACTGCGCCGGGTACGCCGCCGAGTCGACCTGGGATCCGCGCGCGGAGGCCGAGCTGCTGCGGGCCTACGAGACGGACCGGGCGGTGTACGAAGCGCTGTACGAGGCCAGGCACCGTCCGGACTGGCTACCTGTCCCCATGGCGGCGATCGCCCGCCTCGCAGAGGAGAGCTGAGACCGTGGAAACAACAGCCACCGCAACGCAGGCTCCCCCGCGCGCCGCGGACACCGGCCGCGCCCCCGTCCCCGAGGCGCCCCTCGACGCGCAGGACCGGCAGCGGCTCCTGGCGGGCACCCACCACGACCCGCACGCCGTGCTCGGCGCGCACCCGGTGCGCGGCGGCGTCGCCTTCCGGGTCCTGCGCCCGTACGCCGAGGCGGTGACGCTCGTCACCGAAGAGCGGACGGTGCGGCTGAACGACACGGGCGACGGTCTGTTCTCCGCGGTGCTGGGGCTCGACGCGATCCCCGAGTACCGGCTGCGCGTGACGTACGACGGCCACGACATCGAGTACGAGGACCCGTACCGCTTCCTGCCCGCCCTCGGCGAACTCGACCTGCACCTGATCGGTGAGGGCCGGCACGAGGAGTTGTGGAAGGCGCTGGGGGCGCACCCGATGACCCACCAGGGTGTGCGAGGCACCCGCTTCACGGTGTGGGCGCCCAACGCGAGGGGAGTGCGGGTCTGCGGCGACTTCTGCCACTGGGACGGAGCCGCCCATCCGATGCGCTCGCTCGGCTCGACCGGCGTGTGGGAGCTGTTCCTGCCCGGGATGGACGTAGGGGCCCTCTACAAGTTCGACATCACCCGCCCCGACGGCACGCACACCGTGCGCGCGGATCCGATGGCCCGCCGCGCCGAGGTGCCGCCGGCCACCGCCTCCGTCGTCACCCGGTCGTCGTACGTGTGGGGGGACGACGCGTGGATGGCACACCGCGCCGACCGCCCCGTGTGCCAGGCCCCGTTCTCGGTGTACGAAGTCCATCTGGCGTCCTGGCGGCCGGGCCTGACTTACCGTCAACTCGCCGACCAGCTCACGGACTACGTCACGGAAGCGGGCTTCACCCATGTGGAGTTCATGCCGGTGGCCGAGTATCCCTTCAGCGGTTCGTGGGGCTACCAGGTCACCGGGTTCTACGCCCCGACGTCCCGCATGGGCACACCCGACGACTTCCGCCATCTGGTCGACACGCTGCACCAGGCGGGCATCGGCGTGATCCTGGACTGGGTGCCCGCCCACTTCCCCAAGGACGACTGGGCGTTGGCGGCGTTCGACGGAGAGCACCTGTACGAACCGGGGGACCCGCGGCGTGCCGAACACCCCGACTGGGGCACCCTCACCTTCGACTACGGCCGCAAGGAAGTACGTAACTTCCTCGTCGCCAACGCGAGTTACTGGTGCGAGGAGTTCCATGTCGACGGACTGCGTGTGGACGCGGTCGCTTCGATGCTGTACCTCGACTACTCGCGCGAAGACGGACAGTGGGCGTCCAACGAGTCCGGCGGCCGCGAGAACCTCGACGCGGTGGCGTTCCTCCAGGAGATGAACGCGACCGTCTACCGACGCAGCCCCGGCGTCGTCACCATCGCCGAGGAATCCACGGCCTGGGACGGCGTCACCCGGGCCACCCACCACACCGGACCCGGCGGCTTCGGTGGTCTCGGCTTCGGGCTGAAGTGGAACATGGGCTGGTCGCACGACTCCCTGGAGTACATCAGCCGCGACCCGGTGCACCGCGAGTACCACCACAACGAGATGACGTTCGCGATGGTGTACGCGTACAGCGAGAACTACGTCCTGCCTCTCTCGCACGACGAGGTCGTCCACGGGAAGCAGTCGCTGGTCTCCAAGATGCCCGGCGACTGGTGGCAGCGGCGCGCCAACCACCGCGCCTATCTCGGCTTCATGTGGGCCCACCCCGGCAAGCAACTCCTCTTCATGGGCCAGGAGTTCGCGCAGGGCGCCGAATGGTCGCAGGAGAGCGGCCTGGACTGGGGGCTCCTGGACCCGGCCTACCCGGCGCGGCCGGACCACGAGGGCGTACTGCTCCTCGTGCGGGACCTCAACCACCAGTACCGAGCCGCTCCCGCCCTCTGGGAGCGGGACACCGAACCGGCCGGCTTCTCCTGGATCGTGACGGACGCGGCCCAGGACAACGTCCTGGCGTTCCTCCGCCACGCCGCGGACGGAACCCCGCTCCTGGCGGTCTGCAACTTCTCGCCGGTGATCCGCCACGACTATCCGCTCGGCGTCCCGGAGGAGCCCCCCGCCTGGGTGGAGGTCCTCAACACCGACGCGGCACGCTACGGCGGCGGGGACGTCCGCAACCCGGACCCGCTGAAGCCCGAGCCCGAGCCGGCCCACGGCCGGCCGGCCCGCCTGCGCGTCACCCTGCCGCCCATGGCCACGGTGTGGCTGCGCCCGGAGTGACGGCAGGCGGCCGTCGTCCTGATCCGCGCGCGTATGTCAGCGGATCCTGACGTGGACGGGGTCGGAGGCGACGCCGCCGCCGACGATGCGAATCTTGTTGAGGCCCGTGAAGCCGAGCATGACGCGGACGTTGTACGCGTGGTTGCGGTTGGTGTTCATGCGGATCGGCAGGGAGACCCACCGCTTGTGCTGAAGCTGCTGCAACGTCACGGGGGTCCCGGCGGGCAGCCGCGTGGAGGTCCCTTGGACGCGGAACTGGTGCCAGGCCTTGGCGGACTTCACCGTTGCCTTCGCGGTGAGCGTCGGCCGCTGTGCCGCCTGGCGGCGCGAGTCCGGGTCGTCGGAGGCGAGCGCGTTGGCGACGGTGAGCGGGGCGGCGCACAGCAGCAGGCCGGCGCTGAGGGTGACGGCACGCGTCAGGGCAGGTTTCATGCGATCTCCAGGGGAGAGCCAGAGGTACGGGGACCGCAGTAATTAAGGCAAATAATCCCACTGTGTGTGGAATGACATGCGAGGCGATCGGCCTCGGCCGAGGCCGATCCACCCTGTCGGCCCATCGCCGGGTCACCGAGTCCCCGGCGGCCGCCATTCGAGGAGCAGCAGCGTCGCGTCGTCCCGCAACTGGTTGCCCTGCCGGTCGATGATGGAGTGGATGAGCTGACGCAGCGCCTCCGGGGCGGATTCGCCCGCGGCCGTGGCCCGGATGATGCTGTCGGTGAACCGCTCAAGGCCGAACTGGCCGCTCCCGGTCCGCAGCTCGGTGACGCCGTCGGTGTACATCAGGACGCGGTCGCCCGGCTGGAGCGCCTCCTCGTGCACCTTCCACGGTTCGCGCGCGAGCAGAGCGGGCGTCCCCAGGGGAGGCTGGGCCGGCCGCTCAAGGGCACGGTCGAGCACGCGGTGGTCCCGGATCAGCAGGGGCGGCGGGTGACCGCAGTTGCACCACCGCAGGACGCCTCCCGCCAGGTCCAGCTGCGCGAGGATCCCCGTGCAGAACTGCTCGGGCAGCCACCGGGCGAGCGCGTCCTGGACGGTGTCGACGAGCTCGGGCAGTTCGATCTCCGCCCGCCGGGCGTTGCGGCAGCCCGCCATGGCCACGGCGGTCGTCAGGCCGGACGCGAGATTGTGGCCCATGGCGTCGAGGATCGTCACGTGCAGGGTGGAGTGCGTCAGGGAGTGGTCGAAGACATCACCGCCGATGTCGTACGCCGGTTCGAGGACGGCGGTCGAGATGACATCGGAGTTGCCGATCGTCCTGGGCGGCATGAAGGCCCGGAGCATCTCGGCGGGCAGATGCATGGTCTGGGTCCGCGTCCGGCGGGCGAAGGTGTCGCTGTAGGCGCGCTTCGAGGTGATCACCATGGCCAGGATCGAGGCGAGCGTGCGGCAGCGCCGCAGCAGCGCCCCGTCGATGACCGCGGACGTGGCGCCGATGACACCGAGCCGCTCGACCCCGTCGATCAGCGGCAGCCAGGTGGTGATCCGGCCCTGGGGCAGCTCCTCGACGCGCAGCGCGTGGGCCCGGTAGGCCGAACCGGCCACGGAGCTGTCCACGCCGAGGGCGGGCGGCCCCTCGGCCAGCGGCACCAGGCACCGCTGCTGGAGGTCCACCAGGTAGACGTCGATCCGGTCGAGCCCGGCGGCGTCGGCGAACCGCTGCACCAAGGCGGGAAGCTCCACCGGGGTCGCCGCATGCGCCGAGGCGAGCAGCTGTTCGAGCAGCTGCTCGCCGGGTCCGGGCACCCTGGGCTGGCTCGTCATCTGTGATCACCACCTCACAGGCAGTCTCACACCGGGCCCCGGATCCCGCCCGCGTTGAGCGGACGAACGGAGAGCCCGCCCCCGTGACCTTGGTCCCCCGGGCGAGTGAGGAAGGTCCCGGTATGTGGCGTTCCGATTGCGGAATCACACGACAGACCGCAGGAACCGGCTGAGGAGAAGGCTGTGCGAAGGGACATCGGGGTGAGCAAGGGGAGCGGGTGGAAGGCCGACGGAGAGGGGTCGACCCGGTACGCGGCGGACCGGGACGACCGGGAGACGCGGCCGCCCGCGTGGGCCGGCGCCGGGCCGTCGCGGGCGCCCAGGCGGCTCCGCCTCGTCAGGCCGGGCGGGCGGTGGCCGGCCCCCGCCGAGCACGACGAGTGGCGGCCCGACGTGCCGGGGCCCGGCGAGCGGCGCTCCGGCGGGCCCGGCGGGAGGCTGCCGTCGGACGTCCCGCGGGAGGCGCGCGGCGCGCCCTGCTGGCTGAGCCTGGCCGCGCGGGACGCCCGGGCCGCCGAGGAGTTCTACGGCCGCGTCCTCGGCTGGTGCCGTGTGCCGCTGCTCGGCCCGCCGGGCAGGCCGCGCTCCCTCATGCTGAAGGCCGGGGCGCCGGTGGGGACCATCTGCCGGACCTCCTGCGAACCGGGAGCCCACGCCGGCTGGACGCCGTACTTCGCCGTCGACGACGTGGACGGCGCGGTGGGCCGGCTTCGCGACCAGGGCGCCACCGTGGCCGTCGGACCGCTGTCCACCCCCGCCGGGCGCGCCGCGGTGGCGGCGGGGCCCGAGGGCGCCGTGTTCGGACTGCGCCGCCAGGCCCCCGACAGCCGCTGGACGGTCGGGGACGGCCCCGTCGCCCGCCTCGAACTGCACACACGGGACATCTTCGCCGCGGCCCTCTTCTACGGCGGCGTACTCGACTGGGCGGGCGAACCCGCCGAAAGCAGCACCGTGGAGTACGTCCACGACCGAATCGTCGTGCGGGACGGAACACGCGCGGTCGCCGCGCTCACGCAGGGAGCGGCGCCCGGCACCAGGGGCCGCTACCGCTGGCACACGTCCTTCCGCGTGGCGGACGTCGACGCGGCCGCCGCCGAGGCCGTGCGCCGGGGCGGCCGCGTCATCGCACCACCCCACGGGACCGGCACCCGGCGGGAGGCCGTGCTGGGGGACCGCGAGGGCGTCCCCTTCGCGGTCCTCGCGAGCTGAACCGCCGCACACGTCACGACTCACAGGGAAGCAGACGATGCTCGTTCGAACGATCGACCCGGAACAGACCACTGATCCGACCGAGGAGATACAGGGCGGAGAGGGAGCCGCCCCGCTGCCGCTGATCGAGGAAGCCCACCAGGTGGCGCCGGAGGACGCGCGGGAGCTTTCGAAGCTCTTCTTCGACCGGCTCGCGACGCTGGAGGAGGGGTCGCCCGACCACGCGTACACGCGCAACACCCTCATCGAGATGAACCTCTCGCTGGTGCACTACGTGGCGGGCCGGTTCCGCAACCGCGGCAACGGCCAGCTGGAGGACATCGTCCAGGTCGGGACCGTGGGGCTGATCAAGGCCATCGACCGTTTCGACGCGAGCCGCGGGTTCGAGTTCGTCTCGTTCGCGGTGCCCTGCATCCTCGGCGAGATCAAACGCTACTTCCGCGACACCAGCTGGGCCGTGCACGTCCCGCGCAGACTGCAGGAGCTGCGCTCCGAGCTGTCCCGGTCCCAGGAGCGGCTGTCCTGCGCGCTCGGCCGCGAGCCCACCGTCAAGGAGCTCGCGGCCGACCTGGAGGTGAGCGAGGAGCAGACGCTGGAGACGATCATGGCCGCCAACGGCTACGCGGCCGGGTCCCTGGACGCCCCGCACGGTCCGGCCGACGAGGGAGAGACGTACAAGAGCGGCCGCTCGCTCGCCGACGTCGTGGGCGCCCCGGACCCCGCCATGGAGGTCTTCGAGCACCTCCACGCCCTGGCACCGCTCCTGGCGGAACTCGGCGAGCGCGAGCGGCGCATCATCGAGATGCGCTTCGGCCAGGAGATGACCCAGTCCGAGATCGGCGCCGCCCTCGGCATCTCGCAGATGCACGTGTCACGGCTGCTCTCCCGGACCCTGGCCGAGCTGCGCACGGGCCTGCTCACCAGCGAGTGACGGTGACGCTCAGGCCCCCGGCTGCGCCCCCGGCACCAGGCGCACCAGCGGGGTCTCCACGAGGTGCTCGGCGAGGAACCAGGCCTGCGCCTCGCCACCGCGGATCACCTCCGTGGGCCTCAAGAAGCCTCGACAGCATGGCCGGCACCTCTTCGACACCGTCCGGGCGACGCGGCACCGAGGTGATCTCGGCACCGGGGCGCGTCGGCTGTGCCGGTCGTGCCGGTCGTGCTCGTCATGCTGGTCGTGCCGGCCGTGGACCGCCTCCTGCGGTGCGTGCTGCGTACCACATCCCCCAACAGAACTAGCCCCGGGAACATTCGATCATCGACATCAGCAGCTCGTGGGTCTCGGCGTCCGCGGCCGCCACAAGCCCGCGGCCTCCCTGGCCTCCGTGGCTTCCCTCGGCTCCCTGGCCGATGGGGACGCCGTCGACCCCGGTGACCACGCATCCCGCGGCCCGGCAGAGCGCGATGCCCGCGGCGAAGTGCACGCTCTGCGACAGGTCTCCGCCGTCGGTGACGTACGCGGCGCGCTTGCCGGACGCGACCCAGGCCAGCGCCAGCGTCGAGGACACGACCCGCGGACGGAAGCGCTCGACGAACCCCGGGTGGGCCAGCAGGTCCACCGCCCGGAACCCTGGCGCGCTGGGAAACGGCGGATCCAGGTTGACGTCCACCAGGCGGCTGGCGGACGTGGGCGTCAGCCGTGCGGGGCCCTCTTCACCTCGTACGCAGGCGGACTCGCCGTCGGTGCAGAAGACCTCGCCGCTGAAGGGGTCCGCCACCGCCGCCGCGCCGTCGCGCAGCGCCACGTTGACGGCCACCAGCATGGTGCCGACGGCGTAGTTCAGCGTGCCGCACAGGGGGTCGACCAGCCACTGGCGCGCGGTGTCCGCCGCGCCCCGCTGCCCGCCCTCCTCACCGAGCACCCCGTCCGCCGGGCGCGCGGCACGGAGGGCGCCGAGGATCGCCTTCTCGGCCGCCACGTCGGCGGCCGTGGCGAAGTCCCCGCCGCCCTTGTCGATACGGGCCAGTCGGCGGCCGTACAGGTCGCGCACCACGGCCGCGCCGGCGCGGGCCGCGGCTGTCGCCACCTCGGTGTCGTCAAGGCCGGTGGTTGTGTCGATCATGGCGCGCAGAGTAGCGGCGAGGGGGCGGCCTTGAGGGTGTGGTCGCGAGGACGGACAGGGAGACACGCGTCACACCGGCGGTTGTCACATCCACGGCCGGTCGGTCCGTCAGAGGTGTGTAGCCATCGACAACGGCAGAGGAGCGGACACCATGGACGCACGCTTGAACTTCTTCACCAGTCCGATCGCCGGCAAGGCCCTGAAGCACTTCACCTCGGCCGGAAAGGCGCTCTCGGACTCGACGCTGCCGACCGCCACGCAGGAGCTGGTGAAGATCCGTGCCAGCCAGATCAACGGCTGCGGATTCTGCCTCGACATGCACACCAAGGAAGCGGCCGCCGAGGGCGAGTCCTCGCTCCGCCTCAACATGATCGCGGCATGGCGGGAGGCGAAGGTCTTCACCGAGGCCGAGCGGGCCGCCCTTGAACTGACGGAGCAGGGCACCCGCATCGCGGACGCGGCCGGTGGCGTCACGGACGAGGCCTGGGCCGACGCGGCCAAGCACTTCGACGAGGAGCAGCTCACCGCGCTGGTCTCGCTGATCGCCCTCATCAACGCCTTCAACCGCCTGAACGTCATGGTCCAGCAGCCCGCCGGCGACTACGAGGTCGGCCAGTTCGGATAGGCCGGACCAGCGGAAGACCCCCAGGGCCCGGGCGAGTTGCCGCCCGGGCCCTGCGGCGTCCCCGCAGGGGTGAGGCGTCTTCGCACAGAGAGCAGAAACTGAGAGCAGAAATGGAGAAGCACGGTCGGCGAGCCACGGCTAGCGTGACCGCCATGCACCATCGCGACGCGCTCGACGGCGACGGCGACGGCGACGGCGACGCCCTCGCGCTCCTCGATCGGTGAACGAGTTGTCCGAATGCGAACTGATGTGCGACGGCCACTGGCTAGTCTGACGCTCCGGACACTCGAAGCCGACCGGATGATCGAGCCAGGCGACGCCGACGGAGCCCGCGAAGACGGCGCCGCCCCGAACATGGAGACACGACACGATGAGCAAGGCCCCGAGTACGGACCCACAGCCGCCCGCGTCGCACCCCGCCGACAGCCACGACCTGATCCGCGTGCACGGCGCGCGCGAGAACAACCTCAAGGACATCAGCATCGAGATCCCGAAGCGCCGTCTGACGGTGTTCACCGGCGTCTCCGGCTCGGGCAAGAGCTCCCTGGTGTTCAACACGATCGCCGCCGAGTCGCAGCGGATGATCAATGAGACGTACAGCGCCTTCGTGCAGGGCTTCATGCCGACGCCGGCGCGGCCCGACGTCGACGTACTCGACGGGTTGACCACCGTGATCACTGTCGATCAGCAGCGGATGGGCGCCGACCCGCGCTCCACGGTCGGCACCGCCACCGACGCCAACGCGATGCTCCGCATCCTCTTCAGCCGCCTCGGCGAGCCGCACATCGGCCCGCCCGGCGCGTACTCCTTCAACACCGCGTCGGTCCGGGCGAGCGGCGGCATCACCGTCGAGCGCGGCGCCGAGAAGACGAAGACCGTGAAGGCGACCTTCAACCGCGTCGGCGGCATGTGCACGCACTGCGAGGGCCGGGGCAGGGTCTCCGACATCGACCTCACCCAGCTCTACGACGACTCCAAGTCGCTCTCCGAGGGCGCCTTCACCATCCCGGGCTGGAAGTCGGACAGCGTCTGGACCGTCGGGGTCTACGCCCAGTCCGGCTTCCTCGACCCCGACAAGCCGATCTCCCGCTTCACCAAGAAGGAGATGCGGGACTTCCTCTACGGCGAGCCGACCAAGGTCAAGGTCAACGGCGTCAACCTCACGTATGAGGGGCTGATCCCCAAGATCCAGAAGTCGTTCCTGTCCAAGGACAAGGAGGCGATGCAGCCGCACATCAGAGCGTTCGTGGAGCGCGCGGTCACCTTCACCGTCTGCCCCGAGTGCGACGGCACCCGGCTCAGCGAGGGCGCCCGGTCCTCGAAGATCGACAAGGTCTCCATCGCCGACGCCTGCGCCATGGAGATCAGGGACCTCGCCAAGTGGGTCCGCGGCCTCGCCGAGCCGTCGGTGGCACCGCTGCTCACCGCGTTGCAGCAGACCCTCGACTCGTTCGTCGAGATCGGCCTCGGCTACCTCGCGCTCGACCGGCCGGCCGGCACGCTCTCCGGCGGTGAGGCGCAGCGCGTCAAGATGATCCGCCACCTCGGCTCCTCGCTCACCGACGTCACGTACGTCTTCGACGAGCCCACCATCGGTCTGCACCCCCATGACATCGAGCGGATGAACAGCCTGCTGCTGCGGCTGCGGGACAAGGGCAACACGGTGCTCGTCGTGGAGCACAAGCCGGAGACGATCGCGATCGCCGACCACATCGTCGACCTCGGCCCCGGCGCCGGTACGGCGGGCGGCACCGTCTGCTTCGAGGGCACCGTGGAGGCGCTGCGGGCCAGTGACACCGTCACCGGCCGCCACCTCGACGACCGGGCCGCGCTCAAGGAGGCGGTGCGGACACCCACCGGCAAGCTGGAGATCCGCGGGGCCACGGCGAACAACCTGCGAGACGTCGCGGTCGACGTCCCGCTCGGCGTGCTCTGCGTCGTCACCGGCGTCGCCGGTTCCGGCAAGAGCTCCCTCCTGCACGGCTCGATCCCGGCCGACGCGGGCGTGGTGTCGGTCGACCAGACCGCCATCAAGGGCTCCAGGCGCAGCAACCCGGCGACGTACACCGGACTGCTCGATCCGATCCGCAAGGCGTTCGCCAAGGCCAACGGCGTCAAGCCGGCGCTGTTCAGCGCCAACTCCGAGGGCGCCTGCCCCACCTGCAACGGCGCCGGCGTCATCTACATGGACCTGGCGATGATGGCCTCAGTCGCCACCCCGTGCGAGGACTGCGAGGGCAAGCGGTTCCAGCCCTCCGTCCTGGAGTACCACCTCGGCGGGCGCGACATCAGCGAGGTGCTCGCGATGTCCGTGACCGAGGCCGAGGAGCTCTTCGGCGCGGGCGAGGCGCGTACGCCCGCCGCGCACAAGATCCTCGAACGGCTCGCCGACGTCGGGCTCGGCTACCTCACCCTCGGCCAGCCGCTCACCACACTGTCCGGCGGCGAGCGGCAGCGGCTCAAGCTGGCGACGCACATGGGGGAGAAGGGCGGCGTCTACCTCCTCGACGAGCCGACCACCGGCCTCCACCTCGCCGACGTCGAGCAGCTGCTCGGCCTCCTCGACCGGCTCGTGGACTCCGGCAAGTCGGTCATCGTCGTCGAGCACCACCAGGCGGTCATGGCGCACGCCGACTGGATCATCGACCTCGGCCCCGGCGCCGGTCACGACGGCGGCCGCATCGTCTTCGAAGGCACCCCCGCCGACCTCATCGCGGCCCGCTCCACCGTCACAGGTGAACACCTCGCGGCGTACGTCGGCACGTCAGCGGGGCGTCCGCGACGCTGAGGACGTCGCCGAAGGCGTGGGGGGTGATGACCGGCCGCGCGGCGTACGGCAGGTCGTAGTGGGTGGGGCGCCGGACCCGGTGTCGGGAGGAGCGCCGATTAACGGTGCGGCTCTTCCCTTGGGCAGGATGGGGCCATGACCGAGATCCGCACGCCCCGCCTCCTCCTCCGCCGCTGGCACGACGACGACCTCGCGCCGATGGCGGACATCAACGCGGACCCGCGGGTCATGGAGTGGGTCGACGACGGCCGGGTGCGCGATCTGGAGGAAACCGCGGAGGCCATCGAGCGGTGGGAGGAGGAGTGGGACGACGAGGGGCTCGGCCTCTTCGCCGTCGAGCTCCTGGCCTCGGGCGAACTGGCCGGCTTCACCGGGCTGTCCTACCCCGACTTCCTGCCGGACGCCGGCCCCGACGCGGCCATCAGCTGGCGGTTCGGCTCCCAGTTCTGGGGCCAGGGGTACGCGTCCGAAGCCGCCCAGGCCACGCTGGAGTTCGCGCTCCAGGACAGGGGGCTCGACCGGGTCGTCAGCTTCAGCCGGCTGGGCGACAGCGCCTCCGAGAACGTCATTCGCAAGCTGGGCATGGTGCTGGAGCGGGAGACGGTGCACCCGGTGTACGGACACGCGCTGCACGTGCACGCGATCGATCTCACCGAGTACCAGGCGTGAGGCACGCCCCGCGGGCGTGACCGTGCCCGAGCGGGCTACAGCAGGTGGGCGTTGGGCGACTTCGCCGCGTCGGCGTACTCGGGCAGTTCGAGGACGGTGACGCCGGCCGCCTCCAGGTGCTCCGTGCCCCGCGCGTCGCCCACGAAGGTGCCGGGCTCGCGCCAGGCCGTGACCACGCGCCGGAGTCCGGCCTCGCTGATCAGCCGGGCGCAGGGGCGGGTCCGCGAAGCGCGCTTCCCGCACGGTTCCAGGGAGCTGTACAGCGTCGCCTCGGAGAGGCGCGGATCGGCGGCGTCGATCTTGGCGAGGGCGCTCTGCTCGGCATGGTCGTCCGCGCCCGTCTCGCGGGAGTGGGCGCGGGCCAGCTCGGTGCCGTCGTCGGCGATGACGACCGCGCCCACGCTGAACGCGCTGTCCGATGGCGGGCACTGCTCGGCGAGCCGGCAGGCGATGGCCAGCCAGGCCCGGTCGGCCACGGTGGGCTGATCGGCGGGGCCGGGCCGGCCGCAGGCGGAGGGGGTACGGTCGTTCATACGGTGCTGGCCTCCTCGATGGCGTATCGCACGAGTACCACGTACCCCGTGGTTCTAGGCCGTGTCAGCGACCTTGCTCCGCACGGTGAGGCGGTCGGCCAGATACCGCTGGAACTGCCACAGGGGACGCTCCAGGTGCGAGAAGCGCCCGCCCGACGGGGCGGGACCGGTGGCCAGGCCGCGCTGGACACCCCGCACGGCGACCAGGTCCTCGTTCTGGATCACCTCGAACTGCCGCCGCGACGCCGCCACGTACGCGTCGAAGTCCGGCTGCCGCTCGGCCTGCGCCGGGACCAGCACCGTCACGAGCGCGTCGTGCGTGACCGGGCCCGTGGGTACCCAGCGCACGAACGTGACGCTGTCGGGCAGCAGGGCCATCACCAGGTTCGGGAAGACCCCCGCGACCGTCATGCCGGACAGCTGCCGCGTGCCGAGCCCGGGAATGAGCGTGCCGACCACGGGCGCGCCCCCTTCCGCCCGCGCGACCCCCGCTCCGGCCACGAACGGGGTGTACATGCTGAACCAGCGTCCGTCGCTCTCGTCGACGACGGTGTCCTTGCCGGGGACGAGGGTGTCGAGCGTGCCGGCGTGCGTTCCCATGTGGTGGTAGTTCTCCGAGCCGTTCTCGAAGGCCACCTTCCAGTTCGCGGGCACACCGTCCCACCGGTCCGTGTACGCCACCACCAGGTCCGCGATGCCGTACGGCGCGAGCCGGTCGCTCAGCTCCGTCAACTGCGGTGCCAGCGGCGGCGCGTCGGGGTCGGCGCAGACCATGAGCAGCCCGTTCCAGACCTCCAGCCGGTGCCGGGGCAGCCGGCACGCCGCGCGGTCGAAGTCGACCTTGCCCATCATCGGGGCTCCGGCCAACTGTCCTACGTACTCGCCGTTCAGCCGGTACGTCCAGGTGTGGTACGGACAGGTGAGGCGCTGCAAGGAGCCCCGCTCGGGGGTGGTCTCGGGCGGCAGGACGTCCATGAAGCGGTGCCTGCACACCCGGGACAGCGCGTGCAGCCCGCCGCCTTCGTCGCGCGTGATGACCAGCGGCTCACCGGCCGCGTCGGTGCGCAGGTAGTCACCGGGCCGGGCGACCTGAGCGACGTGGCCCACGCACAGCCAGTCGCCGCGGAAGACGCGCTCGTGTTCGAGCCGGTGGAAGTCCTCGTCGGTGTAGGCGCGGGCGGGCAGGGTCTCGCCGCGCTCAAGGGGCAGCTCGGAGAGGCGCGCCAGTTCGTCGAGCAGAGGGTCGAGCGCGTGGTGGGTGGGGTGAGGTCCGTCGTGCAGCATGGTGGCACCGCCTTCGTCCGGGATCTCCTTGGATCTCCTTGGATCTCCATGGGGTCTCCTTCCATGCTGGGCGGCCGTCCCCGGCGGTGAATCGCCGCCGAGGACGACATTCCGGTACATCCTTTGGATTACTGGCAAATCGCCTCGACGTCGCGGGCCGGGCAGGGGCCGCCGTCCGGCAGGGTCACGACGTGGTCGGCGGCGGCGATGCCCGCCCGCTCGTGGGTGACCAGGAGAGTGGTGCGGCCGCGGGTGGCGTCGAGGATGTCGGCGAGCACGGCGGCCGCGGTGTCCGGGTCGAGTCCCTCGGTGGGTTCGTCCAGGACGAGCACGGGCGGGTCGGCGAGCAGCGCGCGGGCCAGCAGCAGGCGGCTGCGCTGGCCGCCCGACAGCGCGGAGCCGTCCCCGCCGAGCAGGGTGTCCCAGCGGTCGGGCAGCGACTCGACCCAGTCGAGGAGCCGGGCCCCGCGGGCCGCTTCGCGCAGGTCGGCGTCCGTGGCGTCGGGACGGGCCAGGAGGAGGTTGGCGCGGATCGTGGTGTGGAAGACGTGCGCGTCCTGGGTCATGCCGGTGATCGCGCGGCGGGCGTCGGCGCCCGCGATGTCGCGCAGTTCGCGGCCGCCGACGCGGATGCTCCCGGATTCGTACGGGACGAACCGCATCAGCGCCGCGATCAGCGTCGACTTGCCGGAGCCGCTGGCGCCGAGGAGCACGACCCGGCGGCCGGGCGGCAGCCGCAGGCTCACCCCGTCCAGTGCCCGGGGCCCGCCGGGGCGGTGGCGCACCCGCAGGCCGGTGATGTCGACGCCGAGCGGCTCGTCGCGGGGGAGCGGGACCGGGGCGGGCGGGTCGACCACGGGGGGCGGTGTGTCGAACAGGTCCGCCAGCCTACGGGCCGAGGCCCGCACTTCGGCGAGGCGCCGGGCGGCGGCGGGCAGCGACGCGAGGGCCTCGAAGGAGACCAGGGCGAGGACCGCGAGGACGGTGAGATGTACGGCGGGCAGCGCACCTGCCGCGTGCGCGCGCAGCGCCGACCAGGTGACGCCGACCGTCGCCCCGCCCTGGAGCAGCAGCACCGCGGCCGAGGCCAGCGAGGTGGTCAGGGCCTTGTGGCGCTCCAGCGCGGCGATCCGGGCGGCGGCCCGGCAGACCCGCCGGTGGGCCCGGCCCCGGGCGCCGTACGCGGTGAGGTCCGCCGCGCCCTGGGCCAGGTCCAGGGTGAGCGCGGTGAGTTCGGCGCGCGCCACCTTCTCCGCGCGGCCCGCGCGCCGGGACAGTGCGAGCACCAGGGCGGGCACCAGGAGCCCCGCCACCGCCAGGAGCAGCCCGAGCAGGACGCCCGCCTGCGGCAGCAGTACGGCTGCCGTGCCGGTGGCGGCGACGGCCACCGTCCAGGCGGCGGCGGCCGGGAGCAGGACCCGCAGCAGCAGGTCCTGGGCGGCGTCCACGTCGTCGACGAGGCGGGTCAGCAGATCGCCGCTGCGGAAAGCGGGCGTGCCCGCCGGGGCGAGCGGCACCAGAGCCTCGTACACCCGGGTGCGGAAGCCCGCGACGGCGCGCAGTACGCCGTCGTGGCCGAGGAGCCGGTCGCCGTAGCGCAGCGCTCCGCGTCCCAGGGCCAGCGCGCGCACGGCGACGATCGCCAGGGTCACCGAGGCGAGCGGCGGCTGCTGCGCGGCGCGGGTGATCAGCCAGGCGGCGGTGGCCATCAGCGCGGCGGCGGCGAGTTCGCTGCCGGCCGAGGCGAGCGCGGCGGGCAGCAGTCTGCGCCAGTACGGCAGGAGCTGACGCAGGAGGCGGAAGGTGGGGCGCGGCTCGCGCGCCGGGGCGGGGGCCTTGGCGAGGGCGGTCATGAGGCCACCAGCCCTTTCGTGAGCGGGGTTCGGGGGAGGGCGAGGCTGCCCGCACGCACCGTGACGATCCGGTCGGCGTGGGGCAGCAGGCTCGTACGGTGTGCGACCACGACCGAGGTCCGGCCGCGCATGAGGTCGACCGTGGCGCGCGTGACCGCGGCCTCGCTCTCGGGGTCCAGGTGGGCGGTCGGTTCGTCGAGGAGCAGCACGGGCGCGTTCTTGAGGAACGCCCGTGCCAGGGCGACGCGTTGGCGCTGCCCGGCGGAGAGCCCCGCGCCGTGCTCACCGAGCACCGTGTCGTACGCCTGCGGCAACTGTGCGACGAAGAGGTCCGCCGAGGCCGCCCGCGCCGCCGCCCGCACCTCGGCGTCGCTCGCGTCGGGGCGCCCGAGCCGGATGTTGTCCGCGACGGACGCCGCGAACAGATGCGGGCGCTGCGGCACCCACGCCACCTGGGCGCGCCACTCGTCGGGGTCGAGGTCCGCGAGGTCGGTGCCGCCGACCGCGACCCGGCCCGACGCGGGGACCACGAAGCCGAGGAGCAGTGCCAGGAGCGTCGACTTGCCCGCCCCGCTCGGCCCGACCAGGGCCACGTGCTCGCCGGGGCGCACGGTGAGGGAGACCTGCCGGAGGGCGGGCGCGGCGCGGCCCGGGTACTGGACGGTGACCTCGTCGAAGCACAGGGACGCCACGCGGGCGTCGGGGGTGCGGGCGCGGCCGACGGCGGGCTCCTCCTCGTCGTCGAGGAGCGCGAAGACCCGCTCGGCCACCGCGATGCCCTCGGCGCTGTCGTGGAAGGCGGCGCCCGCGGCGCGCAGCGGCAGATACGCCTCCGGGGCGAGGAACAGCACGGTCAGGGCCGTACGCAGGTCCAGATCGCCCCCGAGCAGCCGCAGCCCGACCGGGACCGCCACCAGCGCCACGGAGAGGGTGGCGACCGTCTCCAGGACGAAGGAGGACAGGAACGCCACGCGCAGCGTCCGCATGGTGGCCCGCCGGTGGGCGTCCGCCATCTCGCCCACGACCTGGGCCTGCTGCCGCTCACGGCCGAACGCGCGCAGCGTCGGCAGCCCGGCCACCACGTCCAGGAAGTGACCGCCGAGGCGCGCGAGCAGCGTCCACTGCCTGGCCGTGCGCCTGGCGGTGTGCATGCCGACCAGCGCGCCGAACACCGGGATCAGCGGCAGCGTCACGACGACGATCAGCGCCGAGGTCCAGTCGGTCCACGCCAGCCAGGCGACGACGGTGAGAGGTATCACGGCGGTGGCCGTCATCGTGGGCAGGTAACCGACGACATAGGGGTCCAGGGCGTCGAGTCCGCGGGTGAGCAGCGTCGCGGTCTCACCGTGGCGGCGGGCCGCGAGCCGCAGAGGGCCGGTCTGCCGCAGCCTGCCGCTGACCCGGTCCCGCAGCGCACGCTTGGCATCGGCCGCGGCGCGCTGCGCGAGCACTCCGCGGGCCCAGGTCAGCAGCGCGCGCAGCGCCATCACGGTGCCCAGCGTGACCAGCGGTACGGCGTGGAACGCGCGCCCGGCGAAGCCGTCCGCGAGGACCGTCGCCAGCAGGACCGCCTGGGCGATGACGAGCCCGGCGCCGAGCAGTGCCAGCGCCGTGGAGCAGGTCATGTGGCGCCGTAGCGCGGGCAGTTCGCGCATGAGCCGGCGTTCGACGGGCTTCATGGTGGGGCCTCTCTCGTCGTGTGCGCGGCTCAGTCGCGTACGCGGCTCAGAAGTAACTGGTGACGTCAGAAGTAGCTGGGGTGACGGCGGCCCGTCCGGCCCCGGAAGGCCCACCAGCTCCACGCCTGGTACGCGAGGATCACCGGCACGACCAGGACTCCGAACGCGCTCAGGATCTTCAGGGTGGCGCCGTCCGTCATGGCGTGGTCGATGTCCAGGCCCTCGCCCGCCGAGCTGATCAGCAGATACGGATAGTGGCCGGCCCCCACGAGCAGCACGGGCAGCGCCGTCGCGCAGCAGGTGGCGACGAACGCGAGGACGTCGTGCCCGCGGGAGAGCCACCACCAGGCGCCCGCGAGCGCCGCCGTGAACAGGACGGTGATGACCGCCGAGGTCGCGCGGTTCGTCATCGAGGCGCCCGCTCCGAAGAGCGTGAGGAGCAGCGCGAGGGAGCCCACGGCGGCGGCCCCGCACAGCAGATCGGCTCCCAACCCCCTTGCCTTGACGCCAAGTTCCGGCTCGGACCGCAGGGCGACGAAGGCCGCGCCGTGCGCCGCGAAGAGCAGTGCGGTGGTGACGCCGCAGGCCAGCACGAACGGTGTGAAGACGTCACCGAACCCGATGTGGAAGCTCCCGTCGGCCCGACGGGGCACGCCGTGCAGCAGCAGCCCCACGACGAGTCCCCAGCACACGGCGGGAAGCCCACCGCCGAACACGATCAGGGCGTCCCACCACCGGCGGCCGAGGGCGCTGCGGGAGCGGCGCCGCAGCTGGACCGCGGCGTTGCCGAGGACCAGGCCGACGAGGATCGCCACGATCAGCGGATACAGGCCCGACAGGAGGGTGCCTTCCAGGTGCGGGAAGGCGCCGAACATGACGCCGGCGAAGGCGACCAGCCAGACTTCGTTGCCGAGGAAGAACGGCGCGATGGCGTCGAGCGCGGCGTTCTGCTCCCGACCGCCGAGCGAGGGGTGCAGCATCTGTACGCCGTAGTCGTAGCCGCCGAGCACGAAGTACCCGGCGAGCAGCAGGCCCAGGAGGGCCAGCCAGAGGATCTCCGGACTCATTTCACTCCACTCTTCTCCATATAGGCGCTGTCGGACAGATCGTCGGGCAGCTCGTCGGGGAGCGGCTCGGTGGCGCCGAGTTGGGTGGCCCCCGGGCCGCGGCGGGCGAA
Organism: Streptomyces sp. NPDC003379; assembly: GCF_053589195.1. Lineage (NCBI taxonomy): Bacteria > Bacillati > Actinomycetota > Actinomycetes > Kitasatosporales > Streptomycetaceae > Streptomyces > Streptomyces sp. NPDC003379. Next base: position 46,975 of record NZ_JBSFRK010000044.1, on the reverse strand, counting down.
TTTCGTGATCAGGGTCCAGTTCGTCACCGCCAACGCCAGGAAGACGGCGATGAACACGGCGCAGGACACGGCCAGGGAGGCGGTGCTGACGTTCGACAGCGCGTCCTCGACCTTCAACTCACCGTGGACGAGCCAAGGTTGGCGTCCGACCTCGCGGACGACCCAGCCGCCCGCAGCGGCGATGAAGGGGAACGGCACCGTCGCCACCAGGACGTGGGCGAGGGGGCGCCAACGGATCAGCCAGTCCTTCCACAGCAGGATGACGGCGATGAACATGATGGTGGACACCGTGTTGCCGATGACCGTCATCACGTCCATCGAGATCCGGATCGCGTCCTGCCAGGGCACGTAGTTCCCCGGCCCGTGCTCCTTGACGAGCTGGGCCTGCACCTCGGCGACGCCGCTGTTCTCCAGGACCGCGTGCTTCATGGGCTGGGTCCGCTCGATCACCGGCCGCTGCATTTCGCCGATGACGACGACGAAGAAGGAGGCGACCATGCTCACCCACACCCCGAGGCGCAGGGAGCCGCGGAACAGTTCGGCCTCCTTGGTGCCCCGGGCGAAGTGCCAGGCGCTGATCCCGGCGACGAAGACCCCGCCCGTGGTCAGTGCGGCCAGCGCGATGTGGCCGAGCGCGACCAGGGCGCTGGAGTTGGTGAGCAGCGCTCCGAAGTCGGTCAAGTAGGCGACGCCGTCGCGCACTTCGTAGCCGACGGGGTGCTGCATGAAGCCGTTGGCGACCATGATCCAGTACCCGGAGGCGTACGCGGTCAGGGCCACCAGCCAGATGAGCGTGATGTGCACGCCTCTGCGCAGGCGACCCCAGCCGAAGATCCACATGCCGAGGAAGGTGGACTCCGCGAAGAAGGCGATGAGGGTTTCGAGCGCCAGCGGGGCGCCGAAGACATTGCCCGCGAACTTGCTGAGGCCGCTCCAGCTGAGCCCGAACTGGAACTCCATGACCAGGCCGGTGACGATGCCGACCGCGTAGTTGATGACGTAGAGCTGTCCCCAGAAGCGGGTCATGCGCTCCCGGACGGCTCTCTTGACGGGGTCACGGGTGTACGCGGCCCGGGTGTGCATGATCGCCACGAGAGGGACGAGCCCCATGGTGAGGATCACGAACAGCCAGTGGATGCCGGTCGTGGCCGCGAACTGGAGTCGGGCCAGATCCGCAGCGCTCATGATGCGACCTTCTTCGGTGAGGGACGGGCGGGTGGTCAGGGGCGGGGCGGTGGCCCCGCTGGAGACGACCGTAGGGAGAATCGCTTATGCGTTCCAAGACCGGTTTCGTCATGTGTAGATGTCCCAGAAGGCATAAGTGAAGGTGGACCGTGGATCTTCTCCAGCTGCGCTACTTCCAGGTCGTGGCCCGTTACGAGCACATCAGCCGCGCCGCCGAGGAGCTGCGGGTCGCCCAGCCCTCGCTCAGCCGTGCCATCGCGCGCCTGGAGGCCGATCTGGGCTCCACGCTCTTCGACCGGCAGGGCCGCCGCATCCGGCTCAACCAGTACGGAGCGATCTTCCTGCGCCATGTCGACCGCGCCCTGAGCGAGCTGGACGACGGCCGCAGGGCCGTGCGTGAGGGCCGCGACACGGGGCTCGGCCGGGTCAGCGTCGCCTCCGAGACCCTCCTGACGATCACGCCGCTCCTGGCCAGCTTCCGGGCCGCATACCCCCGCGCCGACGTGCGGCTCTTCCAGTCGAACGCGGAGGACATGGACCGCCGGCTGCGCGCCAGGGAGGTCGACTTCTGCGTGGCGTCACAGCCGTTGACCGGGGCGAACCTCGAATCGGTCGAGCTGAGCCGGGAGGAGGTGCTGCTCGCGGTCCCACTGGGGCACTGGCTCGACGGGCGGGAGCGCGTGACGATCCCGGAGATCGCCGACGAGCCCTTCGTCACCACGAGGACCGGACACTGGCAACGCGCCCTTCTGGACCGCCTGTTCGCGTCCGAAGGGCTGACCCCGCTGCTGACCTGCGAGGGCGATGAACCGGCCGCCAGCCAGGACATGATCAGCGCGGGACTCGGCATCGGCCTCATCCCGGCGGTGTCCCGCCAGGTCCGTTCGCACATGCGCGTCCCGGTCGCCTGGGTGCATGTGGACGCGCCCGACTGCCACCGCGTACTCACCCTGGTGTGGAACCGCGACACCTACCTGTCGGAAGCGGCCCTGAAGTTCCGGGAGTTCACCACCAGCAGGCCCTTCGCGACACACCACCTGCCGGATCCGCGCCGCGACGGCATCATGTAGGCATGATCACCATTCATCTGACGTACGAGATCGACGCCGACAAGCTTGAGGACTTCGAGGAGTACGGCCGCCGCTGGGTCGGGCTCGTCAACCGCTTCGGCGGGACGCACCACGGCTACTTCCTGCCGAGCGAGGGCGACAGCGACATCGCCTACGCCCTCTTCTCGTTCCCCGGTTTCGCCGCGTACGAGCAGTACCGCACGGACAGCGCGTCCGATCCGGAGTGCCAGGCCGCGGTCGAACTGGCTCGTCGCACGCGCTGCATCAAGCGGTATGAACGCCGCTTCCTCCGGCCGCTCGACGGCGTGTCCTAGGCCGGGGGAGACCGGACCCGCCGCTGACAGGGCGGGCCACCGGACCACCGGGCTACCTGTCCCTGGACAGAGTGAGAAGTTCCGCGAAGAGCCCTCCGCCTTCGGCGAGTTCGTCGTAACGGCCCTGCTCGGTGATGCGCCCGTGCTCCATGACGAGGATGCGGTCCGCCACCCTCGTGTTCTCCAGCTGGTGGGTGACCACGATGGTGATCCGGTCCGCGGCGATGTTCTTGATCCGGGTGAAGATGTCGCGCTCGCCCCGGGCGTCCATCTGCGAAGTGGGCTCGTCCAGGATCAGCAGCGGCGGGCGCCGATAGAGCGCCCGTGAGCACGCCAGACGCTGCCACTGCCCGCCGGACAGTTCGGCACCGCCCCACACCTCACGGGCGAGCAACGTGTCGAGGCCGCCCGGCAGTTCCTCCACCGCGTCGCGCATCCCGACGGCGTCGACGGCGTCCCACACAGGGCCGTCGTCGACGGTACGGGGCTGCCCGAGGGTGACGTTCTCCCGGACGCGCAGCGGCCACTGGGCGAAGATCTGCGGGACGAGGCCGGTGCAGCTCCACACGGAATCCGGATCGACCGAGGCGAGGTCCATGCCGTTCCACAGGACACGTCCCTTGTCCGCCAGGTAGATGCCGGTGATCAGCCGCGTGAGGGTCGACTTCCCGGAGCCGTTCTCCCCGACGACGGCGAGCACCTCTCCGCGCCGCAGGGTCAGGGAGACGCCGTCGACCGCCGGGCGGTCCTTGCCGGGGTACCGGTAGGTCACCTCGTCGAGGCGGATCTCCTCGACCGGCGCGGTGACTTCCCGTCCGCCGCGCTTGGGGGCGCGTGCGGCGGCATCGTCCAGGAACGTCTGCATGTCGGTGAGGTACAGACTGGTGTGGAAGACCGCGGCTCCGTTGATGACGACCTGGGAGAGGGCGGCGAGCGCGGTCTGTACGGCGACGATGGCGGTGGCGGCGATGGCGAGCGGGACACGGCCGGTCACCGCCAGCCACGCGAGACCCGCCCAGGTACCGGCGAGGAAGACGCCGCCGAGGAGCGCGCTGGTGAGGGCGATGCGCAGGTTGCGGGGTGCGGCCGCCAGGGTGCGCCGGTCGATCCGTTCGGACAGGGAGCGGTACCAGAACAGCAGATAGGAGGTCATGCCGTTGGCGCGGACCTCGTCGGCGTACTTGGGCGTGGTGGCCCACCAGCGCGTCATGTGCCGGACGTTGCGGTCGCTGACGTTGGCGTAGTGGACCTCGTAGTCGACACGGGCCGTCATGACCGCACCGACGCCGGCGGGCAGGACCGCGAGCACCAGCAGGGGCAGCATCAGCGGGTGGAGGCAGGACAGCACCCCGCACGCGGTGACCATCTTGATCAGCGCGGACATGAACCGCTGGGAGTCGGTGATCATCACATGCGTGCGGGTCACCCCCATCTCGGCGGCCTCCTGCCGGTCGGCGAAGCCTTCCGCGGCATGGGCGGCGGCCTCGACCCGGCAGACGGCTTCGACGAGCCCCGTATCGGCCTTGGTGATGACCGGCGGGGTCAGACGCCGCTCGGCGTAGGTGGCCACGCCGGTGGAAAGCCGCCCGAGTCCGGCCGCCGCCGCGACGACGAGGAGGGCGGGCAGGGCCTCGTGCAGACGACCGGACACGGACCCGGTGCCGAGGAGCCGGTGCATGGCGCGGGCGGTCGCCGTCAGCAGCACGGCGGCGGACACACCGGTGACGGCCTGACAGCCCAGCAGCAGCACGACGGCCGCGCGGTCGGCGGCCCACGCCATGCGCGCGATCCGCCGCAGCACGGCGGGCAGTCGCAGACAGAGCGCGCCGAACGACGCCTCGCCCAACGGATTGACGCTGTACTCACCGGAGTACTTGATCTCAGCGGGCGGCGGCGCCGGCACCCCACTGTTCGCGGAACCCGTGGCGGTCACACGCTCACCTCCTCGTCTTTGCCACTCGGGAAACAGGGCCTGCCGGTGCTTCGTAACGGTGACGAGGGGACGAAGTCCCGGACGGGAGAGTCACTCCGAAGAAAGTGTCTGCGACCCCGCGCGGCAACGCGCCAGGAACGCCACTATGCGCCTCCCCGGAGCGTTTTGATGAGTACGGCACAAGGGGGGGATCGATCGACGCGGCGAAAGAGGGCCACAGTGGCGTATGGGCCCCTTCTCGCCCGAAGTTGGGAAGCGCCTTCGGTATTCCGGGAATCATCCCGGCGGCCACTGGTCCCGCCCCCTGAGGGCTCAGGGGTCCTCTCTGTGCCTGCCGCGCCCCGTTCCCGCCAGCTGTCCGGCCGCTCCCGCACCGAGGTGCCGGAGCGCGGTCTGCCATGCCCTCGCGAGCGTCGAGACGACGTGCGTGCCGTGGCCGATGCGGTCCTCGGCGTCGGGTGACAAGGTGAAGCTCTTCTCGGCGACCTGAACGCTCTTCAGGTCCGGGTGCGTCTGATCGACCGACCCCGGTGTCCAGGACGGCGGTGGTACGCGCGTTCGTACGACCGTCCCGCGCGCCGGTGCCGCCCGTGAGCGCCGACCAGAGGCCCGCCGTACCGGACTGGGCGTGCTGAACGCCTCGCGGCCCACGGCGGGCAGCGCGCGGCGGTCACGGGCGAGGTCCTTGAAGGTGTCGCCCGCGCGAGCGTTGACCGGCCGGGCCGGTACCCGACGATCAGCGGCAGTGAAGCGCGGTGCACGTCGTCGTACTTGTTTTTGACGAGCTGCGTGACGTCGAAGAGCCGCCGGTCCAGCCTGCCCGCGTCGATCAGGGCCTGGGAGTCCTGCGGCACGACGTACAGGTGCCCGGCCTCGCGCCGCACCGAGATCGTGACCTGCTCGCGGCCCTTGCCGCGGTTGAGCCGAACGACCTTCTTGTTCCCCGCCCTCGCGCTGGGTTCTCTCTTCCCTACGGTCCGGCCGGGTCCCGGAGTCGGCCGAGGCCGCCATCCGATGTGCCTGTGCCCCGACCGTGCTGATGCGGTCGACCGTTACACGCGATCTCGGTCATGTTCGGTTCTCGGGAGGCGGAAGAGATCACCGCGCTGTTGCGCCGAATGCCGAGGCGTCCCGTTTGCGCGTCAACAGCCAGGGATACACGGTCATGGCACTTGGCGCGAGAGGGCCACGAGAGCGCCACGAGAGCGCCACGAGAGGGAAAGGACGGGACACATCATGGGTCACGGCGGAGACGTCATCGCGGAACTGACCACCGACCACCGGGAGGTCGAGGAGCTCTTCGGGAAGATCCAGGCGCTGCCCCCGGGCGACAAGCAGCGCAAGGTCTACGCCGAACAGGCCGTCATCGAGCTGGTGCGGCACTCGGTCGCCGAGGAGGAGTACCTCTACCCGGCCGTGCGCGAACTGGTGCCGGGCGGTGACGCCACCGCCGACAAGGAGCTCAAGGACCACGCCGAGGCCGAACAGACCATGAAGGACCTGGAAGGCGTCGAAGCCGACGACCCCGAGTTCGACCGGCTCATGGGCGAGCTGATGACGGAGATCCGCTCGCACATCCGCGACGAGGAGGACAACCTCTTCCCCCGGCTACGGGAGGCCGCCACCGGCGACACCCTGTCGGAGCTGGGCGACAAGGTCCGCCGGGCGAAGAAGACGGCGCCGACCCGCCCGCACCCCTCTGCCCCCGACACTCCGCCGGGCAACAAGCTGCTGGCTCCCGGCGTGGGCATGGTGGACCGCATCAGGGACGCCCTCTCGGGGCGCGGCAAGGACTCCTGAACTCCTGGCCTCAAGGAGCCCGGGGAAAGGCCTGCTCGGTCCAGATGGTTTTGCCGGAGGGGGTGTAGCGCGTCCCCCACCTCTGTACGAGTTGCGCGACGATGAACAGGCCCCGCCCGCCTTCGTCGTCCTCGCCGCTGTGGCGCAGGTGCGGTGAGGTGTGGCCCCGGTCCGCGACCTCGCACAGGAGGGTGCGGTCACGGATGAGGCGTACTTGGATCGGCCCTTCGGCGTATCTGACCGCGTTGGTCACCAGCTCGCTGACGACGAGCTCGGTCGCGAACGACAGCTCCCCGAGGCCCCAGTGGTGCAGTTGGTGGGTGGTCAGGTCCCGGGCGCGGCCGGCGGCGACCGGTTCCGCGGGCAGTTCCCACTCGGTGACCTGCGCCGTGTCGAGTTCGCGCGTACGGACGAGCAGCAGGGCCGTGTCATCGGCCGTCGAGCCGCCCGGCAGGAGTTCCGCTACCGCCCGGTCACACAGTTCTTCGAGTGAGGCGTGCTGGTCGCTGAGTACCCGTCCCAGGGCGTCGAGTCCGTGATCGATGTCGCGGTCGCGGGCCTCGACCAGGCCGTCGGTGAAGAGAGCCAGCAGACTGCCCACCGGCAGCTCGATCTCCAGGGACTCGAACGGCAGGCCGCCGAGGCCCAGGGGCGGGCCGGCGGGCAGCTCCGGGAAGGACAGCCGGCCGTCCGGGTCGACGACCGCGGGCGGCAGGTGCCCGGCTCTGGCCATGACGCAGCGCCGCGAGACCGGGTCGTAGACCGCGTAAAGACAGGTCGCCCCGGTGGTCACGTCGGCGTAGGCGCCGCCGGACGTCCCCGGCTCGCCCCACTGCTCGTCCGCCGACTGCGCCACCAGATCGTCGAGCCGCGACAGCAGCTCGACGGGGTCCATGTCCATCTGGGCGAACGCGCGTACGGTCGTACGCAGCCGCCCCATGGTGGCGGCCGCCTGCAGACCGTGGCCGACCACGTCCCCCACCACGAGCCCGACCCGGGTCCCGGACAGCGGGATGACGTCGAACCAGTCACCGCCGACCCCTGTCACATCGTCCGTGGGCAGATAGCGGTAGGCCAGGTCGACCGCTGACTGCTCCGGCACCTGGCGCGGCAGCAACTGGCGTTGGAGGGCGAGGGAGGCGGTGCGCTCACGGGTGAATCGGCGGGCGTTGTCGATGGACACGGCCGTACGGGCGACCAACTCGTCGGCCAGCGCCACTTCGCCGCTGTCGAAGGTGGCCGAACCGATGTCGCGTACGAAGGTGACGAGTCCCAGGATGCTGTTCCCGGCCCGCAACGGCACGACCAGGGTCATGTCGTCGAACACGAGGCCCCCCGAGGAGAGGCTGCGATCCTGCGGTGAACCAGACGGGTACTGCACGGGAAGGGGCTGCTGCTCCGGCTTCTTCCGGTCGGCGTCCTCGGCCTCGTCCGCTGAGCATCGGGCGACCCGTACCAGAGACATCGCCGCCGAGCCGCTGGTGGCAGGCACCTCGCCCTCCAGCACCGCCCTCGCGAGGTCGACCGTCACCGTGGTGGCGAACTCCGGTACCGCCACCTCGGTGATCTTCTCGGCCGTGGCCGTCACATCGAGGGCGGTCCCGATGCCGCGGCCCGCCTCGACGAGCAGGGCCAGCCGTCGCTGCGCCTTGTAGCGATCGGAGATGTCGAACGCGTCCTCGCACACTCCGAACACGTGTCCGTCGGCGTCCTGAAGCCGATAGTAGGCACAGGACCAGAGGTGGTCGGTTTCCGGGTCGGTGGGAGGCCGACCTTGAAAGTGCAGGTCAAGAAAGGGTTCTCCGGTCTCCAGTACGTGACGCATCACCGCGTCGAGAGTGGGCGGATGCCCTTTGCTCACGAATTTTCCCTCGGAGTACAGCTCATCGGCCCGAGCGCCGCGGAACTCGGCGAACGGGCGTCCGATCTCCCCTTCGTACGCCGCGTTGCACCAGATCAGGCGCAGGTCGGTGTCGTAGATGGCGAGGCCGACGGGTGACTGGGTGGCCAGTCCGTGCAACAGGGCCAGCCGGGACTCCCACAGCCGCAGATCCCGCAGCTCCGTAGCGACGACGACGCGCGCCGCGGCCCCGGCCCCGGGCCCGGCGCCGGCCAGGGGACACACCGCGGTGGCGACGACCAGCTCACGCCCGTCCCGGTGCCGGGCGATACGGATCTCGTTCCCCCGGAACTCGGGAGTCAGCGGAAGGGCGAAGGGCGCCGGACCAGGACCGGGACCGTGACCAGGACCGGGACCGTGACCAGGACCGGGTGACAACAGAAACGTGGCGAGGGGGCGGCCGATGATCTCCTGCGGCTGATAGCCGAGGAGCCGCTCCGCCCCGGGGCTCCACCCGATGACCATGTCCTGCGCGTCGACGACCGCGGTGGCCGCCCTGGCGATGTCGAGGGGACCACGAAAGTCAGCACTCCGCTCCGCGTTCCATGCAGTCATGACGCCACACCAGCCCCGTTCATTCCCTACAGAATCCGCCGTCCCCGAGGCATGCACAACCGCGCCCGCGCCTGCCGTTGCCGCCGACAGCAACGTCTGGTAAGGCGATCGCCGACTGAACACAACCCTCGTCCCGTCCGTATCCAGGAGCCGAACGTGTTCCCGGCCCAGCCGGTGATCGAACCCGGTATCCCACAGGAGGCGACGAGTTGAGGCACAAACGAATCCCCAAGCGGAAGGCCGTTCTGGCCGGAGCCGCAGCGATGGGCATAGCCACCGCGGGTGTCCTGCTGCAGCATGCCGGTGCCGCGCAGTCCGGGCAGTCCGGGGCGGGGGCCGGGTCGGGGCCCGAGGCCCGACAGGTCGGCGCGGCATCGGCGACAAGGGTTGCCGAGCGGCTGGCCGCGCAGCTCGGCGACGCCTACGGCGGGGCGTTCTACGACGAGCACAAGCAGCAGCTCGTCGTCAACGTCGTAGGCAACGACAAGGACGCGAACGTGCGGGTGAAGAAGGCCGGGGCGGTGGCGCGCAGTGTCCGTAACAGTGCGGGCGCACTGGGGACCGCCGCGCGGACGCTGTCCCACCGCGCCGACATGTCCGGAACCGCGTGGGCCACGGACCCCAGGACCAATCAGATCCTGGTCACGGCCGACCGCACGGTCACCGGAGAACGGTGGGACAGTCTGGAGGCGACCGTCGCGTCGCTCGGTACGGGAATGGCCCGCGTTCAGAAGTCCGCGGGGGAGTTCAAGCTCTTCGCCTCGGGCGGTGACGCGATCTTCGGGGGCGGCGCGCGCTGCTCGCTCGGGTTCAATGTGACGGCCGAGGACGGGCGCCCCGGATTCCTCACCGCGGGACACTGCGGGGTCGCCGCCCAGCAGTGGTCGGAGGACCCGAACGGCGCGCCGATCGGTACCGTCCAGGCGGCGACGTTCCCGGGAGACGGTGACTTCGCGCTGGTGACGTACGACGATCCGGCTGTGGCCGCGCCGGGCGAGGTCGATACGGGCAACGGCCAGGCCACACAGATCGTTCGGGCCGCCGACGCGGCCGTCGGGCTGGAAGTGTCCCGCATGGGCAGCACCACTGGGCTCCGGGACGGAGTGGTCACCGGGCTCGACGCCACAGTGAACTACCCGGAAGGCACGGTCACCGGGCTCATCCAGACCGATGTCTGTGCCGAACCGGGAGACAGCGGGGGTCCGCTGTTCACCCGCGACGGGAGCGCGATCGGCCTCACTTCGGGCGGCAGCGGCGACTGCACCGCGGGCGGCGAGACATTCTTCCAGCCCGTCACCACGGCACTGGCCGCGGTCGGCGCCGAGATCAGTGCCGGTGGCGACTGAAGGCCGCGGGGACGGATTGTTGATACTGGACGTGCCGCGCGCCGCGCCACCGCCCTCAACGAGGCGCAGAGAGAGAAGAGTTCGATCCAGTGAGTACAGGCGAGGACGTCATCAGGCCGATCCCGGAGATCCTTCGGGACCATGTCTCACTCCGTGGGGAGAAGGTCGCCTTCCAGGACCGCCGAGTGCGCAGGACCTACCGGGACCTGGAGCGGCGGACCGGACGGCTGGCCGGTCACCTGGCCGGGCTCGGGCTCGGGCTCGCGCGGGGCGAGCGGGTCGCCGTCCTGCTCGGCAACCGCGTCGAGGCGGTCGAGAGCCTGCTGGCCGCGGTCCGGGCGAGCGCGGTGGGCGTACCGCTGGACGCAGGTGTCCCGGAAGCGGAACTGGATCGTCTGTTGGACGACTGCGGTGCGCGTGTGCTCGTCACCGATGAGGCGAGGCTGAACCGTCAGCCGGGGCTGCGCTCCCGCCCCGGTCTGACTCTGGTGGTGGCCGAGGGCGGCGGTGAGGAGGACGGTGACGGTCGTTTCACCGCCGACAATCCGGGCGTGCGGCCGGACGCGTCCGGTGCGCGGGGCGGTGTCGTCCGGTACGAGGATCTGGCGGGCACGGAGGCGGTGACGCCCGCCCGGGACGATCTGGGGCTGGATGAGGTGGCGTGGATGCTGTACACCTCCGGCTCCTCCGGTGCCCCCAAGGGAGTGCTGTCCACGCAGCGCAACCGCCTGGCGCCGGTCGAGGCGGGCCTCGTCGGTGTGCTCGGCCTGTCGGAACGGGACCGGCTGCTGTGGCCGCTGCCGCTGCACCACGCCATGAGCCAGGTGGTCTGCGTCCTCGGGGTGACCGTGACCGGGGCGAGCGCCGTGCTGCTGCCCCGGTTCTCGGTACGGGATGTCCTCGGTGAACTGCGCCGCGAGGACGCTCCCTGCACACTCCTCGGCGGGGTACCGACCACGTACTCGGCCTTGCTCGACGAGGTGCGGGGCCTCGACGACGTACAGGGTAGGGACGGCGAGCGCCGCGACAGCGGTCTCGGCACGCCCGCGCTGCGCGGCTGCGTCAGCGGAGGCGCCTCCGCCGGACCCGAGTTCCGCAGGTCCTTCGAGGCGGTCTGCCGCGTCCCCTACCTGGAGCACTACGGCAGCACCGAGGCCGGCCCGGTCACCATGACGGCACCCGGCGAGGCGTCGGCGGGCGAGTCCTGCGGCCGTGCGCTGCCGGGCACCCGGATCCGGGTCGGGGGCGGCGTGGACGGACAGGACACCGGTGAGGGCGAGTTGTGGGTGAGCGGCCCCGGAGTCATGGCCGGCTATCACGGCGCGCCGGAGGCCACCGCCGAGGTGCTGCGCGACGGCTGGTTCCGTACCGGTGACCTGGCGAGGATCGAGCCGTCCGGCGAGCTCGTGATCACCGGCCGGGCGAGCGACCTGATCATCCGGGGCGGTACGAACATCCATCCCTCGGAGGTGGAGGCGGTGCTGCGGCGGCTGCCCGGCGTCGCGGACGCCGCCGTGGGCGGACGCCCGCACCCCGTCTTCGGCGAGGTGCCGGTCGGTTACGTGGTTCCCGGGGCCGACGGTGGCGGCACTCTGGACGGAGGCGCTCTGCTGGCCGCGTGCCGCGCGGAACTGTCCGCCTACAAGGTGCCCGCCGATCTGTACGAGGTGGACCACATTCCCCGTACGGCCTCCGGGAAGGTCCAGCGGTACGCCCTGGCGGGCCTGAGCGCGCGGGCGCTGCGTGCCGGGACGGAGACCGGCACGACGGATGACCTGCTGGCCCTGGACGACCCGTCGCCCCTGGATGACCTGCTGGCCCTGGTGCGCGGTGAGACGGCGGCACTGGTCGGCTGTGCGGTGGAGGAGGTGGAGCCCGAGACCGCCCTCCGCGACCTGGGCATGGACTCGCTGACGGCAACCGCACTCCGGGAGCGCCTGTCGGCGGCCACCGGTCTTCCCCTCTCCGAGGCCGTCGCCTTCGACTTCCCCACGGCCGCGGCGCTGGCCGCCCACCTCCGCTCGCGCGGCGCCGCCGCTCAGCGCGCCACCGGCACCGCGCACGCGGGCGCGGGCGTGGGCGGTGCCGGGCCGGACGACGACCCCGTGGTGATCGTAGGGATGGCCTGCCGCTACCCCGGAGGCGTGACCTCCCCCGAGGAGCTGTGGAAGCTGGTGGCCGAGGGAAGGGACGCCATCGGCCCGTTTCCGACCGACCGCGGCTGGGACACGCGGGCCCTGTACGACCCGGACCCCGGGCGGCCCGGCCGGACGTACGTGCGTGAGGGCGGTTTCCTCTCCGGCGTCGACCGCTTCGATCCCGGCTTCTTCGGCATATCGCCCCGCGAGGCCGTCGCCATGGACCCGCAGCACCGGCTGCTCCTTGAAGTGGCCTGGGAAGCCTTCGAGCACGCCGGGCTCGTACCCCGCACCCTGCGCGGTTCGCCGACCGGGGTGTACGTCGGGATGATGTACAGCGACTACGCGAACCGTCTCGCCGAGACGCCCGAGCAGATCGAGGGCTACCTCAGCCTGGGCAACGCGGGCAGCGTCGCCTCGGGCCGCATCGCCTACACCTTCGGCCTGGAGGGGCCGGCTCTCACCGTGGACACGGCATGCTCGTCGTCCCTGGTGGCCCTGCACCTGGCGGCCCAGGCGCTGGAGCGCGGGGAGTGCTCGTTCGCGCTGGCCGGCGGCGTCACGGTGATGTCCGGGCCGTCGTCGTTCGTGGAGTTCAGCCGGCAGCGGGCGCTGGCCCCGGACGGCCGCTGCAAGGCGTTCGGGGCCGGCGCCGACGGCACCGGGTGGGCCGAGGGCGCCGGCATGCTGCTGCTGACCCGGCTGTCCGAGGCGCGCCGCGCCGGGCTTCCCGTGCTGGCGGTGGTGCGCGGCTCGGCGGTCAACCAGGACGGAGCGAGCAACGGACTGACGGCACCCCACGGACCGGCGCAGCAGCGAGTGATCCGGCAGGCCCTCGCGCAGGCGCGGCTGACGCCCGAGGACATCGACGCGGTGGAGGCGCACGGCACCGGTACCCGGCTCGGTGACGTCATCGAGGCAGAGGCGTTCCTGGCGACGTACGGGCGCGAGCCGCGGGAACGTCCGCTCCGGCTGGGCTCGGTGAAGTCGAACATCGGTCACACCCAGGCCGCCGCGGGAGTGGCGGGAGTGATCAAGACGGTGCAGGCGATGGCGTACGGTCTGCTGCCGCGCACGCTGCACGCCGACGTACCGACCGACCGGGTCGACTGGTCGTCGGGGCGGGTGGCGCTCCTGTCCCGGTCGGTGCCGTGGCCGAGGACGGACCGCCCGCGCCGGGCCGGAGTGTCCTCCTTCGGCATCAGCGGCACCAACGCCCATGTGGTGATCGAGGAGGCACCGGCGGACGCGGACGCCCCCTCGTCGATCCCCGTGCCGGTAGCGGCGTCCTTCGCCGTCCCCGTGGCGGCGAGGAGCGCGTCCGAGCTGCGGGCCCAGGCACGACGGCTGTACGCGCGGGTGGCCGCCGACCCGGACGCGACCCCACTGGACATCGGGTACGCGCTCGCCACCACCCGGACCGCCTTCGAGCACCGGGCCGTGGCGGTGGCCCGCGACCGCGCCCAACTACTCACCTCCCTCCAGGGGTTGGCCGAAGGGGCCAGCCCGCCCGGAGTGCGGACGGGCACGTCCCGCCGCCGAGGCCCGCTGGCCTTTCTCTTCACCGGCCAGGGCAGCCAACACCTCGGTACGGGGCGGGAGTTGTACGCGGCACGGGAGCTGTACCCGGGCTTCGCCCGGTCCTTCGACGAGACGTGCTCCCTGCTCGACCCTTGGCTGCCGGTGCCCCTGCGAGACGTCGTGTTCGCCGGTCCCGGCACGGAGACGGGCGCGCTCCTCGCGACGGCCCGGTTCGCGCAGCCCGCGCTCTTCGCCCTGGAGACGGCCCTGTTCCGGCTGTTGGCGGAGTGGGGTGTGCGCCCCGATCTGGTGGCCGGGCACTCGCTCGGCGAGGTGACCGCGGCGCACGTCGCCGGAGTGCTGTCCCTCAAGGACGCCTGCGCGCTGGTGGCGGCCCGGGGCCGGCTCATGGACGCGCTGCCTCCGGGCGGCGCGATGGCCTCCCTGGACGCGAGTGCGCAGGACGTGACGAGCCACCTCACCGGGATGGACTGCATCGGGACGGGTCGTGCCGTGGAGGTCGCCGCCGTCAACGGGCCCTCCTCCGTGGTCGTCTCCGGGGACGAGGCGGCCGTCTCGCGGATCGTCACGGAATTCCGCGAGCAGGGTCGGTCCGCGACACCTCTGCGGGTGAGCCATGCCTTCCACTCCGTACGGATGGAACCCATGCTGGCCGACTTCGCGGAGGCGGTGCGCCCCCTGACCTTCGCCGCGCCGCGGCTTGCCCTGGTCACCGCCGTGTCGGGACGTGCGGCCACCGAGGAGGAGCTGCGCTCACCGGAGTTCTGGGTGGACCACGTCCGCCGCCCGGTCCTCTTCGCCGATACGGTGACCTACCTGCGGGACCGTGGCGCGGCGCACTTCGTAGAGGTGGGTCCGGACGGGGTGCTGTCCGGCCTGGTACGGGACTGCCTCGCCGGGCCCCGGTCTGAAACCGGGCCCGAGTCCAATCCCGAGTCCAATCCCGAGCCGCCTCCGGCGACGCTGATCCTGCCGACACTGCGCAAAGCCCGGCCGGAAGCGGACGCACTGACCGAGACCGTGGCGGCCCTGCACAGCCATGGGGTGCCCGTCGACTGGGAAGCCGTCTTCGCCGGTCACCGCCCTCGGCGCGTTCCCCTGCCCACGTATGCCTTCGAGCGCCGCCGGTACTGGCTCGACGCCTTTTCGCGACACGGGCCCGCGCCCGCACCCGTACCCGCACCCGACAAGCCGGCCCATCCGTTCCTGACCCACCGCACCGCCACGGCCGACGGCGGGCTGCTGCTTGCCGGGCCGCTCTCCACGCATGACCACCCCTGGCTGGCCGACCACACGGTGGCAGGGGCGGTGCTGCTGCCGGGAACGGCCTTCGTGGAGATGGCCCTGCATGCCGGCGCGTCGGTCGGCACGCCCGGCCTGGACGAACTCACCCTGACCACGCCGCTGGTGCTGCCCCCGGACGGAACCGTCGACCTCCAGGTGACGCTGTCGGGCCCGGACGCCGCGGGACGCCGAACTGCCCTCTTCCACGGCCGGCCGCATACGTCGGACGACCACCGCCCCTGGAGCCTGCACGCCTCCGGGACACTCGTACCGGAACGGCAGCCGGAGCACCGCGCCACGGTCGGCACCGATACCTGGCCGCCGCCGGGTGCCGTCCCGCTGCACGCCGACGGGGCGGCCGGTGACCCGTACGACGCGCTGGCCGGGTCCGGGTTGGACTACGGCCCCTCTTTCCGGGGCCTGCGCGGCGCCTGGCGGCACGGGGAGGAGCTTTACGCGGAAGTCGCCCTGCCCGAGGGCGCGTTGGCCGGAGTCGCGCTGCCCGAAGGCGCGCAGGTCCCCCTCACGCGGGGAAGTGGCTCGGACTTCCTGCTGCACCCCGCGCTGCTGGACGCGGCCCTGCACGTCCTCGCTCTCGACAGCCGCTTGCCGCGTCGTGCCGGGCCGGGCCGGGCCGACGGCAACGGGGTGCGTCTGCCGTTCGCCTTCGAAGGCGTGACGCTGCACGCGGACGCCGTCGGCGGGCAACGGCTGCGGGTGCGGATCTCTCCCGGGCCGAACGGCCGGGCCCGGGTGGAGTTGACCGACGGGGGAGGGGCCCTGGTGGCGACGGTGCGTTCGCTGACGCTGCGGCCGCTCCCGGAAACCGGGTCGAGTACGGCGGACCCGGACACCGGTCTTCTCCACCGGATGGACTGGGTGCCCTTGCCCCAGCCGCCCCCCGTATCCGCGACCGCGCCCTCATGGGGCGTACTGGGGCCGGTCGGCACACGGCTGGTCGATGCCCTCGCTCCCCGCGGATCCGGCGTTCCGGTCTACCCCGATCCGGCATCGGCGGGCGACGGTTCACCGGCCGTGATCGTCGCCTCATGTCCGTCGCCGTCGGAGACGCCGCTCGGCGCGCAGGACCCGGCGGCGCAGATGCTGGAGACGGCGAGCCGGGCCCTGCGGCTCATTCAGGACTGGCTCGCCGAGCCACGGCCGGCCGACTCCTGCCTCGTCCTCGTCACCTCCGGTGCCGTCTCCCCGGTCGACGGCGATGCGGCCGGTCCCGACGCCGTTGCCGACGTGAACGCCGACGCGAAGGACTTCGTACCGGCTCACGCCGCCGTGTGGGGTCTGGTCCGCTCGGCCCTCCGCGAGCATCCGGGCCGTCTGGCCCTGCTCGACGTGGACGACCACCCCGACTCCTGGCAGCTCCTCCCCACTCTCCTGGCCGCACCGGCACCGGCACCGGAGACGGCCGTACGGAACGGGAAAGCGTTCGTACCCGAGCTCGTACGCCTGGACCACCGCGAGGAACATCCCCACCGGCGACTCGATCCCGAGGGCACCGTACTGATCACCGGCGGCACCGGTTCGCTCGGCATGCTGGTCGCTCGGCACCTGGTCACCGACCATGGCGTACGGCATCTGCTCCTCGCCGGCCGACGCGGACCGCGGGCGCCGGGAGTGGAGGCACTGGTCGACGAACTCACCGCGATGGGAGCCGACGTGAGGGTGCGGGCGTGCGACCTCACGGACCGGACGCGGCTCGCCGCCCTGCTCGACTCCGTACCGGCGGCCCATCCGCTGACCGGTGTCGTCCACAGCGCGGCCGTGCTGGACGACGGCATCGCCGCCACGCTCACCCCCGACCGCCTGGAACGCGTACTGAGGCCCAAGGCCGCCACGGCCCTCGCCCTGCACGAGCTGACCCAAGGGCAGGGGCACGACCTGGCGATGTTCGCGCTGTTCTCCTCCGTGGCGGGTGTCTTCGGCTCCGCGGGCCAGGCCAACTACGCGGCGGCCAACCACGTCCTGGACGCGCTCGCGCGGCACCGGAGAGAACTCGGCCTGCCGGGCACCTCCATCGCCTGGGGGCCGTGGCAGCAGAGTGACGGCATGACGGCGCACCTCACCGAAGTGGACCTGCACAGGATGGCCCGCTCCGGGTTCGTCCCGCTCGGCCGGGAGGAGGGCCTGACCCTCTTCGACGCCGCCGTGGCCGGTGACGACCCTGAGGTGGTCGCGGCCCGCATCACCCGGGCCGCCTTCAGCGATGCCCTACCGGATGCGGGCGGCCACCGGACACCCGTGCCCGGCGCCGTGGAAGTCGGGTTCGCCGGGCGATGGGCGGCCGCTTCCCCGAGCGAGCGGACAGACCTGCTGCTCACGGAGGTGCGGTCGCAGGCAGCCGCCGTCCTCGGCCACCCGGAGGGGGCGAGCGCGATCGACGCGAGCGACCGGTTGGCGGACCTGGGACTGGACTCCCTGGCCGCGGTAGAACTGCGCAACCAGCTCTCGGCGTCGACGGGGCTGACACTCCCGTCCACGTTGCTGTTCGACTTCCCCACGGCACAGGCGGTCGCCGTCGAACTGGCGGAGCGGTACGTACGGGACGGCGTTTCCGACAGTTCGCCCGGCGCCCCGGAGGTCTCGACACGGGCGGGAGGTGTACCGGACGCCGGGGACGCGCCGGATTCGCTGAGCGCGCTCTTCCGCAGCGCCTGTCTCCGGGGCCGCACCTGGGACAGCATGGTGCTGCTCACCATCGCGGCACGCCTGCGACCGGTCTTCGACGTCGCGGGGGCCGCGCGTGCGGCACTCGAACCCGTCACCCTCGCATCGGGCGGCGCGGGCGCCCCGCTGATCTGCTTCCCGTCCCTCAGCGCGCTCTCCGGGCCCCACGAGTACGGGCAACTCGGCGCCGAACTCCAGGGCTTCCGCCCGGTCTCGGCGGTGCGGCACCCGGGCTTCGGGCCCGGCGAGGCGCTGCCGACCGCGCTGGACGCCCTGGTCACCGCCCACGTCGCGGCGGTCCGCGCCGTCGCGGGGCGGGCACGGCCGGTGCTGCTCGGCAGGTCGGCCGGTGGCTGGGTGGCCCAGGCGGTGGCCGAGCGGCTGGAGGCCGACGGCGCCGCCCCGGCCGCCCTCGTGCTGGTGGACACCTACCCCCACGACGGGGACGACGTCGGGCAGTCGCTCTCCGCGATGACGTCGGACATGCTGCGACGAGCCGCGAGGTCCTCTTCGGCCGACCCCCACCGGCTCACCGCCATGGCCGGCTACTTCGAACTCTTCGCCGACCGGAAACCCGCGCGGCTCGCCGCCCCGACCCTGTACCTACGGGCTCGGGACCCGCTGCCCGGCGCGGAACCCGCCCCGCCCTGGAGCCTGGCACACGCCGAAGTCACCGTGCCGGGCGACCACTTCACCGTACTGGAGGCACACGCCCATACGACGGCACTCGCCACCCACGACTGGCTGACCGAACTCTGAGGCCACACACCGGATACGCGGCCCCGAGTTCCGCGGCCACCCCCCAGGCGCCGCCGGGTCACTGAGCCGCGAGAACCTCTGCTGCCATCTCGTAGTCAGTGACCGCTCCCGGCGGAGCGGCCACGTGGAAGGGCTTGCCGAAGTCGCTGAACGACTCATCGAGGTCCTTGGCCGGATTGGTGACCCGCAGGAGGAACGGGGTGCCTTCGGCAGCGATGTGGAACTCCACCGGCCCTCCCTCCCGCTTGTACGTGATCCTGGTCGTGGGCTGTCCCCGCACCGTCGTCGGCCGCAGCGTCGGGGTCATCTCTCCGAGCTCGTCCAGGGAAGGCAGCCGTTCCTCCAGCCAGCTCCGCCGGGACTTCGACGCACACATGTCACGCATGATCTCGTAGACGCCGGTGTTACGTTTCACCCACCGGTCAGCCACCACCTCCGCGTGTACCGGGTCCTTCTTGGCTTGGGGCGACAGCATGAGGGCTTCCTTGCTGCCACGTGTGTAGAGCGCCGACGGAGTGATGACCCAGTCCAAGCTCGCGGCGCCCTTCCGGGCATGTGCCTCGCATTCCGTCGTGTCACCGCGCACCGCGCTGTGCGTGACGGTGGTGCCCTCAGTTCTCATCCGCCGGGTCGACCGGAGATAGTCCTCATCGAGGGTCACGTTGATCGCCTTGCCGATGAGCCTGGCGGCTCGGGCCCCGCTCGACTCGGAGCCCGATGACGCGGGGGCGCCGGCGGCCGGCCGCTTCGGGCTGCCTGCTGTGCGGGTCTCCTTCGCGTCGTGGTCAACGGAGCCGCACCCGGCCGCTGCGCCGAGCGCGACAGCCACGGCCACGAAAGTTGTCGTCGATCTACGGGCACGTCGGACGAGCGGGCCGGTGATGCTCGGCATCAAGTTCTCCCTGCAAGCAAAACAAATGGTGTAGTCATGATCCACTGTCCACGCCGACGGTGTACGGCATCGCCGACCGGCGGCCACCGAACCGCCCGCACCAGGACGTGACCACCGAAGCAGCAAGCCAAAGCTCACCGGCGGAAGCGGCGCCACGCCCGGCAGGCCGCCGCTGCCGGGCCCGGGCCGACGGCGCGGCCGCCGATGACGTCCGGACCGCGACGGCGGCCACAGCGTCCTTCCTCCGAGGCGAAGCCGACCGTGGTGTGTACGCGCGTACTCACTTACGGGGCTTCCCCGACGACCGGTGCGCCCTCGGGGAAGCGCCCTCCGGTCACGCGCCGTCGGCAGCGCCGGCCAGGTCTCCCGCGCCGATCCCGGCGAACATTCCCTCCATCAGCTCCTCGACGTCCAGCTCGGTGGCGCCGGCCGGGACGGTCGGCTCGATGCCGCCGGTCATCCGTATGACCAGGCCGAGCTTTTTGACCTTGGTGTTCTCGGCGAGCTTGGCGAGGTCGAGGCGGACCTCCTTCAGCTCCCCGTTCTTCAGTGTGATGTCCGCCCTCACCTTGGCGTCCGGGGCGTCCTTCAGATCCTTCTTCGTCGGCAGCTCCATACCGGGCGGCAGCTTCTTCGCCAGCGGGCGGAGCTCGCCGACCAGTTCGGTGGCCAGGGTGCGGAAGGGCGCGGTGGCGGTGATGCGCTCGGTCCCGTCCTCGCCCCCGGCCGACTTCAAGTCGACCTCACGGGCGACGACCTCGCGCACGGCCTTCATGAGCTTCTTCTGCGTCGCGGCGTCGAGGGTGGGCTCCGGAGAGGGCTTGGCCCCCGGCTCTTCGCCGTTCTCGCCGGTGAGCTGCTCCATCTGCTTGCTGTCGATCTTCACCCACTTGCCCTCGAGGACCTTCTTGAGGGCACCGGCCTCCGGGGGCAGGTCCGCCGCCGTCGGCAGGGGGGTGCCCATGGCCTTGCCGAGCGTCTCCACGTTGGTACGGAGGTATGCGTGGTCGCCGATGACCCGGTACTCGACCAGGCGCCCGTCCGGGCCGCTGACCTTCATGGCCATGCGGTCGAAGTCCTTGTCACCGGACTCGCCGAACGGCTTCTTCGACTGCACGGTGACGCTGATCTTCGCGTCGCTGAGCAGCCGCGCGGTCTCGTCCGGCATTCCCTCGCCGGACTCCGGGGCCGAGGAGTCGTCCAGTGCCTTGAGTGACGCGGCGTCGGTGTCCAGGGAGAACTCGAAGGAGAGTGACTTCTTCTGGTCCAGGTCCTGGAAGGCCTGGTCGAGCTTCTGGCCGGCGGACAGCTGCTCCACGGTGCCGCAGGCGGCGGAACCGGCGAGGACCGCGGTGACGACTGCGGTGGCGGTCAGGGTCTTGCGTATGGCGGTGATGATGGTCTCCTCGTGAGTGTGTTCGGTCGGTAGACCCTTACCTGCCTCGAATGGTTGCCCTGTTCCTGACAGGCCACCGGAAGACCGACGCGGAGCCCCTGGGTCACGCTTCGCGTGGAAGGTCCAGTGTCCGTAGGAGCTGGGCCAGTTCCTCGTGGAAGAGCTTTTCCGGGCTGACGGTCTGGTTGCGCAGGTGGCCGTAGACCTCCAGGGACACCAGACCGTGCAGGTGGCCCCAGATCCGCAATGCGAGAGCGACGGCTGCGGGTGGCAGTTCCGGGAATGCCGGGCGCACCTTGTCGAGAAGCCCGGCATCGAAGTCGGACCACTCGAACGCGCTGCCGTCGTAGAACTTCTCGGCGTGAGGCCAGGCGGCCGCTGCCAGTGCGGTGAGTCCGGTGCAGACCCGGCGCGCGGCGTCCGGGGCAGCGCCCTGCTCGGGAGCGCGGTAGCCGGGAACGGGGTCTCCGTAGATGAGGCGGAAGCCCTCGGGGTTGGCCAGGGCCCAGCTCCGGAAGGCGTACGCCCATGCGCGGATCCGAGTGGCGGGGTCCGTGGCAGGTGACGTCTCCCAGGCGGTGTCCACGGCGTCGGCCAGGGCGGTGTACACGTCGTTGACCAGCGCGGTGACCAGGTCGTCGCGGGTGGCGAAGTACCCGTAGATGGCGTTGGCGGTCATGCCCATCTCGCGGGCGATCGCCCGCAGCGTGATGGCGTCGGGTCCGCCCGAGGCCATCAGTTCCAGTGCCACGCGCTTGATCTCGGCCGTTGTCTCGGCGCGCAGGCGCTCGCGTCTTCCTCCGCCGACTGTATTCGTCACGCGAACACTCTACAGCGTCATGTTATTTGGTGCCCGTATTGAAACTACACGCCGTATAGTAGCGGAAACACAGAACACACGGGGAGAGCCATGCACATCGGAGTCATCGGAGCCACCGGAACCATCGGCAGCCGCGCGGTCGCCGAGGCCCTCGACCGCGGCCATCTCGTCACGGCGTTCAGCCGAGATGCCTCGCGGATCGAGGGCGACGAGCGCCGGGACAACATCCGCTGGGCGAGCGTCGACGTCCTGGACCCGGCGGGCATCGCGGCCGTCCTGCCGGGGCTCGACGTGCTGATCAGCGGGTTCCAGCCCGGCAACGCCGCAAGGGACATCGCGGACACCGTGCAGCGTTCGATCGCCGATCCCACCGTCTACGCCACCGCGGCGCGGGCCCTGCTGAAGGCGATGGAGAGCCACCCGAGGACCCGCCTCATCATGATCGGCGGTGCCGGCAGTCTGGAGCTCGAACCGGGGGTGGTGCGCGCCGACTCCGACGAACTCCTGCACGCCGTCCTCGACCAGGTCGGGCTGCCCCGCGAGTACGCGGCAGCAGTACGCGGCCACCGCGACGCCCTGAACGTTCTGCGCACCTCCAACCGACTGTGGACGTACTTCAGCCCGGCCGAGGACATCTTCCCCGGCGAGCGCACCGGTCGCTTCCGGGTCGGCGGTGACCAGCCCGTCCTGGACGCCGACGGCCGCAGCCGCGTTTCGGCGGAGGACGCCGCTGTCGCCCTGATCGACGAAGCGGAGCTGCCGCGCTTCGTCCAGCGCCGCTTCATGATCGGCTACTGAGGCCCGCGACCAGTACCCGCCGGGGAGGCCCGTCCTCGCCGGCGCGACAACACCAGCAGAGGCTCCACGCCGGACTCAGCCCCAGGTCTGGCCTGCCGGTTCCTTGACGGTGCGGTTGAGTCGGTTGAAGAAGTTGGTCAGCGCGATCTCCAGGTTGATCGCGCCGATCTGCTCCTCGGTGAAATGGGCGTTGGCCTCTTCCCAGATCTCGTCGGTGACGCCCTCCGCACCGTCCTGCAGCCGGGTGGCGCCCTCAGTCAGCGCCAGGGCCGCGCGCTCCGCGGCGGTGTAGAACGGCGCCTCACGCCACGCCGCTACGTTGTGCAGCCGCTCGTGGGTCTCACCGGCCTTCTTCCCTCCGGCGACACTGGCGTAGACGCACGCCGAGCAGCTGTTGATCTGGCTGGCGCGCAGGTGGACGAGCGTGAGCAGCTTCGGGTCGACGCCCCCGGCGGCGATCGCCTTGTGGAGGTGCTGGATCGCCGTCCACACATCGGTGTTGTGGGTGTTCTTGTTCTTGAGTCGGTTTTCCATGGGGGAGTGCTCTCCTTCATCGGGTTACGTTGCCGGGCTTGTGCCCGTCAGCCCTATGACGGAGCAGCTTCCATGGAGGTAACAACATGCCCGGCACCCATCCGACGGACCCGGTCGTCGATGCCTTCGAGTCCCACCGCGAACGGCTCCGAGGCGTTGCCTACCGCGTGCTCGGATCACACGCCGACGCGGAAGACGTGGTCCAAGAGGCGTGGCTGCGTCTCTCCCGCCAGGACACCGACACCATCAACAACCTCGGCGGCTGGCTGACCACCGTGGTCGGCCGCATCAGCCTCGATCTCCTCCGTTCGGGCCGGACCCGCCCGAACGTCTCCTTCGACGACCCGACAGCCGAAGTCACCGTGACGCTCGACGACGCTCCTGCTCCGGAAGACCTCGTGGCCCTCGGGGACTCCGTCGGCCTCGCGCTCCTCACGGTCCTCGACTCGCTGCGCCCGGACGAACGGCTGGCGTTCGTGCTGCACGACGTGTTCGCCGTGCCCCACGGGGAGATCGGCGCCATTCTCGGCAAGTCCGCCGATGCGACCAAAATGCTCACCAGCCGCGCCCGCAGGAAAGTACAGGCCGCTCAGCAGCCGGCGAGCGCCGGACGACAGCGACGCGAGGTGGTCCGGGCCTTCCTGGCCGCGGCCGGCGACGGTCGGTTCGAGCAGCTGCTGGAGGTTCTCCACCCCGAAGTGAAGTTCACCGTCCACACGCCGAACGGCCGGTTCGTCACGCTCGGAGCCACCGAAGTCGCCACCCGCGCGCGCGTGGCCGGCAGCGCGGCACGAGGCCATGCGGCGACCGTCAACGGCTGTCCCGGCGTCATCTCCTGGAGCGAAGACGGCACCCCGCTCTCCCTCCTGACCTTCACCGTCACCGACGGCCGCATCGCCGAGATCACCGCCGTGATCGATCCGGCCGAACTCGCGCTCATGGACCTGCCGGACCCGGTGTGAAGCATCTGCGGAGAGTGGTCGAGCCGTCACTCGACCGCACATAGTTGCACATGCTGCAATCAACCGTAGTTTGACCGGCAGTTCGGACAGTTTTCTCATTGAAGCTATTGCGTCACCCCTGTCTCGCTGGGCTACTGTCGTGATCGATCATCGTTCGATGCGTCTTCAACTTCCTTTCCAAGCCGACCCGTTGGTGGAGTGTGACCATGAGAAGGACAAATAAGACAACCGAGTCGAGCGCGGCGAATCAGGGCAGATCGCTGGGTCGAAGATCCCTCCTCACCGGCGCCGCCGCGGTCGCCGGCGGAGCGGCCCTGACCACCGCCCCGCCCGCGACCGCGGCCGCCCAGGCCACCGCACCTTCCGGCGCGGCGGCCGCGACCACCGTCGCCAACGCCCCGCAGGCCGCGGCCGGTACGTCCGACTACATCACCGTCACCCCGGGTGACCCCCGCTTCCCCGACCTGGTGCGCGGCACCAACCAGCGCTGGGTCGCCAAGCCCGACTACGTCCGCCTGGTCACCACGACCGCCCAGGCCGTACGGGCCGTCCAGGACGCGGTCGCCGCCGGCAAGCGGCTGACCGTCCGCAGCGGTGGCCACTGCTACGAGGACTTCGTCTTCAACAAGGACGTCCAGGTCGTCATCGACATGTCCGGGATGACGCAGGTCTACTACGACAGCACCAAGAACGCCTTCGCGGTCGAGGGCGGTGCCTCAAACCTCCAGATCTACGAGGCGCTCTACAAGCTGTACGGCGTCACGCTCCCGGCGGGCTCCTGCGCCTCCGTCGGCGCGGGCGGCCACATATCCGGCGGCGGTTACGGCCTGCTCTCCCGCCTGCACGGCCTGACCGTCGACCACCTCTACGGCGTCGAGGTCGTCACGGTGGACAAGAACGGCACGGCCAAGGCCGTCGTCGCGACCCGCGACTCCACCGACGCCGCGCTCAAGGACCTGTGGTGGGCCCACACCGGCGGCGGTGGCGGCAACTTCGGCCTGATCACCCGCTACTGGCTGCGCTCGCCCGGCGCCACCGGCACCGACCCCTCCAAACTGCTGCCGAAGCCTCCGTCCGAGGTCTTCGTGCACGCCACGGCCTTCCCCTGGAAGGACATGACTGAGGCGTCCTTCACCCGGCTCCTGCAGAACTGGGGCACCTGGCACGAGCGGAACAGCGCGCCGGACTCCAAGTACAACTCACTCTTCGGCCTGCTGAAGCTGAACCAGCGTGCCAACCCCGAACGGTCGGAGATCGTCCTGCTCACGCAGATGGACGCCACCGTCCCCGATGCCCAGGCCCTCCTGGACGACTACCTGGCCGCGGTCTCCGCGGGCGTGGGCGTCACCCGCCGGGCGATGACCCAGCGGTCGGGCGAGCACGCGGCGATGCCGCAGTTCGCGAAGCCGCGCACGCTGCCCTGGTACATCGCCACCGACTACCTCAGCGGCGGCAACCCCACGCTGTACGGCAAGTACAAGTCGGCGTACGCGCGCAAGGGCTTCTCCGCCACCCAGATCAAGGCGATGTACAAGCACCTGACGCGCTCCGACTACAGCAACGGCGACGCGCTGCTCCAGGTCGACTCGTACGGCGGCCGCATCAACAGCGTCAAGCCCGGCGACACCGCGGTGCCGCAGCGCGACTCCGTGCTCAAGCTCCAGTACCAGACCTACTGGACCGACCCGGCCGAAGAGACCAAGCACCTGGCCTGGATCCGCGACTTCTACAAGGACGTGTACGCGGAGACCGGCGGTGTCCCGGTGCCGAACGACATCAACGACGGCTGCTACGTGAACTACCCCGACAAGGACCTCGGCGACGCCGCCTGGAACACCTCGTCGACCGCGTGGAACAGCCTCTACTACAAGGACAACTACGCCCGCCTGCAGAAGGCGAAAGCGGCCTGGGACCCGAAGGACATCTTCCGGCACGCCCAGTCGGTACGCCTGCCGTAACTCGGTCCACCTGCCGTAACCACGCGGCAGACCCCTGTGGCCCCCGCCCCCGCCCCCGCCACCTTCACTCCGCTCGGGGCGGTGGCCACAGGACGTCGTCAGTCCGGCTTCCCCTCCAGCGCACGAGCGCCCGGAGCGCAGCTCTTCCTCAACTCGTCGAGCTCGGTGGCTGTCAGCTGCTTCTCGGCTGAGCCGCGACGGCTGTCGTCGAGCTGGGCGCACGCGTTGTCCAACCACGCCGGGGAAGGGTCGACGCCGACGAACGCGGCGAGACGGGCCAGTTCCTGCCGGGGAGCGTCGAGGAGATCCTCGTAGGCCAGCGTCATGCGCTGATCGGACGGCAGGCCGTCGAGGAACCGCACGCCCTGGATGACGAGTTCGGACCACAGGTCGCCGAACCGTCGCAGGGGGAATTCCCGGTCCCGTACGAGCGCGGGGTCGAAGCTGTCGCCGAGCAAGGGCGCCAAGTCCGACGGTAGGGCGTGGATCTGATTGGCCGTCATCTCCGCCAGGCTGTCGACACCCGTCCGCTCCCCGATCTCACGCATCAGGGTGATCGTGCGGTACCCGGAGTGGCGGCTCATGGACAGGGCGCAGTCCGGTCCGTCCCGGAAGAGGTGCACGAACCTGGCGTACGGGAAGGCGTCGCGCAGCCCTGGCCCCCAGCCCGTCGAGTAACCGGAGCGCTCCACGACAGCGGTGCGGCCGAACCGTGCGCCGAGCAGCTCGAAGAGCGCTTCGTGATGTGCGGCGGCGGTGCGGTCGGGCCAGTCGACGACCGCCGTACGGATCTCGTCGAGCAGACCGTCGGGGTCGTCGGTGAGGTGGGGCAGCACCATGAGGGAGAGCGCGGGGATGCCTGTGGTCCGCGCCGTGTACCGCCCCGGGCGGCGGGTGTAGAGGAATTCCGGCATCAGCAGCCCGCTGCGGATCATGCTGGCGAAGTACGGGGTGGGCCGGAAGAGGGTCTCCCAGAACTCCGGGCCCGACAGCGGGCCGTCAGGGAAGGCCGTGTCCCCGACCGAGGCCATGTACTCGTTGAGGCTGAGCACGTCGGGGTGGGTGTTGAGGATGCGGGACAGCGCGGTGGAGCCGCTGCGGCCCGTACCGATGACGAAGGTCAGACTGCGCAAGGTCACTCTCCGATCCAGACGACCGAGTCCGGTTCTCCGAACCTGTAGCCGTACAGCAGGATCGGTTTCACCGTCTACAGGGCCAGCATGCGGTCGGTCTCCTGCTCCTCGTACGTGAGGTCCGCATAGGGGACCAGCAAGGGGTGGCTGTGTCTGCGGTCGCTGCGGCGTCGGCCGCGGCATCGCCAGCCCTCCGCTGCCGTGCCCAGTTGACGTGCGCGTGCTCCGCGAGGACCTCGACCAGTGAGTACAGGCTCTCAGGGACCTCCACGCCGTGTCGGTCTTCGGCGGATCAGCAGGAGGCCAGGAGCGACGCGGCACTGCTCGTCGCCCGCTACGGCAAAGCCCTGACCAGGGAGGTCAGCGGGATCACGCATACGTTCCCCGCAGTCGAGCCCCTCGCGCGGCCGGCGCCGGGTGAGCTGGCCAGCACCCACGAGCGGGGCTCCGCGTCAAGGCGATCGCCATCGCCCTCGCCGCCGAGGACCTGGTCCTCGACGGCGGCGTCGACCGGGACGAGGCCTGGCACCCGTGGTGCTCGTACGCTGTTCAGCAGCTGCAGGCCGCCATGGAGGACACACGTTGATCCACCAGGACCAGGACGCGCTTTTCGGGCGCCCACCGCTCGTGCTGCGCGACGGCGCGGTGCTGCTCCCGCGGTGGCTCGACGCCGAACGGCAGCGGACGCTGCTCGAGGCCTGCCGGGAGTGGGCCCGCGGAGCCGCGGGACTGCACCGCCCGGTGATGCCCGACGGCACGCCGATGCGCGTGCAGTCGGTCTGCCTCGGCTGGCACTACTCCGTGGGCTTCGGATACACGCGGACCACGCCCGACTCGGTCCCGGTCAAACCGCTGCCCGGGTGGCTCACCGAGCTCACGCGCGACGCCGTCGCCGAGGCCGCCGCACTCGACCGGGAGGTGTGCCGAAGGCCCCGGGCACATACCGCCGACGCCTCGATCGTGAACTTCTACGACGACCGGGCCCGACTGGGAACGCACCAGGACCGTGCCGAGGAGAACAGCGCGCCGGTGGTCTCGTTCAGCCTCGGGGACAGTTGCGTGTTCCGCTTCGGGAACAACGAGACGCGTACGCGCCCCTGGCAGGACGTGACGCTGCACAGCGGCGACCTGTTCGTCTTCGGCGGCCCGGCGCGGATGGCCTACCACTCGGTGATGCGCACCCTGCCCGGCACCGCCCCGGCCGAACTGGGCATCCGCGGGGGTCGGGCGAGCGTCACGGTGCGCGAGACCGGCCTCGTCGCCGGTCCCGCGGCACGGCGCGGTACCTGACGGCGGCGGCCACGCCAGGGGTATATCGGCGGCATCTCAAGGTCGGCTGACACGGTTGCTCGCACAAGAGGCCCAGTGGTGACGGCGACCCCCGCACACGTGTCTTTCCCTCGTATCCGGCGAAAGGTCTGCTGCTCCAGCAGGAGGCGCCGGTCTGGCCCATCACTCTGGCCACGGGGTTCCCCGCGCTGTTCGTCAGCGCGTACGACGACGTCAGGACCGCACTCTCCGACCCTCGCTTCAGCCGCGACGCGCTGTTCGAACCCGGTGCTCCGCGCTCCCAGCTCGCCGAGCCCGAACGGGACAGTGTCATCAGCATCGACCCGCCGCGCCACACGCGGCTGCGTGGGCTCACCAACCGGGAGTTCAGCCGGCGACGAGCGTCGCCAGTTCGGCCACCGCATCGCCGGCTTCCAGGTGGTGTCACACCGTATCGCCGACATGAAACTCCGGCTGGAGGCGGGGCGGTTGCCGCTCTACCGGGCCTGCGTCTGCCTAAACCGGAGCGAGGCCGAGCCCATGGACGGCGCGCTCTCCAGGCTCGCGAGCCACGCACGTACGCGGACCGGACATCACAGAGCCCCTGGGCAGATGTGGTCGACGGCGCCCGCGACACCGGCCTCGCTCAGCGGCTCCGCAGGTGCTCCCCCAGGCTTCGTACGATCTCGGTGCACAGGATCGCCTGGCCGCGGGCGTTGAGATGCAGGCCGTCGGTGCTGAAGATTTCCTCGTTGCCCGCGGGGTGCCGGGGCAGGTCCACGTGGACCGCTCCGAGCCGCTCTGCCACCTGCTTGGTCCGCTCCGACCAGGCGGCGATGCGCTCGCTCATCGGCTTGCGGTACCGCTCGGCGACGTACGGGGAGACCGTGATGTCGAAGAGGCCCGAGGTGACGACCGTGCACCCCGATTCCAGCAACGGCGTGATGATGAGCGACAGTTCGGACTCGACGGCGTCGACGTCGAAGTGCCGCTGCAACATGTCGTTGCCTCCGCAGAACACGACGGCCAGGTCCGGCCGGAACTCCAGCGCCGGTGCCAGCTGCGTCTCGCGCACCTGCGCGGCGAAGAGGTCGCACAGCCCCAGTTCGAGGGCCTCCAGGTCCGGCTGCACGGTCCGCAGCTCCTGGATGAAGCGCTTCCCCCAGGGCAGGTGCCGATAGCCCTCGTACGCCTCGGTGACTCCTTCGGCGCCACTGTCCCCCAGCACGGCAAGCCGCTTCCACGGGGCGGCGGCCAGCACACGGGCGCCTTCGCCCGGGGACAGCAGGTAGGGGTCGGCGGCTTCGGCTGCGTACTCGCTCGTGTCGGCCATGTGCGGACTCCTCTGAAGGCTTCGCGGGATGAGGGGTCAACGATGCCAGCCGGTGGGCGGCCGGGCTGGCGAGAATCCGGCGCCATCCTCCGACGCCGCTCCGGCGTCCGGACGGCCCGGCCCGGCAGCCTTCATCAGTCACGGGCCGTCGCGTGCCGGACCAGGACAAGATCGTCGCCCACCACGACCGGGCCCAGCACCACGGGCGTGATGAGGCGTCCGGCGTGGACGCCTTCGACGTTTCGAGGCGGGCGTCCCGCACTGCCGCGAACGCAGCCGGACCGAACCGCTTGAAGATGCTTCGTCACTGCCGCCCGACTTCACGACCTCGCCCTCACAGGATGAGGGAGACGGCTCCCTCGCGGTCTGGCCGTCGCGGAGGATGCTCAGTCGAGACAGAACTCATTACCCTCGATGTCCTGCATCACGATGCACGACTCGTTGTCGTCATCAGCAAGCAGCGTTCGTACGTGTGTCGCACCGAGCGCGACCAGCCGTGCGCACTCGGCCTCCAGCGTGGCGAGGCGCTCTTCACCCACGAGCCCGGTGCCGGCCCGCACGTCGAGATGCACCCGGTTCTTGCAGATCTTCCCTTCGGGAACGCGTTGGAAGAGCAGGCGCGGGCCCGTGCCCGAGGGGTCACTGCATGCGAAATAGGCGTCCTGATCCTCATGCCGCAGCGAGTGCTGATAGTCCTCCCAAGTGGCAAATCCCTCCGGGACCGGCGGTACGACGTATCCCAACACCTCGCACCAAAAAATGGCGAGGCGCGCGGGTTCCGCACAGTCGAAGGTGACTTGAAACTTCTTGATCGTTGACATCGGCGCACCATAACAGGGGGCCCCGCAGGCCGAACCGCTGAGTGATGAGGGGGAGAGCGGACGTACGGCACTCCAGGGGCGCGAGGTTGTACGCGACACGCGTGTTGATCAACACAATGATGAAGCCTTGGTGAAGAACGTAAAGTCGTCGCGTCAACAACAACCTTGCCGGGCAGCCCATTTCGCCCCGGCGTCATCCCGTGGGGGGATTCATGCGACACCGCTTCCGTATCGCCGTGCTCAGCTCGGCCCTGGCCGTGACCGGCTTCGCGGCACCCGGTGCCTTCGCTGCCGCGTCCGACGACGTGACCATCGACAAGGTCACCGTCAACGGCGGCAAGCCGATCGTGCTCGGCACCACCGCCGCGCAGTCCTTCTCGGTCTCTGTGACGGCGTCCGACGACTCGGGCATCGACGAGGCTGACATCACGCTGTACGGCCCCAGCTCCGCGGTAGCCCTGCCGGCGTCGGCGCCCACATGCGTGGCGTCGAGCGCGACGACCTCGACGTGCACCGCGAAGTTCACGCTGGACCCCGACACCGACTTCTACGACAACAGCCCGGCCGGCACCTGGTACGTCGACGCGCTGGTGACGGCGAAGGACATCGACACCATCCTGGCGGAGAAGGCCGGTTCCTTTAAGGTGCAGCGCCTGTCCAAGCTGACGGCGGACGCCTCGCCGGAGCCGATCAAGAAGGGCAAGACGCTCACCATCACCGGCGCGCTGACCCGCGCCAACTGGGAGACCCACAAGTACGCGGGCTACACCAACCAGTCCGTGAAGCTGGAGTTCAAGAAGAAGGGCACGACGACCTACACGGCCGTGAAGACCGTGAAGACCGACACCAAGGGCAACCTGAAGACCACGGTCAAGGCCGCCACCGACGGTTACTTCCGCTGGAACTTCGCCGCGAACTCGACGACTTCCGCGGTCAAGGCCGCTGGCGACTACGTCGACGTGCGCTGATCACCGAACAGTAGCTCTCTCGACCTTTCGGCAGGTGTGGACGTCTCCGTCCGCACCTGCCGATCGCGTCGCGGGGGCCGTGCGGATCCTGCCGCCTGCAGCCGTCCCTCCGTAAGCGGACGCTCAGGCGAGGAGTTCAGCGAGTTGGGCCATCTCGGTGGGCGGGTCGATCACCGGTTGGATGAGGAGCTCATCGATGCCCACCTGTTGCAGGGCGGTGATGCGGACGAGGAGGTCGTCGCGGGTGCCGACGAGGGCCACGCTGTGCATCAGCGAGGGCAGGACCAGGTCCCGGTCCTGCGGTGCGATGCGTCCGAGGTAGTTGGGGTAGAGCTTGGTGTACCGGTCCCGCGCGGTGGCGGTGGTGCCACGCCGGTCGAGGAGTTCTCGCACCGCTTCGCGTTCCTCGGGGCCGAGTTGCCCGGCGAAGGCGGGTTTGTCGGCGGCGAAGTCCAGCAGCGACAGGACGAGGTGACCTGTCGCGTCCCGGGCCGCGTCGCAGTCGGAGTCGTCGTTGTCACGCAGCAGGTGGAGCGCGGTGACCACGTAGGAGTGCGCGGGGGAGCCAGGGCCGCGGAGTGTGCCGTGGGCGGCTTGCCTGCGGGCGTCGTGCAGTGCCTGCCAGGTGGTGGGATCGAGCAGGCCGAAGGAGATGAGGCCGGCGCCGCGGCGGCCGGCGACAGCGGCGGCTTCGGTCCCGAGCGCGGCCACGACGAACTCGATCGGATCGGTGGCATTCACGTGCGCCCCGGTGTGCAGGAACCGGATGTCGCGGACCCGGTCACCTTCGCGGTACTCGGTTGATCGCCCGGCACATAGATCCTGCAGTGCCGCGGTGAAGTTCTCCAGCGCAGCCACCGCGGTCGGCCGCATGCCCAGAGTGCGCCGAGCGGTGTTTCCGGTACCGACCCCGCAGATGATCCGGCCCGGTGCCAGGGCGTTGAGGCTGGCGAACCCGCTCGCGGCGGCCGGGGCCGAGCGCAGCGCCGGTGAGGTCACGCCGATACCGAGCCGGATGCGGCGGGTGGCCTTCGCACACAGGGCCAAGGCGATGAAGGGGTCGCCGTGGACCATCGGGGTGTCGTTGACCCAGAAGCTGTGCAGACCCAACTGCTCGGCTCGCACCGCCAGTTCCTCCACACCGGGGTGCGCGGCGACCACGACGCCTGCACGCATCAAACCTCCAAGGTACGAGGATCGAATCGAGGCTGCTCATGCTGGCAGGTCCGAAGGCTGAAGCCCATGGCCGTGCCGCTGCCGACGGAACGCCGGGCGCCGGGCCCACCCGCTGCGGCCCCCGGTCTGCGTCACCGTCCGCCACCCCGGCCAGGACGGGGCTCGACGAGGCGTAGATCGCCGCCGCGATGGGCGAAATCCTCCACGCCGGTCCCGGCCTGCACACCACCCGGCACGACATCCTGCCTGCCCCGCCCGCGCAACGGCTCGCTCTCGACGACCTGCGTCGGGCGGCCGGGATCGCACGCGGGGACATGACTCGACATCGATGCGTTCGACGCGTTCGTCACCGCTGACGCCAAGGCGTCTGCTGTCCGGGTGGACGGCGGGTGGAGCGCCGCTCCCACCCGAGTTGTACTGACCCGCCCGCACGACATCCGGAGACACGCCATGATCACCTACCACCTACCACCTACCACCCACCACCTCAACCCTTGGCGACAATCAGGCCGAGGGGCTCGGCTCCGTCAGCCAACTCACCCTGGCCCGCGTTTGGTAGGGGCCCGACGGGGCCTCCGCGCGGGACGTGAGACGAGGAAGCCGCACCGGAACGCTCCGGTGCGGCTTCCTCGTCGGATCGGCTGCGCCGGCTGCTATCGCCGGATGACGGAGCGAATCCAGCGCAGCTGCTGGGAGACCTCTCCGGCCTCCGCGCTCTTCTCCCGGTCGGAGCCGTTGAAGACGCCGATGAGCGTTTCGGTGCCACGCGGGCCGACGGTCATCACCGGGCCCCCGGAGTCGCCCCCGGCGGGAATCCCCTTCACCTTCTTCATGCAGAAGTCGGGGCCGCCCGGTGCGGTGTGACCCGCGCACAGGGGGTCGTTCGGCCGTACGACCTTCAGGTCCGACTGCTTGAGGACGGGAGACTGGCAGGCGCTCTCGTCCCTGGTGCAGGTGGCGCCCCACCCGTACTGCCGCACCGCCTGACCGCGGTGGACGCCCACCGTGGCCAGGCGCGCCGTGCGGACGTTCATCGGCGGGACCTTGACGAGCATCATGTCGGCGTGCGCGCTGCCCACGCGCTTGCCGGGTATGGGGCGGACCTTGGTGCCCTTGCGCATATCGAGGTCGCCCACCCGGAAGGAGATCCGCTTGTCGGCGACCGGCAGCGCCTGCTCGTAGAAGCAGTGGGAGGCGGTGAGGATCCACTGGCGGGCGACGGCTGTCCCGGTGCACGCCGGTTTGCCGTCAACGAGCATGCGTACTGCCCACGGGCCGTAGGTACTCTTCGACCCGCCGATGACGGCGGAGGCCGGAGCGGACGACATCACCGAGGCCATTACCAGCGCCAGGGCGGCCAGCAGCAGTACACGAACGCGACGCACCATCCAGAACAACTCCTCTCAGGGGTACAGCAGTACAGGTAGTGAGAGACCCTGCTGAGCCAAAACGTTCCACACGAGCCGGCGCAAGATTCCAGTTGGCTCCGCATGGCGGAGCCGTCCGCTTCCGCCGGTCCGGTACCGGTCAGCGGCCGGCGGAGAGCCGGGGTGTGCGCCGTTAGCTCGGCGATGGGTTCAAGGTCGGGCGAGCGCGTGGTGGCGCAGACGGTCAGCGAACCGGTGTCGCCGAGCAGCACGCCGTAGTGGGCGATGCCGTTCGTAGGACCTACGTAGGGTCAAGGGCGAGTCGGATCAGAGGCAGAGGCAGAGGCAGAGGACCTCCATGCAGAGGACCTCCATGAGGTAGGCAAGGCCGCGTGGCGCATCGGCCGTTGTGCGTGTGCGTGTGCGTGTGGGGGGCTCGGCACGCAGAGACGGGTCCGGCCTGGCGCAGGCCGGTGTGTGTGGGGGGGCAGTCACGGTGGATGATCGGGAGGTGCGGCTCCGCGCTCCACGGCATCCGGCGGCGTGTTCCGACCGTGTGCCACCGACGGTTGAGCAGCACTCCCACTCGGCGGCGTCTGGTCAGGGCTTCACGGCCACTGCGCCGAACTGGGGGAGTACGACACGAGATTCCGACGCAGCGCGCCATTGCGAGCACGACACGAGGCCGGGAGCGAGGAAGTCCAGCCCTTCGAAGAACGCGCTGATCTCCGCACGGCTTCGGGCGGTGATCGGGGGCGTGGCGTTCTCGTTCCAGAACTTCATTGCCTCGACGTTGCCCTCGCCACCGAGGTCGGTGTCGGTGGTCGGGTGTGTCATGGCGAGGTAGCTGCCGGAGGGCACCGAGGCCATGATGCGGCGCACGATGTCCAGCGCCTGTTCCGTGTCGAGGATGAAGTTGAGGATGCCCAGCATCATGACAGCGACGGGCCGGTCGAGGTCAAGAGTCGCTGAGGCGCCCTCGATGATGCTGTCCGGGCTGTGGACGTCGGCATCGATGTAGTCGGTGGCTCCCTGCGGGGTGCCGACCAGCAGGCTGCGGGCGTGGACGAGCACGATGGGGTCGTTGTCGACATAGACGATCCGGGACTCGGGCGCGATCCGCTGGGCGATCTCGTGGGTGTTGTCCAGGGTCGGCAATCCGGTGCCGATGTCCAGGAACTGCCGCACTCCGCAGTCGGCGGTCAGAAACCCGACCGCGCGGCCGAGGAAGTCGCGGTCCGCGCGAGCCACGTCGCGGATCACGGGGAACATCGTGGAGACCTGGTCACCGACCTGCTGGTCGACCTCGTAGTGGTCCTTCCCGCCGATCCAGTAGTTCCACACCCGTGCGTTGTGCGCGATCCCGGTGTTCAGCCTGTCCGATACAGCGGACGGGTGTTGGCTCCCACTCACGTCTTTCCCTCTCCGTGCGCACGCATGTGCTGTCCTGGGTGCGCAGCCGTCATGGCGACAATGGACCGTGTTGCCATTGTCGTGGTCGTGGATCACGGTGTCCGGAGATTCGGCTCTCCAGAGCGAGAAGCGGACCAAGCATCAATGCGGCGGCGATCAACGACGCCGTGCACATCGTGTGTCCCGGTACGACCTTGTCCGCCCATCAGGGCAGGCCCGCGTCGACCAGTACGTCGATGATGCCGTGGGTGCGGGCCGCCCTGATGTCATGGGGTGTCCATCAGCGCGTCCCCGGACGCGGTGGGCAGTACGGACACCGGCCCAACCGACACCAGCTGCGTCACCCCGGCCGCCGGGAGCCCCTCCGCGGGGTGCGGGCCACGGCGGGGAAGAACTCACCGGGGTGCGCGCCGGGGTCGTACACGGCGACGATCGCCGCGTCGTGCACGGCCGCGAGCCGCGCTACGGCAGCCGGGTCCGTCACCTCCCCGTCGGCCCGCCCTGCCGTCGTGACCTCGTGGCCCCGCCGCCGGGCCTCCGCCACGGCCGCCCGGCCGACCCGGCCGCCTGCCCCAAAGACGATGATCCGGGCCCCTCTGGATCCCGAGATGTTCGACCCTGTCTATCCGTCCCCGCTGATGCCGTTCCGCGTGGGTGACAAGCGGGCCGCGCTGATCCTGCGCTGCCCGCACGATGGCCCGCGCCTATTCTCGGAGCTAAAGGTTCCGCTGCGTGGCGTCACGGCCAAGTCACTGAGCGCCGTGTCGAGTACGCCCTGACCCCGCTCGGCCTGGGCCTGCTGGGCCCGCTCGACGCCACCTGCGAGTGGACGCGGGGGCTGACACCACTTGTCGCACGTCGCACGTCGCACGTCGCACGTCGCTTGTCGCTCAGAGCAGGGAACGCCCCGTTTTCCCCGGAGGGTCCTGCCGCGCGCAACGGTCTTCACCCGGGACCGTCGATCACTGCGTGGCCTGCGTGGCCTGCGTGGACTACATGGACCGCAGGGGCGGGTGCCGCGTCGTTATCCCTGAGGGCTGGAGCAGTGGCGGAGCTTCGGGGCCGGGATCCTCGGTGACGACGACGCCGGCGGCCGCGTGGTCGAAACCGGCTGGCCAGCGAGTGTGCTCGCTGGCCACCGCGCCGGTCAGACAGGCCTGGAGAAGGTCGGCCGTACTCAAGTCGGAGCCACGCAAGTCGGCCAGGCGCAGGTCGGCGCGGCGGAAGACAGCACCGCCTGCGTCGGCCTTGCGCAGGTTCGCCTCGCGCAGGTCGGCCTCGGTGAAGTCCGCGTCACGCAAGTCCGCTTCGACCAGCCGGGCGCCCCGCAGGTCAGCCAGAACGCAGCGGGCCCGGCGCAGGATCGCCGTCTTGAGGTCGGCGTGCCGCAGGTTGACCGAGACGAGAGACGCCTGCGTCAGGTTGGCGTGGTACAGGCCCGCCGCCTCCATACAGGACCGGTCGAGGTTGACCTCATGCAGCCACAGTCCGTCGCAGTCGGCCCGCCGCAGGTCCGTGACGCCGAGGTTGACCCAGGACTGCTCCCGGGGTTGCAGCAACAACACGCCCAGCCCGGTCAGCGCCACCTGGGCGTCGGCGGCACGGACCTCCAGCGGCACGACGTCGTTGATCGGCACGTCCCTGGCTGGAGCTCGCGGTGCGGCGGGCGGCCAGGGCAGATGTGTGCGCAGGTAAGCAGCCTGGATGGAGATGACGGCCTCGCGGTCGCGGGCGGAGTGCTCCGCGATCCGCCACAGCGCGTGGAGCCCGCCAATGCGTGTCTCCAGCTTGTCACTGCCGAGCTGATCGACGGCCGTGCTGAACCGGTCCGTGACATAGCCTTCCTGCGTGGCGCGCAAGCCGTCCTGACTGACGCGTAGTTGCCGCCAGGTGGCGTACGCGCCGAACAGCACGACCATGCCGCCCACGGCCTGCAGAAGTGTCGTGCGGACGTCGTTCACCGCTTTCAGCCGGTCCTGTGCAGCGACGCTCGCCCCGGCGAGGTCGTGGTCGACCACCACACCCGGCAGGACGACGAGCACCGCGCCCAGAACGGCCAGCCCCGAGGCCCCGGCCAGCAGGGCCGCGACCGCACGATGCCTGACCAGCCGGTCGCGCCACGGCCTGCGACCGCGGTCCGGCTCCCCCGTCTCCATGGGCATGGGAGCCTAGGCGCCGCGCAGAAAACGATCAAGACGCACGACTTGGAGCGCGGCGCTCCACTCCCACTGGCCCGACGGGCAACCACTGGCACCACGGCCCGATTCTGGCGTGAACCAACGGTCAGGACCGGGAACGCATCCACCCACAATGGCGAGATGAGGCACGAGTTCGGCCCGGCCGGAACCTGGGAAGTGGCAACCGCTCTGCCCGCCCCCCGGCTGCGCTCCCGTGTCGTGCGCTACCGCGGATTCAGGTTCCGCCTGTCCGCGCCCCGGCGGCGGCTCGAACTCCCCGACTGCATGACGACACTCGTCATCCTCTTGGCACAGAAGCTGCGCGTGTCCGGCACCACAGGCGAGGATCCCGCCGCGGCCCCCTCGTTCACCTCCCTGCTCTCGGGCCCGCAGTCGCGCGCCCGCCTCGGCGAGCACGACGGTGGGCTGTAC
Source organism: Streptomyces sp. NPDC003379 (assembly GCF_053589195.1). Classification (NCBI taxonomy): domain Bacteria; kingdom Bacillati; phylum Actinomycetota; class Actinomycetes; order Kitasatosporales; family Streptomycetaceae; genus Streptomyces; species Streptomyces sp. NPDC003379. Next base: position 9,018 of record NZ_JBSFRK010000044.1, on the reverse strand, counting down.
GGCGTGGAGGTCGTCATGGCCCCCTGGGCCGCGTACGCGTTCTTCGCCACCCCGATGGACCAACTCGCCAACTCGCTGATCGAACCCGCCGAGCTGCTCGGCCGCCGGCTCTACGCACTCGACGAGCGGCTGAGCGACTGCCCTGACTGGCCGGGACGCTTCGCGCTTCTTGACACCGTGCTGACGCGCTGGCTCGAAGACGGGCCGACCGTCTCCGCACGCGTTTTGTGGGTATGGGACCGGCTCTCCAGAGCGGCCGGAAACGTGCCCGTCCATCTGCTCGCCCGCGAATGCGGCTGGAGCGAACGGCACTTGGAGCGGCGCTTCGAGCAGCAGATCGGGTTGCTCCCCAAGGAGGCCTCCCGCGTCCTGCGGCTGCGCGCGGCCCTTCGGCTGACGGCCGACGGGCACCCGGGTGCCATCGCCGCCTCCCTCTCCGGCTACTCCGACCAGCCCCATCTGAGCCGGGAGTTCAAGTCCATGACCGGCTGGACCATGTCGCGCTTCCTGCGTGCCCGCACCATCGGCCACCCAGGGCCTCCGGACGTGGACCGGGTCGGGGGACAGCCGACCAGCCTCGTACTGCCGTTTGAGCCAACTTGAGGGCGACCTAGGGCGAGTTGAGGGTGAGGTCGGTTTTCTTCAATACCGCCCCCGGACGACGTTGCGAGGCTGCATCCGCACGCGAGGCGGTGACCCAGGAGGGATCCACGGCATGCCCCTGCCATGTGAGTCGAGCGTACGAGCCGCACTCAGCGCCGACGGCTATGCCGTCGTGGCTCCGCCGGGCGGCCAGCGAGACGCGATCGAGCTGCTCCAGGACATCGGCCGCTTCATCCCTCAGTACACCGGCATGGTGGAACACGAGGTCGTCCACCGTCCGGGAAACGACGGCCGCGCCTACTCCCAGAGCCGTAACACCATCCGGGCCCACACCGAAGCGCCGGGCTGGGACCCGAGCCCCCGCTATCTGGCCCTGTACTGCCACCAGCAGGCCCGCTGCGGGGGCGGCCACACCGATCTGCTCGACCTCAGGGTCCTGGAGAAGCTGCTCAGCCCGACCGAGCACGCGCTGTTGACCGGACCGAGCCTCGTCTTTCCCGGTCCGGGGAGCGACACCGAGCCCGTGATCGTTCCCATGCTGTACGACGACCGGGGCCGTCCCGTCCTGCGGTTCAGCTACAACCTGCTGACGGCGGCCGACTACGACGCCCCCCTCGACTCGGCCCCGCCGCCGGAAGAACTCCCGCTCGGGCAGGCCGGGGCCGACCTGGCCCACCGGGTGAGCGCGCTGTTCGACCAGTACCGCACCCAGGTGCTCATCCCCGACGGCTCCCTGCTCATCTGGGACAACCAGCGGATGGTGCACGCCCGTTCGCGGTACGAGGACGCGCGCCGCCACCTCACCAGGTACTGGATCGCCGCCTGACCGCGCCCCCAGCAGAAGGGCACACCCCTCAGATGACCATCGCCGAACACGCCGTCTCCGCGACACGCACCGTGTCAGGACGCAGGCTGGCCGCGCTCGTCCGCGACCGGTGCGGGGACGACCGGCTGGCGCACGACGTGGAAGTGGTCGGCCAGGTACTGCCGTTCAAGGTCAGCGGTCATGTCATCGACTGCCTGATCGACTGGGAGAGCGTTCCCGACGATCCGCTGTACCGGCTGGTCTTCCCGCATCGCGACATGCTCGACCCGCAGGATTTCAACGCCGTCGATCGCGCGCTGGGTGACCCGGCCGCGCTGCGGGACACCGTCGACGCCATCCACCACCGTCTGAATCCACACCCTGGCGAGCAGCTGACCCGCAACATCCCGGTCAGCGGAGTGCAGCACAAATACCCACAGACCGCGCTGGTCTTCCCCCGGCACGGACAGACCTGCCACGCGTACTGCTCCTACTGCTTCCGCTGGGCCCAGTTCGTCGGCCGACCGGAACTGCGCATCGCGGATGACGGCCCGCAGCACGTCACCGCGTACCTGCGGGACCATCCCGAGATCAGCGATGTGCTGTTCACCGGCGGCGACCCGCTCGTCATGCGCACCGAACTGCTGGAACCGTACGTCGACGCGCTGCTGCGCCCCGGTCTTGAGCACGTCACCACCATCCGTATCGGCACCAAGGCGCTCTCCTTCCATCCCGCCCGCCTGGTCACGGGACCGGACGCGGCCGGCCTGCTGCGCCTGTTCGAACGCGTGGTGCGGGCCGGACGCCAGCTCGCGGTGATGGTGCATGTGTCGCACCCCCGGGAACTGGAGCCCGACCTCGCCCGGCTCGCCGTCGCCGCTCTGCACGGAGTGGGGGCCCAACTGCGGTCCCAGGCGCCTGTCGTACGCCATGTCAATGACGATCCGGCGGTGTGGGCGGACGCGTGGCGCGCGCAGCTCCGCCTCGGCATCCACCCGTACTACCTGTTCGTGGAGCGGGACACCGGCGCGCGACGCTACTTCGGCCTCCCGCTCCAGCGCGCGTACGAGATCCACCGCGAGGCCGTGCTGCGTCTTTCCGGCCTCGGCCGCACCGCCCGCGGCCCTGTGATGTCGACGGCCGAGGGAAAGGTGACCGTGGACGGGGTGACCGAACTGCCGGGCGGACGGGCCTTCGCGCTGCGCTATTTGCAGGCCCGGACACCGGACCTGGTGGACCGGCCGTTCCACGCCCGGTGGGACCCGGCCGCCCAGTGGTGGTCCGAGCTGGTCCCGTTCGGCGGACCCGACCGGGCCTTCTTCCCGCAGGCGGCCACCGTACGGGAACGACCGTGCTGAACACCGTCCGCCCGGCCGGGGCGGCCACGGGGGCCGGCCTCGCCATACTGTCCGCCTGTACCTTCGGCACGGTAGGACCGGCCACCAAGGTGCTGGCGGCGGCGGGACTCTCGGCGCCCGAGATCGCCCAGGCCCGGCTGACCATCGCGGCGGTGCTGCTCCTCGCGTACGTGGCCGTCACCCGGCCCCGGCAGCTGCTGGCGACCCGACAGGAGTGGGCCGTCATCGCCGTCCTCGGGATCTTCTCCTTCGCCGCGCTGCAGACGCTGTGCGGCGTCGCGGTCGCGCGGATCCCGGTCGGTGTCTTCGTGGTGCTGCAGTTCCTTTCACCGGTGATCGTCGTCGTCTGGTTGCGCTGGGTGCGGCGCATTCGGCAGCCGCGCCTGGCCTGGGCGGGCACAGCCGTCGTACTGAGCGGTCTGCTGCTGGTCGGCGAGGTGTGGTCGCGGCTGCGACTCGACCTGATCGGAGTGCTTGCCGCCCTCGGAACGGCGGCGGCGCTGTCCGTACGCTTCCTGCTCGCGGGCCGGGCACTGCTCCACCGCGATCCGGTCGCCGTGGCCGCACTGGGCATCGCCGTCGGCGCCGTCGCACTCAACGTCCTGTACCCCCTGACCGGCTTCCCCTACGCGGCCCTGGGAGACACCGTCAGCTACGGATCGCTCTCCGCCCCCGTATGGACGGTGGTCCTGTGGGCAGGCGTCGTGGCGACACTCGTCGCCTACCTCAGCGGTATCGCGGCCCAGCAGTTCATGGAGCCGTCCACCGCGAGCCTGTTCGCGACGCTGGAGGTCGTGGCCGGGGCGGGGGCCGCGTTCCTCCTCCTCGGCGAGACCCTGACAGCCGTGCAGTGCGCGGGAGTCGCCACGGTCCTGGCCGGGGTCCTGCTCGCCCAGCGGTCCATGCGTACGCGACCGCCAGGACCGGGCACACCCCCCGATGCCCCCGGAGCACGAGAGGAACATGAAGGATGGACGAGCGGTTCATCAGCAACCCCGAGGAAGACGAACTCGGCAGCGCCCTGTTCGGCGCCGTCGACAACCCGGTGATCCACCGCCTGGCGGCCAACTGGCGGCGCAGGGCCACGGTCAAGCGGGACGACCCCGAGCTGCTCGACCTGTTCGACCTCACCCTGCCGGACTATCCCGAGGACATCGTCCCGTTCGCCGACCACCCGGTCTACCTGGGCCTGTCCCCGGAGCAGCGGGGCGCCGTCCTGACCTGGGCCATGATCGCCCTCAACCGGAACACCGAGTACTCGGAGACCCATGTGGTCAATCCGGCCTTCGGACTGATCCTGCGCGGCGAGTTCCCCGGCCTGTGGGGCGAGGCCCTGGAGGTCTCACTCATCCAGGCCATGGTGGACGAGCAGTACCACATCCTCATGCACCGGATGGCCAGCGACGTCACCCGGGCCCGACGCGGCAGCCACTTCCGGGCGAAGGAACTGCCGCTGCCGTACGTCGCCGAGACGCACCGCGCGCTGACCGGGCAGGTGCCGGAGCGCTGGCAGCGCAGTCTGTACACGCTCGCGTTCGCCATCACCACCGAGCTGTCCATCGGCGCCTATCTGGAACTCATCGCCAAGGCGTCGGGCGTCCAGCCGATGATCGTGGAGCTCTCCCGGCTGCACCGGCACGACGAGGTCTGCCACGGATCCATCAGTGGTGAACTCCTCAAGGTGCTCTATCCCCAACTGGGCAAGGAGCAGCAGCGATTCCTGCTCAGCGCGCTCTGCCGGGCGCTGGAGGCGTACTCCGCAAACGACTACCGGGCCTGGGAAGCGATCATGCGGCTCGTCGGGGTGCCGGACGGAACCCGGATGCTCCAGGACTGCAGGTCCGCCGGGCGTACCGCGCTGCTGCGTGACTACAGCGGACTCCACCGGGTCCTCACCGAACTCGATGTCATCGACGAGGTCGACTTCGACTGGTCGAGCGTCAAGGTGGCCGGCGACCTTCCCTATGTCCTGTGAGGAGGGCCCCGTTCCCATGACACCGGACGAGACACCCGACGAGACAGCGTGGACGTACCGCATCGGTGCCGACACGGCCCGCAGGATCGTACTGAGCGCCCTCGCCGAACGCGGCGTCGACGACGCGGCCCGCGCGGCCGTCGCCGACGCACTCGTGGAGACCTCGATGCGGGGCATCGACACCCATGGACTGCGGCTGCTGCCGCGCTACCTCGACGACCTCGCACAGGGCATCGCCAACGCCAGGCCGGAGATCCGGATCATCAGGGAGACCGGCCCGAGCGCGCTCCTCGACGCCGATGCCGCCCTGGGGGTCGTCGCCGGCGCCGCGGGGGTACGGGCGGCGGTGCGGCGCGCCGGTGAGCACGGTGTCGCGGCCGTCGTGGTCCGCAACTCCAACCACTTCGGGGCCGCTTCGCTCTACAGCCGCGCCATGGCCGGGGCCGGGATGGTCGGCTGGGCCATGACGTCCGCTTCCTCGCGGGTGGCCCCCTACAACGGGCGGGGTCCGCTGTTCGGCACCAACCCGGTCAGCGTCGCGGCGGGGCAGGGCGACGGCGAGTTCGCCCTCGACATGGCCACCAGTGAGGTGTGTCTGGGTGAGATACGGGAACGGGGGCGCCGCGGTCTGCCCCTCGACCCGGGCTGGGCGACGGCCGCGGACGGCCGCGGCACCCGGGAGGCGTCCGAGGTGGCGGCTCTGTCCCCGCTCGGCGCCGGGTACAAGGGCCAGGGCCTTGCCATGGTGGTGACCCTGATGACCGCGGTGCTCGCCGACGGCCCCCTGGACTGGGAGCTCGACCACATGGATCAGGCGGCGCCCGGCAGGGGCCGCGGGGTGGCGCACTTCCTGCTGTGCCTGGATCCGGCCGCCTTCGGTGGGCGAGACGCCTTCGAGGGTCGGCTGCGAGACCTCGTACACACCACGCGAGGGGCACCGGCCGCGGGCTCCGAGCCGGTGCTGTGCCCCGGGGATCCGGAGCGCCTCCAGGAGTCCGGCGCCGCCCGGGACGGCATTCCCCTTGACCCGGACACGGCACGCAGGCTGTACGCGCTGGCACAGCGCCACCACATCGAAGCCCCCGCGCCTCCGGGCGCCCGGAGGAGGACACCGTGACCGTACTGTCCCCGGCCGAGTTCATCTGGATGGACGGCCGGCTCGTCCTTTGGGACGACGCACAGATCCATGTGCTGACACAGTCCCTGCACTACGGATGGGCGGTCTACGAAGGCATCCGGGCACACGAGACCGTGGACGGCACAGCGGTCTTCCGGCTCCGCGACCACCTTGCCCGGCTCCGGCGCTCGGCCCGTGTCTACCTGATGGACATCCCGTACATCGAGGACGAGCTGATCGACGCCACCACCGAACTGATCAGGGCGGGCGGTCCCGGTCCACGCTATGTCCGACCCCTCGTCTATCTCGGATACGGCAGCATGGGGGTCGCCCTCGATCTGTCCGCCGTGCGCGTGACCATCGCAGCCTGGGCGTGGGAGGAGCAGCAGCCGTCCCGTCACTGGCGCCTCATGACGAGCGGCTGGCGGCGCAACCACCAGGACACCATTCCTCCGCTGGCGAAGGCCACCGGCGCGTACCTCAACTCCTCACTCGCCAAGATCGCGGCTGTCAGGGCCGGTTACGACGACGCCCTGCTGCTGACCGCGTCCGGGCACATCTCCGAGAGCTCCGCCGCCAACGTCTTCCTCGTCAGCTCCGGCGTCCTGCACACCCCTCCGGTCGAGCAGGGCATACTGCCCGGGATCACCCGCTCCACCGTGCTCGAACTGGCCCGCGGCGCAGGCATCCCCACTGCCGAACGACCCTTGGCACACGCCGAGGCATACACCGCCGACGAGATCTTCCTGACCGGGACCGCCATCGGTGTCGTACCGGTCGAGTCGGTCGACGACCGCCGCACCACGACGGACGGCTGCGGTCCGGTCACGGGGGCGCTGCGCGACGCCTACCGGGACGCGGTCGGCGGAAAACCCCCGGCAGCGGCCGACTGGCTCACCAGGGTGTGACAACTCTGCCCGAGCACCTCTCGTAGAGCGCATGACGGTGCCCCGACTGCTTCTCTCAGCCGCGGCACCGTTGCTCTGTCAGCGACGACGGCTATACGCGCCTCGGCCGCGCTGTTCGGCAGCACCGAGTGAGCCGCCGCCGCTTGGGCAGGCCGCGCCTCTCACCCGTCACGATGGGCTCCACTGGTAGCGTACGCTCTGCGTTTGCTCCGTAACAGATCGTTGCCAACTGCTACTGCCTTTCCGTCCCTTCGGCATCGCGGCGCGCGTTTCCGGCTGTGACGGAGAGGCCCTGTGGAGGAGAAGATCGTGAGAACCCAGCACTCTCTGCCGGTCAGCGACTCGGCCCTCGGCGCGGCGGCATGACGGCAGCGGCGCGCCCCCGCCCGGCCCATGTCCACATCCAGAGCCGGGAGTGCGACCCGGAGATCTTGAAACGGCTGACCGGCGCCGCGTACTTCCCGGAGCGGCTGCTCGGTTCGGCGATCATCGACACGGTGTGCCGGTCCGACGGCGACCTTCTGTATGTCGCCGCTCCGGGGGTGCTGGACGCCGACGAACAGGTGGGCTACTACCTGGGGCTGCTGGGTGCCGATTGCGGCGAGGCCCGGGGCCGGGTGCGCATCGTGGACCTGGACGACGCGGGTTCCCGATGGCTGAGTGACAAGGTCCTCGATGCGGAGAACCCGCAGGCCGCACAGGTCCGTGCGGCCATCCGGGCCTTCGTGATCGACCGTCAGCGCGCCGGTGCCGACGTCCGGCTGTGCTACTTCGAACCCTCGGCGCCGCTGGAGCGCTACGCCCGGGAGCTGGGAGTGCCGGGCGACCAGCCGCATTCGTCCCGCATCCCGCTGGGCACCAAACACACCGGCCGCCGGCTCTTCGCCGAGGCGGGCGTGCCCGTCCCCGCCGGTTCCCCCGCGCCGTGCGACACCCTCGACGGCCTCGCCGGGGAAGTGGCGCGGATGGTGCGGGCGGGACACCGTGCGGTAATCGTCAAACTCGACGACCCCGCTTCCGGGGCCGGCCTCGGCAACGCGCTGCTGGATCTCGATGACGTGGAACCGTCACTCGGCGCGGATGACGACACCCTGGTCGGACACCTGCTCGACGTACTGCCCCGGGCCACCCTGGTGGACACCAAGATCACCTGGGATGACTACGTACGGACAATGGAGAGAACCGGCGCCGTCGTGGAGGAGTGGATCCAGGACGACACACTGCGCAGCCCCAGCTTTCAGGGCAGGATCACCGACGCGGCCGAGGTCGAGGCGGTCTCCACGCATGACCAGGTGCTCGCCAACCACGGCCAGAGTTATATGGGGTGCCTCTTCCCGGCAAGTGCCGAGTACCGGCACACGCTCATCGACTACGGGTTGCGCATCGGCCGAGCGTTGCGGGAACGGGGCGTGGAGAAGGGCGACTACGGAGTCGACTTCCTGGCCAGGCGCACCGGCGGCTCCTGGCAGCTTCTCGGATGTGAGGTCAACCTGAGATCCACCGGAACCAAACACGCCTTCGGCATGGTCACGGGACTCTTGGGGACACGCGCCACGCCGGACGGCCGACTGGTCGTCGGCGGCCCCGTGAACAACGGCGGGCCCACGGAGCATGAGCGTGTGTACGAGGCATCGGACAACATCATGGACCCGCGTTACACAGGACTGCGACCGGCCCAACTCATCCGCGCCGTCACCCGCTCGCCCCTGGGGTACGACCCCGAGCGCGCGACGGGCGTGGTGCTGCACATGATGAGCTCCGCCGCCGAGGTGGGAAAGTTCGGCGCCGTGTGCATCGGGGCCGACCATGCCGAGACCGCATCGCTGATGCGGAGGCTGCGCGAACTGGCGGACTCCCTCGCCGCGGGGCCCCGCCAGGGGCTGCCGGTCGGACGCCACACCTGAGCGTTGATGCCGACCGCCGACCGCCGACCGCCGACCGCCGATCGCCGGTGCGGTTCCCCGACGCCCCACGTCCAGTTCGGGTCAACCCCCACACCTGCGTAAACGGGCGAGGCCGCTCCCGCGCCGACCCCCTAAAGAGCCGACTCAAGCGTCGAGCCGAATCCGCACCCTGCGGTTCTGGCGGCCCTTGCTCTCCACCTTGGTGACCGTGACGCGCCCCACCTGACGGGTGGACGCCACATGGGTGCCGCCGTCGGCCAGTTCGGCAAGGACGGCGTCGCCAACATCGACGAGGTCACCGGCGTGACCCGCAAGCTCATCGAGGCCGGGCAGGACGCGCTCACCGCC
>NZ_JBSFRK010000043.1:0-70386 GCF_053589195.1 Streptomyces sp. NPDC003379 | reverse complement strand
GCCAGCGGGGAAACGAGACTCGTGATCGGCCACCAGGTCCGGCGTTGCCAGACCCTTGGACTGCATCCACGTGAAGCCGCCCAGGCGCCGCGCCGACTCACCCAGTTCGGCACCCAGCCGCTCTACCCCCTCAGCGGCGGAGGCCCGCAGTTCATCGAGGGAGCAGAAGGGACGGGCGTACTGGTCCGAGGCATACAGAGCCACCGTCAGCTCATCGTGCGTCAGCGGCGCCAGATTGGCGGCGGAGTCGAGCAGCTGGGCGTTCCCGCAGCGCTCCGGGCGGTCCAGGATGCTGGTCATGCCGCCACCGCCTCAGTGTCCAGGGCGAGCAGGTGACGCCGGACGACCGCGAACTGACGCTTGCTTAGGGTGCAGTGGATCAGCCGGTCCGTGTCGAAGCGGGAGCGGTGTGCGGCCCGCGCCTCACGGGTCGTCGCGTCGTCGCTGCACATCTGCCAGTAGGCCACCAGGTGACAGGTGTGGCTCATCAGTTCAGCCAGGCCGAGCCGGTCGGCACCGTCGACCATGAACGCGGCGACTTTGGCCGGGTCCGGCTGACGGTCGGCCACGCAGTCCGAGGCGTACAGCGCGAGGATCAGCGCCACGTCCGGCAGCTTGGCGAACATGGCCGGAGTGATGGCCACGATTCGCGGGGCGGTCAACATCGAAGGCATCATGGAACTTCCCTTCGGGGACGAAGGGGGCGGCGAATCTGCTTGGCGGTAGGAGCGCCGCCCCCGGAACGTGTACTAGCTCACGTTCATGTATACGCGTGCTAGCACACGATGGCAAGGCCACTTTCGGGGTACGCTTATCCGTGAGCTAGTAGACGATCACGGAGGAGAAATGACACCGCGAGTTCAGCGGGCCGCGCCGCCGTTCATGCAAATCGCGGACCACTTTCGTCAGAAGATCGTCGACGGTGTTCTGACGCAGGACACCAAGCTGCCTTCGATCTCAGAGATCGCCGAAGAGTGGGGCGTAGCTACCGCCACAGCGGCCAAGGGGATCAAGCAACTCCAGGCCGAGGGGTACGTACGGTCAACCACCCAAGGCACGTTCGTCGATCTCGGGCGCAAGCTCACCAGCGGCTCGGACCGCCTCCAGCTTCAGCGGGCCACCGGCAGCGGGTTCCGCCCGGGAGAGCACGTCGAGATCGTCAGCGCAAGCGTCGTGACGGCACCGGCTGAAGTCGCTGAGGCGCTGGGGGTTGAAGCCGGAGCATCGGTCGTACGCCGCCAACGTCGCTACTTGGACGACGAGGGAGTGATCACCTTGTCCACCTCGTGGCTTCACGGCGATCTCGCCGAGTACGCGCCCGAGTTGGCCGTTCCCGAGGCACTGCCGAAGATGACGTTCGGCCTGATCGAGGATCGTACGGGGCGACGCGCGGTGCGACGCCGCGATGTAGTGGCCCTGAAGCCAGTCCCCGAGGACGCAGCCGAGCTACTTGGGGTCGAAGCAGGGACCCCAGCCCTAACCATGACCAACTACTACTGGGACCAAGACGGTTCAGTGATCGAGTACGCCACCGACTTCATGGGCGGTGGCCGACAGCTCACGGCGGAGTACGACATCAACTGAGGTATAGCGGAGACCTGTTACAGGTTTCTCTACCTCATCAAGGCTCGCTGCGCTCGCGGCAGCCCTTGGCCAGCCGCGAGCGCCAACCATCCCTTTTCCCGGGGCTTCGACCCCTGGTTACGCGGGTGAGCCCGCCGCGTACCGCCGCCGCGATCCGGCCTTGTAGGGGGAACACCTCAGAAGCCGTAGGACCACAAGCGCACGCACGGCACACACACCCCATCAAGACCACAGACCCGAGCCGCCCCCGAAGGGGATCAATCCAAGGACCGAGGGCCGCACACAGCGCGGCGGCGCCGGTCGGCCGCCGCCACGCTGCCTCTATGTCTTCGCCACCGGCTGCGCGGCGGCGGCCGCCCGTCGCCCCACACAGCGGCCAAAACCCAGCACCGAGCCATAGGGCACAGGGGATAGCCGCACAGCAGGTCACAGACGCTTTGGGTTACCGAATAGGCCGGATCGCGGCGGCGGTACGCGGCGGGCAAACCCGCTACCTGGGCCGTTGCCCCGTGGCAGGGGCGGTCGGCTCCACGGCTTTAGGCAGCCACTTTGGGGCGAGCCTCTAAGATCATGGCCCCGATTCGGACTTTGCGGGCAGGTCCAGTGACTGCCCGAATCGCGATGAGCTTAAGGGGCCATGATCCCTCGCCCCAAAGCAGCTCCCGCCCAAAGCCGCTCCACCGACCTCACGGCCGTGCCACTTCCGTGCCAGAACCGGCGGTGACTCACGGGGACCCCCGGGAACCGGCGCGTACATGAGCCGCACTAGCGCCAGGCACGGAAACCCCAGGTCATCATCTTGATCCCCAAGCCTCGCTCCTAAAGCGGGTGTCGCAGGTTCGAATCCTGCCGGGGGCACCAGGCGAAAGGCCCCGGACCGATCATGGTCCGGGGCCTTTGACATCTACTTCTGACATCAACGCGGGCGGTCACTGACGACCGGGGCGCCTCTTGAGCAGCCGATCCATGTGGCTGATGGCCTCGCGCCGCGTGTCCTGGACGACGTGTGTGTAGACGTCCATGGTGATGCTGATCTGAGAGCGCCCGAAAATCTCCATCACGACGCGGGGAGCCACCCCGGCAGCGGTGAGGAGCGTGGCGCGAGGACCGCATCCGCACCCGCGGAGCACTCCTCCAGGGCGACAGAACTCCCATCGTGCGGATACCTTAACGTGCTCCGCCAGGCCGGTGTGCCCAAGCTCAGACCGCTCAGGAGACGCCGTTACCTCGGTCTCAGGGTCTTGCCTATCGCCAGGTCCGATCGTGCTGCCTTGTGGAGACCGTTCAGTGCCTCAATGAGCGAAGGACTCAACTCCCGGCGGACAGCAGCAGAAGCGCCAGCGGGGTCCCGAGCGCATCGCAGCAGTGCCCAGAGCCGCTCATTGACTGTCGCCGCAGCCTCAGAGGCCGCATCATCCACCAGCAGTACAAAGCCTTCGAACACGACGGAGCGCCGGGCCTCAGCAGCATCCATCTCCGCCAACAGTTCGGCAGTGTTCTCGCCACGCTCATATGCTTCGAGCGCCTGCTTGGCGCCCCGATTCGCTCCCTTCACGCAGGAGATGTACTCGATGTACGTGTCGAGCTTGCGTTCATCCCACCGCGTGGCCAGGGTCTGCCTGAACTTGGCACGCTCCGCCAGGCTCGTGGCGAAGAAGGAAGTGACGGCGCCCAACAGGACGCCAATAAGGGTGATGATCTGGCTTGCCATGTGGATCAAGGTAGTGATCGCACTCGATGCTCTGCCAGGCCGGCGACGCGGCGGCGACGGCGACGGGATCACGAGGGCATACGGAATCCGCTATCACGGTGGCGTCGCGATGATCGCGCACGTCGCCGATGTCGAGCGCCTCATCGGCCATCACGCGATTGATGAGATCGCCCGTGCGCACGGCGCAGAGGCACTCGTCGACTGACCTCGGGCATGACGAAAGGGCCCCTCCGTGCGGGCTCACCCGCTGACATGGGCCGAGCTCAACCTGACGGCCACCTGCCGGGGCGGGACGATGCGTTGGGAGGCCAAGCACGACCGTGATGCCTGCAAGGAAATCTGGCTGCTGTTCGACAGGTCAGAGCCCTGTCGTCCCAGCGGGCGGCAGGGCTTCGGGGTCTCGCCGTCGGTCGCCCACCAGGCCGGTCTCGTAGGCGACGATCACGAGTTGGGCACGGTCACGCGCACACAGCTTGGCGAGCAAGCGCCCGATGTGGGTCTTGACCGTGGCCAGGCTCAGATGAAGGTGCTCCGCGATCTCTGTGTTGGACAGACCCCGCGCGATCAGGCCGAGCACCTCCAACTCCCGGTCGGTGACCCCGTCCAGCGAGCGGCTGGGTGGGCGCGCGGGCTCCGGGCGGCGGGCGAACTCCGCGATCAGGCGGCGGGTCACCGAGGGGGCGAGCAGTGCTTCGCCCGCGGCGACGACGCCGATGGCGGTGAGGACCTCGGTCGGCGGGGTGTCCTTGAGCAGGAAGCCCGCGGCGCCGGCGCGCAGGGCGGCGTAGACGTACTCGTCCAGGTCGAAGGTGGTGAGGATGAGGACGCGGACGCCGGACAGGGCCGGGTCCGAGCTGATCCGCCGGGTCGCCGCAATGCCGTCGAGGTCGGGCATGCGTACGTCCATCAACACGACGTCCGGCCGTTCGCGGCGGGCGAGCTCGACGGCCTCCGCTCCGTTCGCGGCCTCGCCCACGGCCGTCATGCCGGGCGTGTGGTCGACGAGGACCCGGAAGCTGCCGCGCACCATCGCCTGGTCGTCGGCGATCAGCACCCGGACCGGGGGCACGTCGGTCATGGTTGTCGGTTCCCTTCCGTGGGCAGGCGGACGGACACCGCGAAGCCGCCCTCGGGCCGGGGGCCCGCCTCGAAGCTGCCGCCGTACATCATCGCCCGTTCGCGTATACCCAGGAGGCCGTGTCCGCGCGGCAGTTCGCGGACGGGCTGCCCCAGCGCGGGCGGTCGTCCCTCGTCCGCGATGTCGATGCGGATCTCTCGCTCATCCGCCTCTACCGTGACTTGGCAGCGGGTCGGGGCGGCGTGCCGGACCGCGTTGGTGAGGGACTCCTGGACGATCCGGTAGACGGTCAGCTGTGTCCCCTCGGCCAGGCCCTTCGTGGCGTGCACTGTCAGGTCGACGTCCACCCCTGCCCGGTTCGCCTCCGCCGCGAGCGCGTCGAGGTGGTCGAGGCCCGGTGCGGGTCCCAGGGGCGCGCCCTCGGTGCGCAGTACGCCGAGCGTGCGCCGCATCTCGGCCAGCGCGGAACGGCTTGTCTCCTCGATGACCTTGAGGGCGGCCCGCGCCTCGCACGGGTCGGCCTCCGCCACATGCGCGGCGACGCCCGCCTTGACGGCGATCAGGCTGAGGTTGTGCGAGACGATGTCGTGCAGCTCACGGGCGATCCGCAGACGCTCCTCGTCCAGTGCGCGCTCCGACCGGCGTCGCTGTTCCCGGGCGGTCCCGGCCCGGCGGCCACGCGCAATGAACCCCACGCCCCAAGCCCCGCCGATCACCAGGAGCACGAGCCCGGCCAGCCCGACGGCACCCCGCCAGTCCTCGGCGGGAGTGACCACCGCCTCGCCGAGATACACGGCACCGCACGCCACCGGCAGCGTCACGGCGAGTGCGGGCACGGACCGGCGGGCCGGCTCGGCCGCTCCGACGAGGTAGGCCGCGAGCCCGGCGGCAGCGTACGGCTCACGCGGGATGTCGAGGAGCGACGCCGTGGCCAGGGCGGCCAGGACGGCTCCCAGGGCCGCGAGCGGCCAACAGCGGCGTACAGCGATCGGCAGGCCGACCGCGGAGGCGATCAGACAGCCGAGCCAGAACGGTCCCGTGTAGGCGGGTTGGCCGTCGTCGGCGGTCTGCCGGGCGAAGCCGATGTACACGGCGGTCAGGGCCAAGGCCGCGGCGAGGTCGAGGGCGTAGAGATGGCCCTGCCGCTTGGGCTTCATGGTCCGACCGTACGTGAACGTGTGCACTCAACCGGCCTGTCCGAGCAGCGTCATCAGTCCGAGCGTCACCAGTGTCAGCGGCACCCAGCGCAGCACCACCGCCCGGCTGGGGCGGGGTGCTCCGCACAGCAGCGCCAGGCCCAGCGGCACAAGCGCGGCACACAGTCCGGCCAGGGCGACCAGCGACAGCGGGGTGGTCCCCTTGAGTACCCCGAGGGGCAGTGCCGCGGTGAGGCCGAGCGCGGCGGCGCGGACCGGGCCGAGCACCCGGGTGCGCCAGGCGCCGAGGGCGAGGACGACCCACCCGGCGAGGATGGCGAGGTTCAGGGTGGCGAAGACGTGGAAGGCGCCGTAGCCGGCCGAGACGGTTTCGGTGGCGGGCCGGGCCCCTTGGGAGCGCACCAGCTGAAAGGCCAGGTGGTCCGCCCCCGCGTGAAAGGCGCGGGCGAACAGCCCGAACATCACCAGGACCCCGCCCCACAGGCCCCAGCCGGCGCTCCGCGCCCCGATGCGGGCGGTCAGCACCGCCACAGCGGGCCAGAGCAGCAGGTTGCCTGCGGCGAAAAGGCCGTATGCGGTGGCCATCAGGGTGGGGTGCCGTTCGTACGCGGAGAGTTGATCGGGGAAGAAGAAGTGGAAGCGGGCCCGCAACAACGCGCCGGTCAGCATCAGGAGTGGGCCGAGCACCATGGCGGTGCCGCCCACCCAACGTCCGGGGAAGCCGGTGCCCTCCCACCGCTCCACAGGCAGCGCGCCACGCAGTCGGGCGCCGAGCGTTGAGACCGCGGTGGCCGTGGATGTCGTCGGGTTCGTCATACCGACGACGATGCCTCCACCGTCCCTCCGGGGCGTCGGACCAGGAACTGAACTGCGGGGTCGGACCTGGGTATGACCCGTCGAGCGTTACAGGGAGTTGGAGGACCGGTTCGATTCGGCCGTGGCCGAGCTTCGCCGCGTCATGGGCGTCGGGACCTCGGTGTGGTGGGGTGGAACGCCTGACCCCCGAGCGAGGAGGTACAGCCATGCGTACGCGTATTCCTGGGCCCGAGTGGCAGGACGACGGTGGGGTGGGGGCCGTTGCCGCTGCCGGTGGGCTGCATCTTTATCAGTTGTGGCTGCATGAGCGGTACGGGCCCGTCGTGCGGTTTCAGCTTCCCGGGGCCGGGGGTGTCGTGTCGGTCGCCGATCCTGTGTTGTTGGAGGCCACCGCCCACCTGAACAAGCGGCCCGAGCGGCTTTTCGAGTTTCTCGCGCCTCTGTGCGAAGCCGGGAACTTGCAGGTGCTGGACGCCGGGGAGCACGGGCCCTGGCGGCGGTTGCTGCTGTCCGTGTTGGCCGGGCGGCCGTCGCACGAGCGGCATTTCCTGCCGTTCAGCGCGCTGGCGGTCGAGCTCGCCGACCGGTGGGCCGAGCAGGCCGGTCGCGGGGCCGTCGCGCTGCAGAAGGATCTGACCTCGCTGTCGTTGCGCATGATCTGTGAGTACGCGCTTGGGGGCGTCGGCTCCGACATCGTGGATCCGGATCGGGTCACCGCCGCGTTCGAGGAGGTGCTCACCGAGCATCTGGGGCGGCCCCGTCGGACACCTGGGGAGGGGCGGGGGGAGCCGGCTGCCGACGCCCTCGGGTATCTGCGTGCCACCGTCGACCGCGTGATCGCCGCGCACCGTTCCCTCGGGCGCACCGACCGGAGCGATCTGATCGGCGCGCTCGCCGAGGCCGGTGAGCGGCCCGCCCGGATTCGCGACACCGTCATGGTGACGATGCTGGCCGCCCATCACACCACCGGGGTCGCCGTCTCCTGGACCCTTCATCTGCTCGGCCTGCATCCCGAAGCGGCCGAACGCGTCGCCGACGAGCTCGATCGCGTACTCGGTGACCGTGCGGTGCCCGACTTCGCCGATCTGCGGCGACTCACCTGTCTGGACATGGTCCTCAAGGAGTCGATGCGGCTCTTCCCGCCCGGGCCGTACGGTGCGCGGGAGACCACCGAGGCTCTTGTCCTTCGGGGGGATGGGTATGAGTACGCGGTTCCGGGTGGGGCTGCTGTCTTCTATCCCTTCTGGGCCATCCATATGAATCCCCTCCACTGGCCCGAGCCCGGCGCCTTTCGCCCCGAGCGGTTCGCCCCGGAAGAAGCGGCCAAGCGGCCGAGGCTCGCCTACGTACCCTTCGGGATCGGGCCGCGCAGCTGTGAGGGGGCCGGTCTGGCCATGGTGGAGGCCCAGCTGGTGCTCGCCGTACTGCTCAAGCGGTTCCGGTTCACGCCCGCGCCGGGGCACGTGGTGACGCCGGTCGAGCGGTTCGTCCTCTGGGCCGACGACGACATTCGTATGGTCGTCACCCGGCGGGGGGCCGGGCAGCAGTGACGTGGGACCCGCCAGTCACTTCCCCTCCATCGAGAAGAAGTACGGGCGGCCGGTCGAGGAGTGGAAGCGGCTCGGTCGCGCGCCCCGAATAGCCGCGTTCCGGACGGTTCGGCGGGGGCGGCACGGGTACCCGGGGTGCCACGCGCAGGAGGCGCCCGGGTGCCTTCCGCGCCAGGCTCTCCTCGTTGGAAAGGCAGCGTGGAGAGCTGCCCTTTCAACCCCTTGAACTGTCCTTCCCTCCTCCGTCTCCTCCTGCCCGTCCCGTTACGCCGTCGGCTCCGAGCACTCGGAGTTCGCCTGGGCGCGCGACAGGCTCGCGTCCAGGGCCCTGCGGACTTCTTCCGGCAGGTCTCCGGCGCAGCCCCAGGTGACTATCAGGTCCGCGACACGGCTCAGCTTGATGTTGGTGTGCTGCGAGGTCTCCCTGAGCACCGTCCAGCCCTGGCCCGGAGTCAGCCTGCCCACCGCGACGACGATGCCGATCGCCTGGTCCACCGTGGCGTGGGATTCGACAGCCTGTTCCAACTGGCTGACCTTGCGTTGCAGCTCGACGACCTTCTCGCCTTGCTTGGCCGGATTCTCCGGCTCGTCCGGTCGTCCTACCGGATCCACGTCTGGTGACGTCACATCGCCTCCGGGGGCTAGGGGGGCCAGCGCCAGAATGCCATGGTGCGTTCGGCGGGCACCACGGTTCCTTCACGTCCTCCTCTCTTCACGTCCTCTCCTGCCCGCTCTTACCCGTTACTGACGCTGGGCGACGCCAGGTGACGCTCGATTACCTAGACCTATGCTTCCCGCCGGGGCGATCCACCACGGGCGACCACCACGGGGGCAGGGGCAACATGAGCGTCACGGACACCACTGACGGGCGCACGTCTCCCGCCGCGCCCCGCTCGCCGCTGCGCAGCGGCCCGTTCCGGCGGTTCCTCCTCGCTCAGCTCGTCTCCGCCGCCGGGTCCGCGATGGCGCCGCTCGCCCTCGCGTACGCGGTGATCGGCGCGGGTGGCGGGGCCGGGGCGCTCGGTGTCGTGCTGGCCACCAACACCGTGCCGACCGTGGTCTTCCTGCTGGTCGGCGGCGTCCTCGCCGACCGGCTCTCCCGCAGCCGGCTGCTCTTCGGCGGCAATCTCCTCGCCGCGGCCGCGCAGGGCGCCCTCGCCCTGGTCGTGGCCACCGGGCACGCGGGCACGGGCCCGATCGCGGTCTGCGGCTTCGTCTCGGGCGTCGCGGTGGCCTTCACCACGCCCGCCGCGCAGGGCGTGGTCACCCAACTCGTCGCACCGCACCAGCTCCAGCAGGCCAACGCCCTGCTCCGGCTGCCCACCAACGCCGTCAAGGTGGCCGGGCCGGTCCTCGGCGGTCTGGTCGTCGCCGCCGGCGGGCCCGCGTGGGCGCTCGGCTTCGACGCGCTCACGTTCCTCGTCGCCGCCCTGCTCCTGCTCGGGCTGCGACTCGGCGCCCCCGTCGTCAAGAGCAGTGCCCTCGCCGACCTGCGGGCGGGCTGGACGGGCTTCTGGTCGCGTACCTGGCTGTGGACGTACACGGCCGCGGGGACGGTCCTGGTCGCCGCCTTCCTCGCGGGCTACCAGCTGATCGGCCCGGTGGTCACCGAGGAGCACTACGCGGGGGCCCGCACCTGGGGGCTGATCCAGGGCGCGTTCTCCTTCGGGCTCCTCGCGGGCGCGGTCGTCTGTCTGCGGTGGAAGCCGCGCCGGCTGCTCGCCGTGGCCGTGGCCGCCGGCGCCGGGCTCGCGCTGCCCCTGGCCGCGCTGGCGTTCGGCCTGGGGCTGCCCTGGCTGCTGCTCTGCGCCGCGCTGGCGGGCGTCTGGCTGGACATCGCGGGCGTCACCTGGGTCACCGCCTTCCAACAGCACATTCCGGACGCGGAGTTGGGCCGCATGAGCTCCTTCAACCAGGTCGGCGAGCGGCTCGCCATCCCCGTCGGTTACCTTGTCGTCGCGGTGTTCTCGCACGCGTACGCCGACCGGTCCCTGCTTCTGGTGTGTGCCGCGGTCATCGTGGCGGCCACCGTCCTCAACCTCTGCGTACGCGACGTCCATCGGATCCGGCGCGTGCAATAGACGGTTGCGAGCTTACGTACGCCCTTACTTGCGTACGCCCTTACTCGCGTACGCGCTTACTGGCGTACGGGGCTTGATGCCCTCGCGCTATCGCCTAATGGCATCGGCTCAATTCCGCCCGCGCTCCCGATACTCGTCCCGACCGGAGGCCGCACCCGCAGGCCTCCATCCCGGAAGGGACACACCCCCATGCACAGAAGCAGAACCGGCGTCTTCGCCGCCCTCGGCACCGCGGCGCTCGTGGCCACCCTGACCGCCCCCACGGCGTTCGCGGCCCCCGCTCCGGCCCAGGCACCGGCCGCCGACCAGGGCGCCTCGGCGTACAGGACATCGACGTACAGCTCATCGTCGTACTCGGGCGAAGACCAGGCCGCCAACCGGCAGTTCTTCGAAGCCGTCATGAAGTCGGCGCTGAAGAAGCAGGCGGCGAAGCCCGGCATCCAGGCCGTCACCGTCACCTACAGCACGCGCCGCGCGCCCAGCTTCCGCGGCCAGATAGCGCAGAGCACCCAGATATGGAACTCCTCCGTGAACAACGTGAAACTCCAGGAGGGCAGTTCCGGAACCGACTTCGAGTACCGCGAGGGCAATGACTCGCGGGGCTCCTACGCCTACACCGACGGGCGCGGGCACGGCTACATCTTCCTGGACTACCGGCAGAACCAGCAGTACAACTCCACGCGTGTGACGGCCCACGAGACGGGCCACGTCCTCGGTCTCCCCGACCACTACTCGGGCCCGTGCAGCGAGCTGATGTCGGGCGGCGGCCCCGGCCCGTCCTGCACCAACGCGCGGCCCAACGCGCAGGAGCGGCAGCGCGTCGACAGCATCTGGGCGCTCGGTGTCGCCGTCCTCAAGGACGAGGGCGAGCTGACGAAGATCCGCTGAGTCCGGTCCGCGGTCCGCCGAGTCCGGCGCCGATCCGCTGAATCCGGCCCGGCCCGACCGTCTCGCACCACGAGAAAAACGGAATCCGGACCAACCCGGCCGCGCGCGGGGCACTCTCCCACGACATGGGGTCTCATGCTCAGGGGAAGAAACCGCTCCGCCGCGGCCGGCACGGTCCTGGCCGTTTCGGCCGCCTCGGGCTTCTCGGGCTTCTCGGCCGTATGGGCCGTGCGGAGCTGCCCGGCCGTACAGAGCACCCCAGCCGCACAAAGCGCCCCAGCCGCAAAAGGCACCCCACCCCCGCAGACCGCGCGGACCGTCCGCGCCCCCCGCGCCGAACCCGTCGTCGTCGGCGTCTCCTGGACTACCCCCGCTCCGGGCGCGCGGGCGTGCGTCGCTGGTTGCCCTCCTGGCGGCAGTTGCTCGGCACCAGCGGCATCTTCGCGTTCGCCGTCGTGGCGCTCTTCATCGCCGTGTACGTCAGTGTGGACATCCCCGACGAGAACGCGGCGGCCCGCCGCGAGGCCAACGTCTACTACTGGTCCGACGGCACCCAGATGGTGAGTACCGGTGAGGTCAACCGGCAGATCGTGGAGCTGGACCAGATCGCCCCGTCCGCCGTGGACGCCGTGATCGCCGCCGAGAACGAGACGTTCTACGACGACTCCGGGGTCTCCCCGTCGGGCCTGGCCCGCGCGGCCGTCAACATGGTCCGCGGGCAGGAGACGCAGGGCGGCTCCACCATCACCCAGCAGTACGTGAAGAACACCTACCTCTCCCAGGACCAGACCGTCACGCGGAAGGTCAAGGAGTTCGTCATCGCGCTGAAGGTGGACCGCAAGAAGAGCAAGGACGAGATCCTCAAGGGATACCTCAACACCAGCTGGTTCGGGCGCGGCGCCAACGGCATCGAGGCGGCCGCCCACGCCTACTACGGCATCCCCGCCAAGAAGCTGGACCCCAGCCAGGGCGCCATGCTCGCCGCCCTGCTGAAGGGCGCCGAGCTGTACGACCCGGCGACCAGCGCGGGCAACCACCGGCGGGCCCGCGAGCGCTGGGCGTGGATCCTGGACCGGCAGGTCGACGTGGGCCTGATGACGGAGAAGGAGCGGGCGAAGTACCGCACCTTCCCCGAGCCGCGCAAGCAGTCGCGCTCCACCAGCCTCGGCGGCCAGACCGGCTACCTCGTCGACGTCGCCAACAAGTACGTCAAGCAGCGCACCGGCATCACCGATGAGGAGCTGGCCCGCGGCGGCCACCGCATCCACACCACCTTCGACAAGGACAAGGTGCGCCGCCTGGAGCGCGCCGTGCACCGCGTCATGGAGCGCGACCTCGCGCCGAAGA
Source organism: Streptomyces sp. NPDC003379 (assembly GCF_053589195.1). NCBI lineage: Bacteria > Bacillati > Actinomycetota > Actinomycetes > Kitasatosporales > Streptomycetaceae > Streptomyces > Streptomyces sp. NPDC003379. Next base: position 58,174 of record NZ_JBSFRK010000043.1, on the reverse strand, counting down.
CCCGCGCGGACGACCGGTACGTACAGGTCGGCGCCGCGTCCGTACGTCCGTCCGACGGGGCGGTGGTGGCGCTGTACGGCGGGCCGGACGCCACCGAGCACTTCACCAACAACGCGGACACGTCCGGTGTCCCGGCCGGCTCCGCCTTCAAGCCGTTCGTGCTCGCCGCCGCGCTCCAGCACGGCGTCTCCGTACGTGATGTGCCGATCGCCGGGGCCGGCCGCGAGGCGGCCGCGCCCGTGCCGCGCCAGAGCGTCGTGGCCGGCAGCCAGTACTCCCCCGACGGCACCCTGAGTCCGTCCGCGGGCGAGCCGGACCCCGACCGGCCCACCCTCGGCACGGCGCTGTTCCCCGGCGGCAACGCGACGTACGTACGCCTCGGCAAAGATGTCGGCCTGGCGCAGGTCCGCCGGACCGCCGTCGCCGCGGGGCTGCTGCCACGGAGCATGGCCCGCCTGGAGCCGACCTTCTCCATCGGCACGTCGACGCCCAGCGCGATCCGGATGGCCACCGCGTACGGGACCTTCGCGAGCGGCGGGCTGCGGCACGACCCGTACTCGGTGACCGAGGTCGTCAAGGACGGCACGGCCCTGCCCGGCCTGGAGCGGACCGCCCCGGGGCGCGCGATGGACGCGGGGGTGGCCCGCGAGGTCACCGACGCCCTGCGCGCGGGCGGCAGAGGTCTCGGGCCGGGTGTCGCGGCGGGCCGCACGGGGGAGCAGGACCGGCTGCGGACGGCCTGGTTCACGGGGTTCACCAAGGATCTGTCGACAGCGGTGACCCTGTTCCGGGTCCGTCCCGGCGAGCCGGGGCTGCTGCCGATGTCGGGCGTCGGCGGGGAGAAGTCGCGGCGCGGGACCGTGCTGCCGCCGCGGATCTGGGGTGAGTACGCGGGTCGGGGCTGAGGGGCGGCGAGCGGCGGGCGGCGTTGACCTTGTCCCTGGGGCAGACCTCAGAGTCTGCGTCACCGGGCCGACCGGCCCGGTGACGGAGGATTGCCCCGTGAACGCGAACCTGAACGCGGAACCGGAAGACGAACTGCTCTCCATCGGCGTGTTCGCCGCCCGCGCGCGGCTCTCGCCGAAGGCGCTGCGGCTCTACGACCGGCTCGGGCTGCTCGAGCCCGCGCACGTCGACGAGGCCAGCGGCTACCGCTACTACCGGGTCGGCCAGATCGAGCACGCCCGCACGGTCGCGCTGCTGCGCCGCCTCGACATGCCGCTGGCCGGCATCGCGGAGACGGTGCGGCTCGACGGGGAGCGGGCGGCGCACTCGCTCGACGCCTACTGGGCGGCGGTCGAGGAGCGCTTCGCCGAGCAGCGGACGCTCGCGCGGTACCTCCGTGGACGACTGTCGGGAAGGAACGCCGAGTTGTACGCGACATTCGAAGTGAAGACCGTGGACGTACCGGAGACGCACGTCCTCAGTGAGACCCGCCATGTGAGCGCCGGGGAGCTGTCCGCCTGGATCGCTTCCTCCGCGGAGCGCCTGGAGCGCGCCGCGGAGGGCGAGTGCGGGGGCATGGCCGCCCCGCACTTCGTCGTCTACCACGCGGAGGTGACCGAGGAGAGCGACGGGCCCGCCGAGTCGTGCGTGCCGGTCGTGGACGCCGCGGCCGCGCGTGCGTGGGCGGCCGGGCAGGGGCGGGCGAGCGGCGCGGTGGTACGGGTGGAGCCCGCGCGCCGGCTCGCCTGCACGCGGATCACCAAGGCGCAGGTCGCCTACCCGCAGATCATCGCGGCCTACGACGCCGTGGAGGCCTGGGCCGCCGAGCGCGGGCTCGCCCTGGCGGGGCCGTGCCGCGAGGTGTACTTCGCCGACTGGGACCGGAGCGGGCCCGAGGACGAGGTGTGCGACGTGGCGTTCCCCGTCTCGGACGGGTGATCGGGCGGATGGGGGGACCCGCGCGGAGTTCTCTCACTACCTCCCCATACCTCCCCATGCAGCCCAGGCGTCATTGCCCTCCCCCGCGCCTATCCTGAGGAAGCATGGGGGACGGGGACCGAGAGCGGGGAGCGACGGCCGGGGACGTCAAACCTCTGGCCGATCACGGGAGTTGGCGCGTACGGCTGCGGCGGTGGGCCGCGTCGGGCAGCGGTGATGTGCTCGGCGCCGGGGTGCTGTTCGGCAGTGACCGCGTACTGACCTGCGCCCATGTCGTGCGCGACCCGGCGACCGGTCTGCGTCCCGACCGCGTCCAGGTCGAGTTCCCGCTGCTCCAGGGTCTGACCCGCACCCCGTGCCGTACCGCGAGCGTCGCGGCGGGGCACTGGGTGCCCGCCTTCGGCAAGGCGCAGGGTGACCTGGCGGTGCTCGTCCTGGACGAGCCGGCGCCCGTGCCGTCGCCGGTCACGCTGCACCGCACGCTCGACTACCGGGGCGCCCCGGTCCTCATCGACGGCTTCCCCGCGTACCAGTCGGGCGGGCAGTGGCTGACGGGCGCCTGCATGGGCCCCGGCGGGGAGGGCGACGAGCGGGTGCAGATCGACCTCACCGGGGCGGGGAGGGTGCGGGGCGGGTTCAGTGGCTCGGGGGTGCTGGAGGAGGGCGGCGACCGGTTGCTCGGGATCGTCGCGCAGGCCGACGAGAGCGGCGAGCACGGGTACATGATTCCGGCGGCCACGGTCGCCAAGTACTTCCGCCGGTTCGCCGAGCGGTATGTGACGGGCCCGCATGCCGTCCCCGGCCACCGAGTCGTCTCCGCCGAGGCCACCCGCGCGGCCCGCCCGCACGGCCTCCAGCGCACGGTCACCCGCTGGCTGAACGGCGACGCGGACGCCTGGGACACGGAGGTCCTCTTCATCGCCGAGGACGACGAGCGGGCCCGGCAGGCGCTGTACGTCGTCCTGAACATGGCCGACCGGGAACAGGCCCCGCACCTGGCGGTCAGCCCCTTGGGGCTCGCCGTCCCGGCAGCCGGACCCCGGCCCCGCCCCGGACCGCGAGCCGGAGCCGGCCCCGCGCCCCCCGACACCACCGGCGGTGCCCCCCACCTCTCCCGTGCCGGTATCGCCCCCCGGGGCGGCAGCCTCGGGATCGTTCTCGATCTGGAGGGTGCCGCCCTGGACGACCCCGGGGAGAGCGAGTTGCGCGAGGCGCTTGCCGTGTTGCGGCACGAGTTGCGGCATGCCGGGCGGCGGCGTGCGGTGCCGGGGCGGCGGCCCGCCGTCGCCGTGTTGTACGCCGACCGGTCCCCGACCGAACCGACCACCGCGGTGCGGATCCTGCGGGAACTCGCCGAGGGCGGCGCCCGCTTGCTGCTCGTCGTGCGCGACGGCTCGCACGGCTTCGCCCATGCCATGGGAGAGCGACTGCTGCCCGCCGAACGGGCCGCCCAGTGGCTGCAGCGGATCGGCGCCCGCGTCGACGACCTCGCCGACACCGAGCGGCGCGCCCGGCGCCTCTTCCACCGCGTGGAGCCGCACGTCGTGGACCCCCCGGTCGCCACCGGATACGCGGCGCGGGCCGCGCTGTGGACGGTGCAGCTCAGCGATGAACTGCGTCCGCTCACCGGGCGGGCCGGGCCGCGCTTCCTGGAGAAGCTCTCGTACGCCGAGCAGGCCGTGGAGACCTATCTGGTGCGCGCCACGGCCGCCGAGACCGCACTCCGAGACGTACTGGACGAGCATCTGCGCCTGCGCGCGCTCCTCCGCGACCACCTGGCCCGCCTCGCCCGGCGCGGCCTCGCCGAGCACCCCGACGCGGTCCGCCCCTACCGCGAGGCGCAGCGGCTCCTGATGGCGGGGCCGTGTCCGCTCGCCGACGCGGAGCGGGCGGTGGAGGCGTTCGCACGGGTGGTGCGGCGCCTGGCCGAGGCGGACGGTGACGCGTGACGCCCGTCAAGTCCTGTCCCCACCCGGGTTGTTCGGGCACCGTCACCCCTACCGGCTACTGCCTCGCCAGCGGGGAGCGCGTCGACCCGCGGACCGGGCTGCACTCGGCGGAGACCGCACAGGCCACGCCAACACCGGCGCCCCGCCCGAACTCGTCCGAGCGCGAGTGGCCCTCGTACTCCTCCGCCGACCACGGGTCCTCCCAGCACTGGATCGTCGACCCCGGCCTCGCCGCCGCTCCCCCGCCACGCCCCGCCCACGTCACCCTCCCCGCCGAGAACCCCGACCCCACGGTCCTGCCCGAGATCACCCTCCGGGACCGCGCGGACAGCGGGGGCCCCGACCTCACCGGCCCCAGTGGCCTCCCGCTGCCGCCCGGCACGCTGCTCGCGGGCCAGTACCGTCTGGAGCGGCCCCTGGGCTACGGCGGGATGGGCGAGGTCTGCCTCGCCCACGACACCAAGGTCGACGACCGCGCCGTCGCCATCAAGATGCTGCACGCGGAGCTCGCCGCGGACTCGTACAGCCTCCTCAAGGGCGAGCGCAGGGAGCTGGTCGAGCTCAACCACGACGGGTTCATCCGGGTGTTCAACTACGGGCACCACCCGGGCGTCGGGGATTTCCTGGTCCTTCAGTACGTCGACGGGCTCAACCTCGAAGAGGTGCGGGCCCGCGCCCGCGAGCACCCCGAGGAGTTCGGCCACGAGCGGTTCCGGGAGTTCGCGCTCGCCTACGGCGTGCGCATCCTGGCCGGGCTCGCCTATCTGCACGCCCCCGAACGCGGCAAGGTCTACGGCGACCTGAAGCCGCCCAACGTCATGCACGACGGCTCCACCACCAAGCTCATCGACGTGGGAAGCGTGCGCCGCGCGGGCGTTCCCGGCCTCACCACCTCCCTCTACCGCGCCCCCAGCGTCGGCGACCACGGCGAGTCCGAGCCGCAGGACGACCTGTTCAGCCTCGGCGAGACGCTGCGCACCCTGTGCGGCCTCGGCGCGACCCGCCACGACCTGGCGGACCTGGCCGCGCTCGGCCCGCTGGACGACGCGTCCGCCGGGCACCGCGGGCTCGGCCTGGTCTCCCTCGCCCGTGCCCTGCGCCGCGCCACCCGCACCCGGCGCGCCGACCGCTTCGCCACCGCCAGGGAGATGGAGGAGCAACTGCGGGGCGTGTTCCGGGAGTTGCGGTCCCTGCGGACCGGTGTGGAGACCTTCGAGCCCTCGCCGCTCTTCCTCCAGTCCGCGTACGCCCTGGACGGCGGGCTCGGCGCCGCCCCCGAGGTCTCGCGCTGGGCCGCCCCGCCGTCCGCGCCCCGCTATCCCGCTCCCGGCCCGCCCGAGGTGGCACGGCGCCTGCCCGTGCCGCGCCCCGACCCGGACGACGACCACCACGGCGAGCTGAGCAGGCTCAGCGACGACGACCCCGCCGCACTGCTCCAGCACACCGGCGACTGGCGGGACTCCCCCGAGGTGCACCTGCTGCGCTGCCGGCTGCGGCTGCGGGTGGAGCCGCACAGCGACGCCGACGCCCTGTCCGCCGCCGAGACCGCGCTCGCCCTGGCCGAGGGCGCCATAGGGCCTGCGAGAGCCCCGTACGACTGGCGGCTCGACTGGCACCGCGGGCTGCTCGCGCTCGCCCGCTCCCGCGTCGCCGAGGCCCGCGACCACTTCGATCGGGTCTACGGCGCGATCCCCGGTGAGTACGCGCCCAAGCTCGCCCTCGGGCACTGCGCCGAGCACCTCCGGCGACCGCACGAGGCCCTGACGTTCTACGAGGCCGTACGGCTGCGCAACCCGTCGCTGGGCAGCGCGGCCTTCGGCGCCGCCCGCGCACGGCTCGCCCTCGGCGGCCCCGACGCCCTCGCCGACGCGATCGCCGCGCTGGACGCGGTGCCCCAGCACTCCCGGCACCGCACCGCCGCCCGCACCGCCGCCGTGCGCATCCGCGCCGACCACGCCCGGGACGCGGACGGCCTCGGCACGGCCCTGCGGGGCCTCGCCGGTCTCTTCTCCGCGCACGGCCTCACCGACGAGCAGGCACGCGTACGGATGAAGGCGGAGGTGTGGGGCGTCGCCCACCGCCTGCTCGACCCGCCCGTCGGCACCCCCCGGGTGGCCGTTGCCGAGCTGCGGGCCGTCGCCGCGAGAGCCGATCCGCTGCTCGACTTCCCCGGCGACGAGCGCGGGCTGCGCAAGGACCTGTCCCGCTTCTACCGGCATCTGGCCCTCCAGGCCGCCCGCGACGCGCCGCCCCGCGACGCCGAGGTGCCGCTCGCCGAACTCCTCCTGGACCGCGCCTACGCGGTACGCCCCTTCGCCTTACGACACCACAGGGACACCCCATGGCCGGGCAAGAAGATCAGGAACTTGATCAGGAACAGCACTCCTACGCAGCAGGGCGGTTGAGCTCGTCCGGAGCCGGAGCCGGAGCCGGAGCCGGAGCCGGGCCGCGCGCCCGCGTCGGCCTTGAGGTCAGCCAGGTCGTCGAGCTGCCCCGACCCCGTCCGCCGGGGACGGAGGAACCGGCGCGGATGTACGCGGTCCTCACGGTGACGGTCCGCAGGCCCGGCGCCCCCGCGCCGGACACGGCCACCGGGGCGCCCCGGCCACGGCCCCGGCTCGCGGAGGTGCTGCTCATCGACCACTCCTCGTCCATGGTGATCCCGCCGAGCCGCCTCGCCGCCGCCCGCGCCGCCGCCGTCAGCGCGCTGGCCAGGATTCCCGACGGCGCGCTGTTCGCCCTGGTCGCCGGGGGTGACAAGACCGCGATGATCTACCCGAGGCGGCCCGGGCTCGCCGTCGCGCACGCCGAGTCGCGGGCCGCCGCCGAAGCCGCCCTGTACGACTGCACACCGGGCGGCGGCACCGCGATGGGCACCTGGCTGGAGCGGGCCAGGCTCCTCTTCCGCGATCTGCCCGGCGCCGGGTCCAGTGGTTACGTACGCCACGCGCTGCTGCTCACCGACGGCAAGAACGAGCCCGGATACGAGTCGCGCGAGGATCTGCGCGCACGCGTCGAGCGGTGCGCGCAAGCCTTCGACTGCGATGTCGTGGGCATCGGGGACGCCTGGGAGACGGAGGAACTGCTATTGATCGCGGGAGCGTTGGGCGGCCGTACGCGTGCCGTGGAGGATCTGACGCGGCTGCCCGGCGAGCTGGCCGCGCTCACCGGGCGGGCCGCCGAACGCGACGTGACCGGCCTGCGCCTGCGCCTCTACCACCGGGCCGGGGTGCGCCCGCACTCCTTCGAGCAGGTCCACCCGGTGCGGACCGCGCTCGCCCCCGCCCGCGTCGACCTGTCCGGCGTCGACGCGGGCGCGGCCGGGCCCGTCGAGGAGTACGAGCTGAGTCCGTGCGGCGAGGAGACCCGCGCCTATCTGCTCTGCGTCGGCGCGCCCTACGACCCGGCGCAGCTCGGCAAGGAACTCCTCCTGACGGAGGTGGAGATCGACGCCGACGACCACCCGCAGCAGCTGGAACTCCCCGCCGCGCAGCCGGTCCTGGTGCGCTGGACCGACGACGCCGACCTCTACAGCCGCCTCGACCCCCAGGTCGCCCACTACCAGCACGAGGAGGAGCTGCACCGCACCTTCGAGCGGGCCTGCGCGGAGCTGAAGCGGGGCGCGCGGGACGCGGCCGAGGCGCTCCTCGGCACGGCATGGCGGCTCGCGGGAGAGACGGGCGACACGGCGATGCGGGACCATCTGCGCCGCCTCGTCCGCGTCCGCGACGCGGAGCGCGGCACGGTGCGACTCCTTGACCGCATCGCCAAGTTCGACGTCGAGGCGGCCCGCATCCAGTCAAGCCTGACGGTCCTGCCGGGCGCCGCCCAACCCCCTGGCGGCCCCCGATGAACCGTTCCCGGTCCACCGCCCCCCTCACCGAACGGCCCCGCGACCGCACCGAGGCGGCCCACGTCCAGCCGAGCACGACCGTCCTGCCCGCAGGCCGCCCGCCCGGCGCCCAACCCCCTGGCGGCCCCCGATGAACCGTTCCCGGCGCACCGCCGGCCTCGTCGAGCGGTCCCGCAACCACGCAGTGGCGAGCCGCATCCAGTCGAACACGACCATCCCCCCTGGCAGCCCCCGATGACCCCCTCCTGGCGCACCGCCCGTCTCGTCGTCGCCGACGTGCTGCGTCGCCTGCGACGTCACCTGTGGGCCGCCCCGCTGGCCGAGCGGCCGCGCAACCGTGCCTACCTGCGTGAGCGGATGATCGCCCTGCCGCTGCTCGCCGTCGTCGCGTCCGTCGCGTTCGGGTGGGCGTACGCGGAGATCCGCGCGGACTCCGCGGCGCTGCGCGGGAGTTACCTGCCCGCGCTCGGTGATCTGGCCGACGCGGAGATGTCCCTGCGCATCGCCGACCGCGAGGCGGAGAAGAGCCTCGGTGCCGGGGAGTCGGTGCGGCTCTCCGGGATCGGCAACCGTTACCTCACGCGTACGAAACGGGCCGCGCAGAGCCTCAACCAAGTGGCCCGCAGCGGCGCCCTGACCACCGCCGAGCGCCAGGAGCTCGACGTGGTCTCCGGTCTCGTCGTCGACTACGGCACCTGGATCGCCTACGCGCAGAACAACGTCGGCGACCCGGCGCTGCGGGACGCCGGACTCTCGTACGCCCGCAGCATGCTCTGCACGCCTGCCGTGCCCCCGCGCAAGGCGGGCCCCGGCGGCTATCCGCCGTGCGAACCCCGCACCGGCTCCGACGCGACCGCCGTCGTGGACCGCATCTCCGCGCTGGAGGAGAGCCTGCGCGGCCGGCTCGCGGGCCGGGCGGCCCCCGGGGGCGGCGTGATCGCCGCGGCCGTCGTCGCCGCGACCGCCCTCACGCTCCTCACCGCCGGGCTGTGGCGTACCCAGGTCTTCCTCCACCACCGCTTCCATCTGCGCGTCAGCGTCCCCCTGCTCGTGGCCGCGCTGCCGCTGCTCGCCCTGCCGTTCCTGACGGCCGACGCGGTGCTCGCCCACCGCGCGCAGCAGCGGGTCGCGGCCACGGCGGGCGAGCTGTCCCGCGCGACGTCACCGGCGATCGAGTCCACCGTCGACTCGCGGCCCTTCGGCCGCCCGCACCCCCGCCTGATCGCCTCCCTGGACGCCCGCGCCGACCGCGACCTCGCCGAGGGCCGCCTCTCCTCGCTCGACGGCGCCGCGCCCTGGGTGGGACCGGTGGGCCTGCTCGACGCGGGCCTCGTCTACACCGCGCTGCACGCCTACCGCCGCGAGTACGTCCTCATCTCCCGCTCCGGAGCCGCCACATGAGCCCGGCCCCCGCCGTCCCGCCTGTCCTGCGCGTCCTGCGCGTCTTCCTTGCGGCCTGCCTGCTCGCCGTCACCGCCGGTGCCTGCACGGACCGGCCGGAGGAGACGCTCGTCGTCCTCGGGCCCTGGACGGGCGACGAGGGCGAGGCGTTCGAGGCGATGCTGAACGAACTCGACGACGGCACGGGACAGACGTACACCTACCAGGGGACCCGTTCCCTGCGCGAGACGCTCGTCGCGCAGCTGGAGGCGGACGACCCGCCCGACGTGGCGATCCTCAACAGCCTCGGCGAGCTGACCGAGTACGCCCGCGCCAACCGCCTCAAGCCGCTCACCGCCACGGCCGCCGCCCGCGCCTACCCGCCGTGGGCGCCGCCGCTCGTCGTCGACGGCACGCGCCGCACCTACTGGGTGCCGCTCAAGGTCGACCTGAAGAGCCTGGTGTGGAGCAAGGAGGGGCAGTCGGCCGCCGCCCCGAAGTGGTGCGTGGGCCTCGCCTCGCAGGCCACATCCGGCTGGCCGGGCACCGACTGGGTCGAGGACATCCTGCTCCACCAAGCGGGCCCGGACGTCTACACGGAGTGGGCCACCGGACGGCTCAGCTGGCGCGACCGGCGGGTCCGCGAGGCGTGGACGACCTGGGCCGACCTCCTCGGCGACCGTTCCAAGGCGTCGATCGACCAGTCCCTGACCATGTCGTACGTGGGCACTCCCGACCCGGCGACCAAGGGCGGCGGGAGCCCGCGCGGCCTGCTCGACTCGCTGACGCCGCGCTGCACGCATGAGCACCAGAGCGCCTTCATCCGGTACGTGTACGCGGACGACCCGGTGCGCGCCGACCCGTCGGCGGGCTTTCTGCGCGGCCGGTCCGCGTACGACGGCGCGTACGAGGTGGCGGGCGACATGGCCGCCGTGTTCAGCGACAACCCGGCGGCCCGCACCCTCGTCGAGCGCCTGTCGGGCAGGACGGCCCGCACGCTGTGGCGCTCCGAGGCGAAGGACGAGCTGCGGCCGCTGTTCCCGGACGCCACCGACCCCCAGCCGACCGACCCGACGGGGCGGCGCATCGCCGGCATCCTCACCGAGAAGGCGCGCACCCTCTGCTTCGACGCCTCGGACGTGATGCCGCCGGGGCTGCGCGACGCGTTCCACCGGGCGGTCCTGCAGTACTTCAGGAACCCGACGGGCAGACGGCTCGACGAGCTCCTCGGACAGCTCGACGCGGTCCGCGAGGAAGCCGTATCGGAGACCGGGCCCGGCCGTCTGCCCGCCTCCGGGATCTGCGCGGCGCCGGGCGGCTGACGCCGGGCCTCAGCGCGCCAGCCCCTCCGGGCAGGGCGTGCCGCGCGGCAGCTGGTAGGGCGAGCCGAGCCGGTAGGTGCCGGCCTTCGGGGCGATCAGCTCGACCCACTTGTCGCCGTTGTGGTCCTCCGGGGCCTCCCGCAGACAGCCGTGGACGTTGGCGTACTCCTTGGGGAGTCCGTCGTCCGACTCGCGCCGCCGCTGCGACTCCTCGGTCTCCTCGGGCCGCTCCACGCCCTTGCCCTCTGCGTCGACGACGCTCAGCCACGGCGAGTACGGGATGCGGATCAGGACACGGCCCGGCTCCTTCACGCGGAGCGTCATCTCGCCCGGCTCGGCGCGCTCCACGACGGCGTGCGGCTCGGCGAGCGGCTTCGGGTCGAGGACCTCGTACAGCCGCCAGTTGGAGTCGACCCACACCTGCTTCAGATAGGGCAGGCCCTTCCCGATGAGCTGCGCCTCGCGCTTGCCCCCGTCGCCGTCGGGCTCGCCCTCGGGCAGCACGACGTAATGCACGGACCAGCGCTGGAGCCACTCGTGGTAGTTCGCGGAGTTGAGGGTGTCGTCGTAGAAGATGGGGTTGCGTTCCATGTCCGCCTGCCGGTTCCAGCCGCGGGCGAGCTGGACGTACGGGGCGAACGCGGACGCCTCGCGGTGGCTGCGGGCGGGCACCACCTCGACGCGGCCCTTGGCGGCGCCCACGTCCTGCAACTCCTCGATCAGCGGCGCGACCGCACGCGTCCAGGACGCGACCGGCCTGGTGTGCACCACGTCGTCGCCGGCCTTGAACCCGACCCACCCGGTGAACCCGGCGAGGGCCAGCACGAGCGCGTACCACTTGCGGGACTTCGGCACGGTGAACGGCAGGGCGGCGAGCAGCACGACGCCCGCGAAGGACATCGCGAGACGGGTGATGTTGGAACCGATCTGCGAACTGATCAGCCAGACGCCGAGCACGAACACCGCGTACACGGCCGTCGTGATCCGTACGGTCTTCCACTCCTGCGGCACGAGGAAGTAGACGAGCACCGCGAAGAGCAGCGGCAGCGACGCCGACCCGAAGGACATCGGCTGGGTGCCGGAGAAGGGGAAGAGCCAGGCGGAGAGCCCGACGACCACGGCGGGCGCGAGCCCCAGCGCGTACGCGCCCGGGTACCGCTTGCTGAGGAAGAGCGCGACGGCGACGAGCCCGACGAAGAGACCGGCCACCGGGCTGCCCATCGTGGCGAGCGCGGCGAACGGCGCGGCGACCAGGGCCTTCGCCCACCGCTTGTAGCGCCAGCGGTACGGCCAGCAGAACACGGCGGCGACCGCCATGAGCGCGAACATCTGTCCGAGGCCGTAGGTGACGCGGCCCGACACGGCGTTGCAGAACAGGGCGAAGACGCCCGCGAGGGCGGGCCACAGGGGCTGCTTCACCGCCCGGCTGCGGACCAGGATCATGGTGAGCAGCGTGGCCGAGAGCGTGCCCGCGATCATCATCGTCGTCCGCACGCCGAGCACCGACATCAGATACGGCGAGACGACGCTGTACGACACCGGGTGCATACCGCCGTACCAGGCGAGGTTGTACGCCGAATCCGGGTGCCGGCCGACGAACTCCGCCCAGGCGTCCTGCGCCGCGAGGTCGCCGCCGCTGTTGGCGAACGTGAAGAACCAGACGATGTGCAGCACGGCGGCGACGGCCGTCGCGGTGGTCACCGGGTGGCGCTGGAGGCGCCGCGTCAGCCGGGTGACGAGGGTGTCCTCGCGGGCCTGCGGCCCGGAGGGCAGCGGTATTCGCGGGCCGGTGCCCGGGCTCTCGCCCTCGCTGCTGTCCGGCTCGGCTTCGTCGTCGGCGCGCGTCGGCTCCGCTGTGGCCACTGGAGGCTCTCCCCGTGTCGTCCCTGTATGCCCCGGGTCGAGCCGACGGGGGTCCGTCCCGGAACACCCCGCACTCGGCCCCGGCGTACTGCCCCCCGAGCTTGTGACGCTAGCACGCACCCGCGGGGGGAGGCCCGGGGTGGGCCTCCCCCCGCGGGGAGCGCTGCTCGGGTCGCTGCGGCTCGGTCAGCCGACGCGCTGGAGCTTGGCGCCGAGGCCAGGCTCGGCGAGGTCCTTCTGGAGGGCCACGGGCACCTCCACGGCGTCGCCCTTGCCGTCACCGACGCTCAGCACACCCACCTTGGTGCCGGCCTTCGCCGTGTGCGGGACGGGCTCGCCCTTCCGCTCCTCCAGGCGCAGCCTCACGGTCAGGCCGGCCCAGCCCACCGCGGAGACGTCCTTCGTGGCGACGACCGGGGTCGTGCCGCCCAGGCCGTCGTCGACCTGGCCGACGACAGCGCCCTTCTTCACGATGGTCTTGGCGGTGAGCGCGTCCTGCCCGGCCTCGATGAGCTTGCGGGTCACGCCGGTGACCTCGTCGATGTTGGCGACGCCGTCCTTGCCGAACTGGCCGAGGGCGGCGCCGATGATCGTCTGCGTCTCGCCGCCGACCTTCTTCTCCGCGGCGAAGAGGATGTTGCCGCCCGCGGCCGTGGTCGTGCCGGTCTTGATGCCGATGGCGACGGTCGGGACGAGGCCGAAGAAGTTGTTCTGCTTGTCGCCGTTGAGGTCCTTGTAGCTGGGCTGGCGGGAGATCTCGTTGAAGACCGGGTTCTCCATCGCGGCGCGGCCGAGCTTCACGAGGTCCTCGGCGGTGGAGACGGTCGTCTTGTCGAGGCCGCTGGGGTCCGTGTAGTGGGTGTTCTTCATCCCCAGCTCCTTGGCGGTCTTGTTCATCTTCGCGACGAACTCGTCCTCGGAGTGGCTCTTGGTGTCCCAGCGGGCGAGCAGCTTCGCGACGTTGTTCGCGGACGGCAGCATGACGGCTTGCAGCGCCTCGTACTCGGAGATCTTCTGGCCCTCGGTGACCTTGACGACGGACTCCTGCTCCGCCTTGCCCGTCTCGTAGTGCTTCTGCGCGGCGGCGTCGACGGGGATCTTCGGGCCGTCCTGGCCCTTCTCCAGCGGATGGTCGCGCAGGATCAGATAAACGGTCATGACCTTGGCGATGCTGGCGATCGGCACGGGCTTCTGGTCGCCGGACGTGCCGAACGAGCCGATGCCGTTGACGTCCATCGCGGCCTGCCCCTGGGCCGGCCACGGCATGGACGGCTTGTCCCCCTCGAACGACACGGACTGCGCGGCGGTGAGGGTGAGCGTGGCGGGCGGCAGCGGCCGGACAGCCTGTACGACCGCAAAGGCGACGATCAGGAGCAGCACCAGCGGCGTCCAGATCTTGAACCTGCGCACGGCCGTGCGGACCGGGGTCTCGGGCGGCGGCGGCGTGTTGGTCAGCTCGGCGAGCAGGTCGAGCGGGGGCTTGGGGGGCAGGGGCTGCTGTGTCGTACGTTCCGCGGGCGGGGGCGCCTTGGGGCCACTGACCTCGCCGGGAGCGGCCTTGGGCTCGGCCCTGTTCCCCACCTGCGGCGGCGCGGGCGGCCCGTCGAGCGGCTTCAGCGCGACGAACTTACTGGTCCGCTCGGCGTCCCGCTCAACGTCCCCCGCGGGCTTCGCGGCGCCCTTTGCGCTGCCCTTTGCGGACTCCTTTGCGGACTCCTTCGCGGACTCCTTGGCGGGTGCCTCGCCGCCGAGCTTGAGCATGGTGGTCGGCTGATCCACCGCGGGCTTGACCGTCGGAGCCTTGAACACGGCGGTGGCTTGATCCACACCGCTGAACTCGACGCCGCCGGAGCGGGGCGCGGTGCCCTCGGGGGTCGTGGCCTTGGTGCCCTTGCCGGTCGGGGTGGCACCGCCGGAACGGGGGTCGGCGCCCTCGCCGGGGCCGGAGCCCTCGGAGGGCGTGGCCTTGGCGCCCACGCCGACCGCGGCGGCGCCGCCGGAACGGGGCGCGGTGCCCTCGGGGGACGCGGGCTTGGCGCCCTCACCGGCCGGGGCAGCCCCGCCGGAGCGGGGCGCGATGCCCTCGGGGGACGCGGCCTTGGCGCCCTTGCCGGTCGGGGTGGCGTCGCTGGAACGGGGCGCGGCGCCCTCGGAGGGCGTGGCCTTGGAGCCCTTGCCGGCCGGGGCGGCGTCGCCCTTGTCGGCACGGGGACTCTTGGCGTTGGCGTCGGACTCGGGCCAGGGCTCGGGCTCGGCGTCGGCCTGGCCGCCGGCCTGGGCCTGGGCTCCAGCGCCGCGCCGGACGCCGGACTCGGCGCCGGCTTGGGCCTGGACCTGGGCCTCGGGCTCGGCACCCGTCTCGGGCTTGGCCTTGGCGGCAGCCTGGGCTTGGACCCCAACGCCGGACTCAGCGCGGGTCTCGGACTCGGACGCGGGCTCGGCGCCAGCCTGGGCCTCGGCGTCGGCTCGGACCGGAGCCTGGGCCTGGGCCTCGGGCCCGCCGACCTGGGCCCCGGCGCCAGGCTTGGGCTCAGCGCCCGCCTCGGCCTGAGCCTCGGCGCCGGCCTGGGCCTGGACCCCAACGCCGGACCCAGCGCGGGTCTCGGACTCGGACGCAGGCTCGGCGTCAGCCTGGGCCTCGGCGTCGGCTCGGACCGGAGCCTGGGCCTCGGGCCCGGCACCGGGCTCGGGCTCGGGCTCGGGCTCGGGCTCAGCCCCGCCGACCTGGGCCTGGGCGCCAGATTTGGGCTCAGCGCCCGCCTCGGCCTGAGCCTCGGCGCCGGCCTGGGCCTGGACCCCAACGCCGAACTCGGCGCCGGGCTCGGCGCCGGACTCGGCGCCGGACTCGGCGCCGGACTCGGCGCCGGGCTCGGCGTCAGGCTGGTTCTCAGCGCCGGACTCGGGCTCGGGCTCGGCGTCAGGCTGGGCCCCAGCGCCGGGCTCGGCGCCGGGCCCGGGCTCGGGCCCGGCGGAAACCGCGCTCGCCGGAACCGCGTTCTCCGCGGGGGTGGTCTTCCCGGTTTCCGCAGGACCGTCACTGCCGGTCCCGGCGCCGCTCTCGGCGGGCGTCTTGGCCGCCGGGGCGTCGTCGTCCGACGTGGCGACCCACGCCGCCACCGCGTCCCGGAGCCGCGCGTCGCCGGCCGGGGTGGTGCCGGGGGTGTCCGGAGTCGGACCGCCGGCGGCGGCCTCCCGTGCGGCGGGGATCTCACGGGCGACCGCGAGCCGCGGGTCCCGTTCCTCCGGTGCCGGCACAGAAGGGTCCTCCGCAGTCGGGTTCCCCGACGACTTCCGCTGCTTCGACCTGTCGGGGGTCTCGCCCGCCACCGATGCCTCCTCGTACGCCATGCCGTATGCCGAATCCGGTCGGACCCCACTGTCCGAACCGTGTACCAGTGTCCTGTGTGAGGGCTTAACCCCCGTGGTAGACGAGAACGACATACCTACTGGTTCCCGTACATCCCGCCCACGCGCTCTCGACAGACCAATGTGAGAGGGGTCACCCTGTCACTCATCCACGCGGGGAGGCATGGATGGGCAGGAGCCGCAGAACAATTCCGGAGGAGCTTCTGCTGCTCGCTTTGGACCCGGCCACGGGTACCACAGCGCAGCCGCAGTCGCTCGACCTCGGTCTGGCCGGAGCACAGCTAGTGGAGCTGGCGCTGGCCGGACGGATAGCCCCAGACGGGGATCGTATCGCCGTGGTGATGCCACGGCCGACCGGAGATCCGACTCTGGACTCCGCACTGGAGCTGCTGCGCAGGCGCGGCAGCCCGGTTCGGGCGGTCCACTGGATCGGCGGGCCCCGACTGGGGCTGCGCCAGATCTACCTCGCGCACCTGGAGCGGTGCGGCATGGTGCATGCCGTATCGGGCCAGATGTGCGGAGTGCTGCCGACGACTCGCTACCAAGCGACGGAGACGGCCATCAGCCGGGACATCAGGTCCCGGCTCGATTCGGCGATCCGCACCGGCGTACCGCCGGACCCGCGGACCGCGGCGCTCGCCGCGCTGGCCCACGCGGTCGGTCTCGGCAAGCATCTGTACCCCGGGAACGAGGGGCGTTCATCGCGCTCCCGGCTCCGGGACCTCATCAGGCACGACCCCATGGGCGGCCTCGTGGCACACGCCGTGATGGACGTCCAGAACGGCGTGGCCGCTCAGCCGCGCCGCAGCGCGGCACCGGCGGGTCCCACGGGCCCCGCGGGTCCTGGCGGCCGGCAGCCGGCCAGGGCGGTGATGGATCCGGACCGGATCCCGATGCAGCCGCGCCGCGGATCCATGGCACGCGCCGTGGCCCACTGAGCACGGCACAGCACCATCAGTACAGGCACCATCCGTACAGGCGCCATCCGTACAGGCGCCAGCAGCACAGGCACCAGCAGCACAGCACCATCCGCTCGGCAGTACACACGTAACCGCTCAGCACCACCGCATCACCGAACCGCCGCACCAGCGCCGCACCGCAGTCCCCCCAGACCCGGTCCGGGAGCCGCTGGGCCGCGCGGGGAGCGGTACCGGACCGTCCGGACGACGACACCCGGAACCGCCGCCCCGCGCGGCCGCACACCCTCTGGCGCCGCGAGGACGGCTCGCACCCGCATACGTCCGCCCGCACGTTCGCACATCCGCTGTTTCCCAGCGGTGCCACACACGTTGGTGGCACTCTGCTGAGCAGTAGATACGCAAATCGAGGCAGGCAAGCCGGAGGTGCACGTCCCGTGGCGTCCAATGTCAATCCCACCGTCAGGCGACGCCGGTTGGGCCAGGAGCTCCGTCGGCTCCGTGAGCTCAAGGGCATGACGGCCGAGGAGGTCGCGGAGCGCCTGCTCGTCTCGCAGTCGAAGATCAGCCGCCTCGAGAACGGCCGCCGCTCCATCAGCCAGCGCGACGTGCGCGACCTGTGCGGTGTCTACGAGGTCGAGGACCACCGCGTCGTCGACTCCCTCATGCAAATGGCCAAGGACTCGCGCCAGCAGGGCTGGTGGCACTCCTTCGGCGACATCCCGTACAGCGTGTACATCGGTCTGGAGACGGACGCCGCGTCCCTGCGCGTGTACGACCCGCAGGTCGTCCCCGGCCTCCTGCAGACCCGCGCCTACGCCGAGGCGCTGATCACCGGCGCGCTCCCGGAGACCACGACGACCGACATCGAGAAGCGCGTCCAGGTGCGCATGCGCCGCCAGGACCGCATCGCGGCGCCGGAGAATCCGCTGCGCCTGTGGACCGTTCTGGACGAGTCCGCGCTGCGCCGCGTGGTCGGCTCCCGGCATCTGATGCGCGAGCAGCTTGAGCACCTCGTGGAGCAGTCCCGGCTGCCGCATGTGACGGTCCAGGTGATCCCCTTCGAGCTGGGCGCGCACCCGGGCCTCAATGGTCAGTACGCGATCCTGGAGTTCCCCGACGCCGCCGACTCCAGCGTGGTCTACATCGAGGGCGTCACGAGCGACCTGTACCTGGAGAAGGCCAACGACGTCCAGCAGTACAGCGTCATGTACGAGCATCTGCGGGCCCAGGCGCTGAACGTGGAGCAGTCGCGGCAGCTCATCACGGAGATCGCGAAGGGGTACGCCCGCTGACCGAGGGGCCGCGGAACCGCCCCCTCCCGGAAAAAGGCCGCACGGTACACCCTTCCCTCGTCGGGACGGAAGACCCCCCTGGAATATGCCATCCGGTCGAGTGAACGGCCCCTTCACGTGCCGATGTTGGCGAGTAGCGTCGTTCACGCCATCGAGCAGCAGTGTTGGCGCACACCGCGATCACGCGGGACAGCAACTCAACAACTGGGCAACCGGAGGAAACATGGCAATTCAGCAGGGTGTCTCGCATACGTGGGTCAAGTCCTCGTACTCCACCGGGAACGGAGCCTGTGTCGAGGTCAAGTCCCCGATGACGGCGGGCATCTCGGTGCGGGACTCCAAGGTCATCGAGGGCCCGGTCCTCGCCTTCCCCGCCGACTCCTGGAACGCGTTCGTCACCGAGGTGAGCCGGGGGGCTGCCGATCTCGCGTGACGACGCGACAGCGAACCGGCCGGAGACCCCGGCCCACAAGGTCAACCGCAGCACCACAACCGCATAAGCACCACCGTATGAGCCCTCTCGACTGGCCCGCCGTCCCGGCCGAGGGGGCTCGGCCTTGGATCAGCGCAGCTGATCGACGTACAGGTCCGTTCCCGGCACCGTCGGGATGAAGGGCGCGACCAGCTCCACGTGCCCGAGGCCCGATGCGGCCACGGCCGCGTCCCGCCCGGTGAAGTGGGCCTCCCAGCACTCCCGCGGATCCTCCTGGAGGAACCACAGCAGCGTCAGCCGGGTGTCCACGCCCTCGACCTGCTTCACGTACGTCATCCGGTCGCCGGGCAGCGGGGTCGGCCGGAAGACCGTCACCATCGCGGCCGGCGACCCGGCGAGCGCCCGCGGCAGCTGCCGGGCCCGCAGCCACTCCAGCAACTCGCCTCTCCGCTCGGGCGCTTCCGCGTCGATGACCTCAAGGACCAATCCCTTGTACGGGTGGTCGAGCGCGTGGAAGTCGCGTGGGCCCGCCGCGCCGTCCCGGTAGACGCTCGCCTCGTGGTCCTGGAAGGCGGTGAAGACGTGGGTGCGTTCCTGATGGACGCGGCCGTCGCGGTTCAGCCGCTTGTTGATGCCGACGGTCCACTTCATGTGGTCGTCGTAGCGGCCGTCCGTCACCCAGTACGTGGAGAGGTAGCACCCCGCGGTGACCGGCTCGGCGACGGCGGACTTGTCGGGGTAGCGCAGGAGCTGGAGTTCGCGTGGGGCGACCCAGCGGCGGCCCGCGTACATCCAGGGCATGGCCATCGCGCCCGCGTAGTAGTGGTCGTCCTCGTACCAGCGGTTGTACGCGAACTCGTGCCCCGGGTGCGGCTCGACCATGGTGATCAGGGCGTGCCCCGGGTGCACTCCGTAGGGCCCTACGGCGGCCAGCTCGGCGTACACGTCACTGCGGGTGTCCTCTTCCATGCCTCTCCCCTGCCTCCCTCTTCCGTCCTCCGGTGGACGCCCATACTCTGACGCCCCGTCAGTAAAACTGCCAGAGCCGGGAGGCGCTCCATGCCGTCGTCGTCACCGCTCGCGGGAAAGACCGTTGTCGTCTCGGGTGTCGGCACGGGGCTCGGCCACCGGGTCGCGGCGGCCGTCGTACGGGACGGCGGCAACGCCGTGCTCGGCGCGCGCACGGAGGCGAACCTCGCCAAGTCGGCCGCCGAGATCGATCCCGGGGGCGCGCGCACCGCCCATCGCGTCACGGACATCACCGACGAGGCCCAGTGCCGGGCCCTCGCCGGACTCGCGTGCGAGCGGTTCGGCGGGATCGACGCGGTCGTCCATGTCGCCGCCCGGGACAGCTGCTTCGGCGGCCTGGAGGACGCGGACTTCGAGACCTGGCGCGGGGTCGTCGACGTCAATCTGCTCGGCACCCTGAGGATGACGCGGGCGTGTCTGCCCGCGCTGAAGGAGCGGCGGGGCGGTTCGGTGGTCTTCATCGGAACGCAGTCGGCGGTGGCGGCGCCCTCGCAGGTGCGGCAGACCGCGTATGCGGCGTCGAAGGGGGCGCTGACCTCCGCCATGTACTCCCTCGCTCGGGAGCTGGGGCCACATCGCATCCGGGTCAATACGGTGCTGCCGGGGTGGATGTGGGGGCCGCCGGTGGAGGCGTATGTCCGGTTCACGGCGGATGCGGAAGGGGTGCCGGAGGCGGAGGTCCGGGAGCGGCTCGCCTCGCGCATGGCCCTGCCCGATCTGGCCACGGACGGGGATGTGGCCGACGCGGTGGTCTTTCTGGCGTCGGAGCGGGCCCGGGCCATCACGGGGCAGTCCTTGCTGGTGAACGCGGGGGAGTTGATGCGGTAGCGCCCCCTGGCGGGAGTCAGGTATATGAACAGAGGTCAGTGAACCGAACGATTTTGCACGCTCTTGACCCTACCCCCCGTTGTCGCCGACGCATGCCCGAACCCACGATGAGCACGCACTTCCGGGTCGTTCATGTCTCCAGCGGCCGGTACTGGCGAAGTGCGAGCCATTATGCGCAGTTCACCAGGCGGACCCCTGGAGGGCCATATGAACAGTCTCGACTGGGCCGTGCTCATCGGCTACTTCGGCGTGATGGTCGCGATCGGCGTGTGGTCCCACAAGCGGGTCGACAACGTCAGCGACTTCTTCACCGCCGGCGGCAAGATGCCCTGGTGGCTGTCGGGCATCTCGCACCACATGTCCGGCTACAGCGCGGTGATGTTCACCGGGTACGCCGGTATCGCGTACACCTACGGCGTGACGTCCTTCGTCACCTGGTCCTTCCCCATCGCGCTCGGCATCGCCATCGGCGCGCGGCTCTTCGCCCCCCGCATCAACAGGCTCCGCTCAAGGCTGCATGTCGCCTCGCCGCTCGAATACCTCAAGACCCGCTACAACCTGAAGACGCAGCAGGCTCTCGCCTGGTCCGGGATGCTCCTGAAGATCGTGGACGTGGGCGCCAAGTGGGCCGCGATCGCGACGCTGCTGTCCGTGTTCACGGGTGTGTCGCTGAACCAGGGCATCCTCATCACCGGTGTCATCACGGCGATCTACTGCACCATCGGCGGACTGTGGGCGGACGCGCTCACCGAGCTGGGGCAGTTCATCATCCAGCTGTTCGCCGGTATCGCGATGTTCGTGGCCGTCGTCGCCGAGCTCGGTGAGTTCGGCGGCTTCTTCGGGGTCTGGGACGAGCCGGAGCTGGCGGGCCACGGGAAGCCGCTGGTCGGGCCGTACGGCACGGTGTTCCTGCTGGCGTTCCTCTTCATCAAGCTCTTCGAGTACAACGGCGGCATGCTCAACCAGGCGCAGCGCTACATGGCGACCGCCAACGCCAAGGAGGCCGCGCGCTCCGCGAAGCTCTCCGCGATCCTGTGGCTGGTCTGGCCGGTCGTCCTCTTCTTCCCCATGTGGATGTCGCCGCTCCTCGTGGACGCGAAGAAGCCCGACGGCTCGGACGCGTACGCCCTGATGACCGAGCAGCTGCTGCCGCACGGCCTGCTGGGCCTGGTCATCGTCGGCTTCTTCTCGCACACCATGGCGATGTGCTCCTCCGACGCCAACGCGATCGCCGCCGTCTTCACCCGGGACGTGGCTCCCGTGCTCTCGGCGAGGGCGAAGTTCTGGTCGGAGCGGGCGGGGCTGCTCGCCGCCCGTCTGACCACGGTGATCTTCCTGGGTCTTTCCATGGCGGTCGCGACGCAGGTCAACTCCCCCGCGTTCAAGGACATCATCACGGTCGTCATCAAGTGGGTCGCCGGTCTGATGGGGCCCATCGCGATCCCGATGATGCTGGGTCTGCTGCGTACTTTCCGCACGTCCGGGCCGACCGCGGCGCTGACCAGCTGGGGCGCCGGACTCTTCGCCTTCTACCTGGTCAACTACCCGATCAACGACGCGATCGACGGGGGCGTCGCCCTCCAGTACCAGGTGTCGATCCCGCTGGCCGTCTCGCTCTTCCTCTACATCGTCATCGGTTACCTGAAGCCGGAGGACACCCCGGAGCGGGACGCGCTCATCGAGCGCATCAACACGGATGACGACGACGGCTCGGCGGGCGCGGCCGCCGAGCCCCTTCCGGCCGAGCCGAAGGACGGCGCCGTCGCCACCCCGGTGAAGGACTAGACGCGCGGATAGCGGGCGAGCCAGCCCGGGGCGGAGGCGGCGGGGCCGTGCAGGGCGGGGCCCTGGGTCATCTCCATGGCGAAGTCGTCCGCCAGCTCCAGGATCGTGGGGCGGCCCTCCAGCTCCGTGAGCCAGCCCGGCGGGAGCGCGGTCTCCCCGTGCAGCGCGCCCAGCAGCGCCCCGCACAGCGCGCCCGTCGCGGCCGACGCCCCGCCGTGGTTGACGGCGAGCCGCACGCCGTGGCGGATGTCCTCGCCGACCAGGGCGCAGTACACGGCGGCGGCGAGCGCCCCCTCGGCGGTGCCGTCCGTCAGGAGCTCCGCCACGCGCGCGGGCGTGGGCATGCCCTGCCGTACGGCGCCCAGCGCGTGCCGCAGCGCGTCGGTGACGGGCTGGTGGCCGGGGCGGGTGGCGAGCATCGCCAGGGTCCGCTGGATCGCGCCGTCGAGGGATTCCCCGCGGGCGAGGCCGTGCACGATGGCGGCGTGCGCACCGGCGGCGAGATAGGCGGTGGGGTGGCCGTGCGTCTGGACGGCGGCCTCGACGGCGAGCTGGAGCACGAGCTGTGGTTCCCAGCCGACGAGGAGGCCGAAGGGCGCGGACCTGACGACGGCTTCGGGGCCGCGTTCGTCGGGGTTCTTGGGGATTTCGAGGGTGCCCATGACGACGTTGCCGAGGCCGAGGAGGCAGGCGCGGGGAGGATCGCGGCGTGCGTACAGCCACTCCTCGCGGGCCAGCCAGCCGTCCTCCTTGCGCCGCTCGTCGGGGCCCCAGTCGCTCTGGGTGGCGATCCAGCGGCGGTAGGCGCGGTGCAGGTCGGTCGGCGGATGCCAGGCGCCGGTGTCGCGCCGCACCTGGGCGCGTATGAGCCCGTCGACGGTGAAGAGGGTGAGCTGGGTGGCGGCGGTGACCGCGCCGCGCCTGCCGTACGCGGGGACGGGCTCGGTGAGGCCTTCGGCGCCGTGCTCCTCGCGGATCGCGTCGAGGGAGAGCCGGTCGACGGGCGCCCCGAAGGCGTCGCCCAGGGCGGCCCCGAGGAGCGTGCCGCGCACCCGGCTGCGGAAGTCCTGCTGCTCGGCGCGGCCCCAGACACCGGTGGCTGCCGCAGTGCCCACGGGACCTCCCTCTCCGCGTCTCGACCTGCCTTGACGTGCTTCGACGTGCCTCGCCGCGCCTCGACCGGTTGCGACTTTGCAGCACTGTAATCGATCGGGAACGTTCGATTCAGGTGCCAAGTGGTATGTGAGGAGTCGCCCCCGAGGTCGCTTTTGAACGACGTTCACCAGAGCTTCGCAGTTGCTACGGAATCCCCGGTTCCGGGCAGCGCAGCAGGCGCTCCCGCTGCTCCCGCGCCCACGCGTACCCGGGATCGATCCGCAGCGCCTCGTCCAGGGACGCCACGGCCTCGTCGGCGCGGCCGAGGGCTTCCAGGGACAGGGCCCTGCTGCCCCACGCCCACGCGTAGCCGGGGTCCAGGGCGAGGGCCGACTCGTACTCGGCGACGGCCTCCTCGTGGCGGCCCGTGAAGCGCAGGACGTCACCCCGCTCGCCCCGGGTGCCCGCGGCGTCCGGCGCGAGTTCCTGGACGCGGTCGAGGTCGGCGAGGGCGCCGGAGACATCGCCGAGGTGCTGTCTGACGCGGGCCCGGCGGGTGAGGGCCCAGGTGTAGTCGGGCCACAGGGCGACCGCGCGGTCCAGGTCGTCCAGGGCCTCCCGGGGGCGGCCGAGCACGAACTTGACCTGGCCGAGGCTGCCCAGGGTCAGCGGCTCCGCCGGGTCGAGCACGTGCGCCCGGTCCAGCCAGGGCAGTGCCTCCTCCGGGCGGCGCATGCGGCGGTAGGTCTCACCGCGCTCCCGCGCCACCCAGGCGGCGCCGGGTGCGGCCCCGGCCGCGGCGGTCAGGTGCCGCAGGGCTTCCTCGTACTCGCCCAGCGCCCGGTAGGTGACCGCGAGGCCGTGGTGGCCCCAGGGGTCGGAGGGGTCAAGGGCGATGGCGCGCTCGTGGTCGCCGAGGGCGTCCCGCAGCCGTCCGAGGAGGAACAGCCGCAGGCCGTGCGCGTTGTACGCGGCCACCCTGCCCTCGTCGTCCAGCTCCGCCCGGCCGAGCAGCACATCGAGCACCAGCAGCGGGCCCTCCCGTTCGAAGGCGAGGGCGGACCGGCACTCGGCGGCCAGAGTCCCCAGGTGCTCGGCGCCGGTGTCGTCGGCCGCGTCCGACACGGCCCGCACCCACTCGCGGGCCACGGCCGTGTCCACGCGGCACGCCTCGACCCCGTCGAGCAGCACGGCGGTCAGCGCGGCGCGCGGCCGGGCGCACAGCCGGTGGTACAGCTCCTCGACGCGCACCGCCCGCCACGCGGGGCGCGTCCAGGGGCGGCCGGGCCCGTCCCGGTCCTCCTCCAGCGCGACGCGCCGCCGCTCGTACAGCTCGGCGAGCCGGGTGTGCCCCGCACTCCACCACTCGGGGGCCGAGTTGCGGCGAAGGCGCAGCATCGGGGCGCGTACGACGCCGTGGTAGCGGGCCGCGCCCCCGCGGTCGGCCCGTACGAACGGCATGGCGCGCAGCCACGCGTACAGCTCCGCCGGGCCCTCGCCGCCCTCACCGGCCTCGCCGGTGGCCGCCCGTACGACCTCCTCGTCGAGGCGCCGGGGCAGCGCGCACGCCAGGGCGGCGGCCCGGCGCGCCGGGTCCTGCTCCCACTTCAGGAAGCGCTCCACGGCCGTGGCGCTCGGGTCGCCCACGTCGCCGGGGCCCGCGGGGCCGCTCTCGGCGAGCGTGGAGACGAGCACGGGCAGGCGGCCCGAGAGGCGCAGGACCTCCGCGACGACCGGCTCCTCGGTGAGGCCCTTGGCGGTGAGCAGGGCGCGCGCCTCGCTCTCCGTGAAGGGCCGCAGCGGCAGTTCGGCGGCGAAGTCCGCGGCGCCCTCCCAACGGGCCGGGTCGAGGGGGCGCTGCCCGGCGGTCACCAGGACGACGTTGGCCGGGAGTTCGCCGTACCGGTCGGTCGTCATGATGTCGTGCAGCCAGCGGTCGAGGAACGGCGCCGTCCGCTCGTACGTGTCGAAGAAGAGGGCCAGCCAGGGCGCGGCGTCGGCGGCGTCGGCCAGCTCGTCGATGAGCACGGGGGTGAGCACGCGCTCCGGTTCCAGGACGAGGCGGGCGTCCTCCTGGGTGCGGAAGCGGGCGCGCAGCCGGTCGGCGCCGCGCGCGAGGCGTTCGGCGTCGACGACCCCGGCGAAGGCGCCGACGACCGGCACCATGCCGAGGCCCACGACCCCGGCGCGGGCCGCCACGGCACCGCCCATGGAGGGCGCGTCCGGCTCCGGCTCGCGCAGGGCCGCCGCGACGGCCTCGTGGCTGCGCTGCCGGTGGGTGGCGAGGGCCCGCTCCAGGGCCTTCGGCGCCCTGCCCTGCTGTGCGAACTGGGCGGCCAGCTCGGTGATGACCTCCGGGATGCCGCCCGCGCCCTCGTCGACGTGGGCGACCAGCGCGCCGCGGTCCTTCGCCAGTTGGCCCAGCTCACGTACGAGCGAGGTCTTGCCGACGCCCGCGGGGCCGTGCACGTGGAAGAGGAAACGGTGGCGGTCGTCGTCCACGGGCAGTTCGAAGTTCTCCCGGAAGAGCCGCAGTTCCTCGCGCCGGCCCACGAAACCCGCCCGCCGTCTGCGCCGGATCAGCTCCTGCATCGACACCCTGGCCCGCGCCATCCCGGCCCCTCCCGCCCCTGCCGCGCCTGCTGTCGTCGGCCAGTCTCACGCATACGTGCGGGGCGCGGGGTGAACACGGACTGACGCCCGTCGAATGTCCGTATGACGTAACGGAGTTCCTGCGGTGTACAACCTTCTCTTCGGGCAACCGGTCTCCCGTTGCGTCACAGACGTACCTCACAGGAGGCTCCGTGCCCCGCCGTACCCTCATCACCGCCGTCGCGGTCGCCGCGCTGGCGACCCCCGCCATGCTCTTCGCCACCTCCGGTTCCGCGGCGGCCGCGCCGCTGCCGCCCCGCACACCGGTGACCGACTTCAACCACGACGGGTACGCCGACCTCGCGGTCGCGGCTCCCCACGGCACCGTCGACGGTGTCGAGAAGACCGGCTACGTCTCCGTCGTGTACGGCACCGCCTCGGGCCCCGGCACGGCGCGCCACCAGCTCATCAGCCGGGCCACGCCCGGTGTCCCCGGTGAGCTCGACGGTACGTACGCCTTCGGCTACCAGATGCTCCCCGGCGACCTGGACGGTGACTCGTACACCGACCTGCTCGTGAGCGGCGGTGACGGGGACGGCAACAAGGCCACGGTGCTCTGGGGCTCCAAGGACGGTCTGACCGGTCAGAACACCCTCCTGCCGAACATGTACTCCGAGTTCGCCACGGGCGACTTCAACGGTGACGGCAAGCGCGACCTCGTCGTGAACGACGACCCGAGCGACGACCCGGACGTGTCCGGGATGACCATCCACTACGGTCCGTTCACCCGTGACGGCAAGACCCGCACCACGGACAGCATCACCACGGACGACGGCCCCTCCGGTCTTGCCTCCTTCATCACGGGCGACCTGACGGGCGACGGCGTCGACGACATCGTCACCACGCACGGCTTTGAAGAGATGACGCACGACGCCCGCTTCTGGAAGGGCGGCAGGACCGGCGTCTCCCACACCGCCAAGTCCCTCGGCACGGCGTACAGCGGCACCGTCGGCGATGTCGACGGCGACGGGTACGGCGACCTGATCACCCGCGACATCGGCTCCGTCACCGAGGTGATCGACACCGCGCCGGGCAGCATCACCATCCAGTACGGCGGCTCCACCGGCCCCACCGACGCGCGCAGGAAGGTCATCACGCAGGCCACCGCGGGCGTCCCCGGAGCGAGCGAGGCGAACGACGCCTTCGGCGCGTCCCTGAGCGCCGGTGACGTGGACGGCGACGGCAAGGCGGAGGTCGCCGCCGGCGTCCCCGGCGAGAGCCTCGACGCGAGCACCGGCACCGGCGCGGTCGTCCTGCTCAAGGGCGCCTCCAAGGCCGACGGCGGCATGACCGGCGCGGGCGCCGTCGCCTACAACCAGACGACGGCCCTGGTGCCCGGCGTCTCCGAGACGGGCGACGACTTCGGCCGCCAGGTGTCCCTCACCGATCTGAACAAGGACGGCAAGGCCGACCTGACCGCCACGGCTCCCGGCGAGGACGGCACGTACGCCGACTCGGGCGCCCTGTGGAACCTCTTCGGCTCCACGGGCGGCCTGTCCACCACGGGCGCCACCACGCTCAGCCCGGTGAAGCTCGGCGCCCCCGAGAAGGACGCCCGGTTCGGCCTGCGGCTGCGCGGCTGACCCGCCCGACACCGGCCACCCACCCCACACCCTCTGGAGGATCAGTGCGACGCTCCCTCACGGCCGCCATCGCGGTCACCGCGCTCGTCACACCCCTCGCGCTCGTCGCCACCGCGGGCTCCGCCTCGGCCGCGCCCGTACCGCCCCGCACCCCGCTCGTCGACTTCGACCACGACGGGTACGCCGACCTCGCGATCTCCTCGGTCGGCGGCTACGAAGGCACGACGCCCGGCACGGTGACGGTCGTCCGCGGCTCGGCGTCCGGCCCCGACACCGCGCACGCGAAGACCTTCGGCCGCGCCACTCCCGGCGTCCCCGGAGAGCCGGAGGACGGCGGGCGCTTCGGGCAGGAGACGGCCGCCGCCGACCTGGACGGCGACCAGTACACCGACCTCGTCGTCAGCGGCTACGACGGCAAGGCCGTCGTCCTGTGGGGCTCCGCCACGGGCCTGTCCGGCGAGGGCAGCACCCAGATGCCCTGGAACGGCGGGCACGTCACCGCGGGCGACTTCAACGGCGACGGCAAGCGGGACCTGGTCACGGTCGACCTCCCGCCCAGCAGCGACGACCCGGAGAACGTCAACCAGGGCATGGCCATCTCGTACGGCCCCTTCACGCGTGACGGCAAGCCCGCGAGCACCCAGGCGATCGTCACGAGCCAGGTCTTCGGCCCGGCGGGTTTCGTCACGGGCGACGTCACGGGTGACGGCGCCGACGACATCGTCTCCAGCCACGGCTTCGAGGAGAAGGCGTACGCCAGCAAGTTCTGGGCCGGCGGCAAGGGCGGCGTGAGCACCACCTCCAAGCCGCTCGCGGCCTCCCTCGGCGGGGCGATCGCGGACGTCGACAAGGACGGCTACGGCGACCTCGTGGTCCGCGACATCGGCAACAACTACGAGGACATGCCGTACCAGAAGGGCACGGTCCTCATCAAGTACGGCACGGCGTCCGGACCCTCGACGACCCGCACCGCGAAGATCACCCAGGACACGGCGGGCGTGCCCGGCGTCGGCGAGGACGGCGACGAGTTCGGCTCGTCGATCAGCGCGGGCGACGCGAACGGCGACGGCTACGCGGACATCGCCGTCGGCATCCCCGGCGAGGACATCGAGTCGGTCGCGGACTCCGGGAGCACGGTCCTGCTCAAGGGCTCGCGCTCCGGCCTGACCGGCACGGGCGCGCAGGCCTTCCAGCAGTCCACGACGGGCGTGCCCGGAGCCTCCGAGAAGGCCGACAAGTTCGGCGGCCAGGTCCTGCTGTCCGACACGAACAAGGACGGCAAGGCCGACCTGACGGCGACCGCCCCGCTGGAGGACGGCACGTACGCCGACTCGGGCGCCGCCTGGCACCTGCGCGGCGCCGCGGGCGGCCTGACCGTCACGGGCATCACGTCCTTCAGCCCCAAGTCGCTCGGACTGCCGGAGAACCGCGTCGAGTTCGGTGGCGGGCTGACCCGCTAGGGACTCACGAGTTGACGGCGGTGGTGTACGCCCGTACGCCGAGAAACGCACGGGCGTCACCGCCTCGGTCCGCCGTCAGTCCACCAGCGGCAGCAGCTCGGGCAGCTGCCCGTCGGATGCCTTGGCGGCGAGCTGCCGCTCCTCGGGCACCTCGCCGTACAAGGTCGTACGCGGCTTCGCGGGCCGTCCGGCCGACTCCGCGATGGCGACGAGGTCCTCGATGGACCGGTAGGAGCCGTAACTGGAGCCCGCCATGCGGGAGATGGTCTCCTCCATCAGCGTCCCGCCGAGGTCGTTGGCGCCGGACCGCAGCATCTCGGCGGCACCCTCCTGGCCGAGCTTCACCCAGCTGGTCTGGATGTTGGGGATGTGCGGGTGGAGCAGGACACGTGCCATGGCCGTGACGGCACGGTTGTCGCGGGTGGTCGGTCCGGGCCGGGCGATGCCCGCCAGGTAGACGGGCGCGTTCGTGTGGATGAAGGGCAGCGTCACGAACTCCGTGAATCCCCCGGTCTCCTGCTGGATTCCGGCCAGGGTGCGGAAGTGGCCGAGCCAGTGCCGGGGCTGGTCCACATGTCCGTACATCATCGTGGACGAGGAGCGGAGGCCCAGCTCGTGCGCGGTCTTGATGACCTCGATCCAGGTGGCCGTCGGCAGTTTGCCCTTGGTGAGGATCCAGCGCACCTCGTCGTCGAGGATCTCGGCGGCCGTGCCCGGGATGGAGCCGAGCCCGGCCTCCTTGGCGGCGATGAGCCACTCGCGGATGGAGAGGCCGGTCCTGGTCGCGCCGTTGACCACCTCCATCGGTGAGAAGGCGTGCACGTGCATGCCCGGCACGCGCTCCTTCACGGCCCGCGCGATGTCGAAGTAGGCGGTGCCCGGCAGGTCGGGGTGGATGCCGCCCTGCATGCACACCTCGACGGCGCCGACGTCCCAGGCCTGCGCGGCCCGGTCGGCGACCTGGTCCAGGGAGAGGGTGTACGCGTCCGCGTCCGTCCTGCGCTGCGCGAAGGCGCAGAAGCGGCAGCCGGTGTAACAGACGTTGGTGAAGTTGATGTTGCGGGTGACGATGTACGTGACGTCGTCGCCGTTGACCGTCTTACGGATGTCGTCCGCGACGGAGCACAGCGCGTCCAGCGCGGGCCCGTCCGCGTGCAGCAGGGCGAGTGCCTCGTCGTCGGTCAGCTTCGTCGGGTCGTCGGCGGCCGTGGCGAGGGCCGCGCGTACGTCGCCGTCGATGCGGGACGGGACCATGCCGGGCACGGCCTGCTCGCGCAGCGCCTCCCAGTCGCCGTACACCTCGTCGAAGTCGTCGCGCCGGTCGGAGGTGCGGCCGTCCGTGTCGATGGTGCGGTGCAGGTCGGTGCGGCCGGAGGATGCCACGTACCCCTCGTCGGGCTCCTGCCAGGGGTGGCCCTCGACCGTCGCGTCGGGCCGGGCGAGGCCGGTTCCCGGGTCGGCGAGCGCCCGCAGGTGCGGCTGGAGCCGCGGGTCGAGCCAGGGCTCGCCGCGCCGCACGAACTCCGGGTAGACGCACAGGCGTTCGGCGAGCGTGAAGCCCGCCGCCGCCGACCGCTCGGCGAGCTCTTCCAGGCGCGGCCATGGCTTCTCGGGGTTGACGTGGTCGATGGTGACCGGCGAGACCCCGCCCCAGTCGTCGATGCCGGCGCCGATCAGCCGCTCGTACTCGCCCGCGATGAGGTTCGGCGGCGCCTGGATGTTGCCCGCCGGGCCCATGATGTGCCGGGCCACGGCGATCGTGGCGACCAGGTCGTCGATCTCGGCGTCGGGCATGCCGCGCATCGCCGTGTCCGGCTTGGCGCGGAAGTTCTGGATGATGAGTTCCTGGATGCCGTGGTAGGACCGCGCCACGCGGCGCAGCGCGAACAGCGACTCGGCGCGCTCCTCGTACGTCTCACCGATCCCGATGAGCAGCCCGCTGGTGAACGGCACGGACGAACGCCCGGCGTCCTCCAACACGCGCAACCGCACAGCCGGTTCCTTGTCGGGCGAGCCGTAGTGCGGCTGCCCCGGCTCGCTCCACAGCCGCTCGGAGGTGGTCTCCAGCATCATGCCCATGCTGGGCGCGACGGGCTTGAGCCGCTGGAAGTCCGTCCAGGACATCACACCTGGGTTGAGGTGCGGCAGCAGACCCGTCTCCTCCAGGATGCGGATCGAGATGGCGCGGACGTACGCGATGGTGTCGTCGTACCCCTCCGCCTCCAGCCACTCGCGCGCCTCCGGCCAGCGGTCCTCCGGCTTGTCGCCGAGGGTGATCAGGGCTTCCTTGCAGCCCAGTTCGGCACCGCGCCGCGCGATGTCGAGTACCTCGTCCGGGGACATGAACATGCCGTGCCCGTCGCGGCGCAGCTTGCCGGGCACGGTCGCGAAGGTGCAGTAGTGGCACTTGTCGCGGCAGAGCCGGGTGAGGGGGATGAACACGCTCTTCGAGTACGTGATGACGCCCGGGCGGCCCGCCGCGTCGAGGCCCGCGTCGCGCACCCGCGCCGCGGACGCCGTGAGGTCGTCGAGATCCTCGCCGCGCGCCTGGAGCAGGACGGCGGCCTCGCTCACGTCGAGCGCGACGCCGTCCCTGGCCCGCCTGAGCGCGCGCCGCATGGCGTTCGCGGTGGGTGGTCCGGCCTCGGGGGGCTGCGCGCTGTTGGTCATGTCTCCGAGCATACGAGCGACAACGCCTGACCTGTACAGATACTTCCGCGCAGTCTGCCGGGGTCAGGGGTTCACATGCCGCTGCGCCGCGTCGAGCGCCGCGCACACCTCCGCGTCGCCGGCCGTGGGCAGCTGCACGATGACCTCGTCGACGCCCAGCTCCGCGTAGTGCGCCAGCTTGCCCGCCTCGGGGGCCACGGCCGTCAGCGCCACGTACAGGTCGCCCGGCTCGCGCCCCGCGTCCGCCCACGCCGCGCGCAGCGCGGGCAGCGCGTCACGCAGTCCGCTGCCGCCGATGGGCATCCAGCCGTCGGCGTACTCCGCGATGTGCGCGAAGAGCCCCGGCCCGGCGGCCCCGCCGATGAGCGTGCGCGGCCCGTACAGCGGCCCCTTCCCGAGCCGCTTGCGGGGCGCGCGCCGCGGCTTCGGATGGACCTCGCTGGGACGCACTGCCCCGAACTCACCCTCGTACGCCGTCGGCTGGTCGGCCCACAGCGCCCGCATGAGCGCCATGTGCTCCCGTACGACGGCCCGTCGCCGGGGCCACGGGACCCCGTGGTCCTCGGCCTCCTCGCGGTTCCAGCCGTAGCCGATGCCGAGGGTGACGCGGCCGCCGCAGAGATGGTCGAGGGTCGCGATCTGTTTCGCCAGGTCGATGGGGTCGTGCTGGGCGACCAGGGC
The DNA here is from genome assembly GCF_053589195.1 of Streptomyces sp. NPDC003379. Taxonomy (NCBI): domain Bacteria; kingdom Bacillati; phylum Actinomycetota; class Actinomycetes; order Kitasatosporales; family Streptomycetaceae; genus Streptomyces; species Streptomyces sp. NPDC003379. Next base: position 26,129 of record NZ_JBSFRK010000043.1, on the reverse strand, counting down.
GATGTTCGTGCCGAGGGTGATCCGCTCCGTGACGGCGGCGGCCTGGGCGAGGGCGACGAAGGGGCTGAGCATACGGGCGCACTCGGGCGGCAGCTCGCCGCCGGGGTAGGGGGTCTCGCGGGGCACGGGGATGTGGGTGTGCTCGGGGATGTACAGGCCGTCGAATCCGCGCCCCTCCAACTCCCTCGCCAGACGGACCGGGCCGATGGTGGTGTCGGTCATGTACAGCGTCGCGGAGATGCGCACGGGGCCTCCGGGGGGTGGGGGTGTGGCGGGGTGCTTCCTTCGGTGCGTCGTTCGGTACGTCGCTCGGTTTTTCTTTCGGGGCCTCCTCCGTACCTTCCTATCCCCGGAAAGTCGGTTGGTCCATGGCCGCGGGCTCATTACCCTGGCGCCGATGAACAGACGACGGCAGAAGAAGCTCACCGCACGCCTGGTGTTCGCCGCGATGCTCGGCGACACCGCCGCCGTCGCCTCCCTCCTGCGCACAGGGGTCGACCCCAGGCTGCCGGACGCCGACGGCACGACGCCCCTGTACTCCGCCTCGGTGAACGGCGAGGCGGCGGCCGTACGGCTTCTGCTGGCGGCGGGCGCGCCACCCGACGCCGAGAGCGGGCACGGCTCCGAGGGCACGCCGCTGTGCGGTGCCGCCTGCTGGGGCTACGTCGACGCGGTACGCGAACTCCTCGCCCACGGCGCCGACCCGAACCTCCGCGAGGACCGCGGCACGGGCTGGTCCCCCCTGCGCTGGGCGCGCAACGGCCCGCATCCGGAGACCGAGGCGGCGCTGCTCGCGGCGGGGGCCACCGACTAGGCCCCCCTTGACCACCTCTCCGGCGGGACCGGCCCTTGGGGTGGAGCGGACGAAGCAGCCGATCACGCCGAACCCGGCGGTGTATGACGTCGTCGTGGAGCTGACGGCTCCCTAGGATCGTCGGGCGCGTTTCCCGGCCACCGGGTGGAAAACCGTCCATCGCCTTCCCTTGCCGCACAGTTCACGGCTCAATACCAGGGTTGCACGCACCACCCACGTCACCACCGACACCCTGGGGAGCCGCAGCATGTGCGAGGACGTCGTACGCGAGGGACTGAACAGGCGCGCACTGTTCGTGACGGGAGCCGCCGCCGCGCTTACGTTGAACAGCGTGAGTTTCGCGAGCGGCGCCGAGGGGCGCGCTCCCTCAGCGGGCCGGGCGCCGGGGAGCGAGGAGACCCGGACGGTCCGCGGCACGCTGCCCGTCGGGTCGCCCGACTTCGTGTACCTGCCCGTGGAGATCCCGGACGGGGTCGGCGAACTGCGCGTCGCATACACCTACCAGAAGCCGCCCGTCCCCGCCGGGACGCAGGGCAACGCCCTGGACATCGGCGTCTTCGACGAGCGCGGCACCGACCTCGGCGGCAAGGGCTTCCGCGGCTGGTCGGGCGGGGCCCGCACCGAGTTCTTCATCCGCGCCGACGAGGCGACCCCCGGCTACATCCCGGGCCGCGTCCGGGCGGGCACCTGGCACATCGCGCTCGGCCCGTACACGGTCGCCCCCGAGGGCCTCCCCTACGAGGTGACGATCACCCTCGCCTACGGGGCGCCCGGCAGCACCCCGAAGCCCGTCTATCCGCCGGACCGGGCGAAGGGCCGCGGCCGCGCCTGGTACCGCGGCGACTGCCATCTGCACTCCGTGTACTCCGACGGCAGGCGCACCCTCGCCGAGATCGCGGCGCTGGCCCGCGCCGCCGGCCTCGACTTCATCAACAGCTCGGAGCACAACACCCACTCCGCGCACGCGCACTGGGCCGAGTACGCGGGCGACGACCTGCTGATCATGCTGGGCGAGGAGGTCACCACCCGCAACGGCCACCTGGTCGCCCTCGGCACGGACCCCGGCACGTTCATCGACTGGCGCTACCGGGCCCGCGACAACCGCTTCGGCAGGTACGCCCGCCGGATCCGCGACACGGGCGGCCTCGTCGTCCCCGCCCATCCGCACGCCACCTGCATCGGCTGCAACTGGAAGTTCGGCTTCGGCGAGGCGGACGTGGTCGAGGTGTGGAACGGCGCGTACACGCCGGACGACGAGGTCTCCCTCGCCGACTGGGACAGCATGCTCGCGACCTCCGTACGCGGGGGGAGGGCGTGGATCCCGGCGATGGGCAACAGCGACGCGCACCGCGACCCCGACCGGATCGGCGGTCCGCAGACGGTGGTCCTCGCCGACGACCTGACCCGCGAGGCCATCCAGGAAGGTCTGCGGCGCGGCCGCTCCTACATCGCCGAGTCGAAATCCGTGGAGCTGGCCTTCTCCGCGGCGGGCGGCCGCGGCAGACACGCGGGCATCGGCGAACGCCTCTCCGTCGACCGCGACACCCCGGTCACGGTCCGCCTGGCCGTCAAGGGCGCGCCGGGCTGCACGGTCCGCATCGTGACGGACCAGGGCGTCCTGCACACGAGCGCCCCTCTGCCGACGTCCGGCGAGGGCACGGTGGAGTGGCGCACGACGCCGTCATACGCGGCATACGCCCGAGCGGAAGTCCGCCACCCCCCGACGGCCCCGGGCCTCCCGGGCCCACTGACGGCCTTCACGAACCCGATCTTCCTGGGGCGGTGAGCTTCGCGGAGCAGCACGACTGGACGCACCCGGCGCCGAGTCACGGGCCAAGGGCGTGGTGTACGTGTACTCCACGCTCGGCGATCTCCAGCCGGGGATCTCGCGACCGGCAGCCGGAGTGCGCTTGATCACCGCAAGTGCGGCCGGCGCGACCTCCTGCTCTCCCTCGGTCAGTTCAGCGAACGCCTGCTTCGCGAAGTCAGCCTCTTCCAGAGGCGTCTCCGGAACCTCGCTCATGTATCACTCGCCCCTGGCCGCACAGCTTCGAGCGCCGTCATGACGTCGGGCGAATTGCGGATCAGGACGCGGTGGCGATAAGCCCGCACGACAGCGGCCACGGCTCCCAGATCGTTCGTGGGAGAGGAGCTTATGGCCTCGGCCAGCTCAGCCTCGAAACTCTCCCGGTCGCCCGGAAATCCGTACCGGCTCAGCGCCGATCTCAGGTCTTCCACGGTCCGGATCTCGGGCAGAGGCATCGCACCGTGAGAGTGCCGAGACTGCGCGCTCATGACCATTCCCCTATGCACCGGCCCCTATGCACCGGCCGGGTACTCCGTCTCTGCCCAGTATCGCCGAAGCCACCCGCCGCCGCCCTCACACGGGGCCAGGAAGCGAGTGTGTCGAGGTCGCCCACACCGCGACCGGCGGCCGCGCCGTGCGGGACAGTAAGGACCCTGGCGTCGGCATCCAGTACTACACGCCCACCGGCTGGTCCGCCTTCATCGCGGGTGTGAAGGCTGGAGACCTCAGAAGCTGACGCGTGCCAGTTCGGCGCCACGAGCCCCATGTCCGGAGTGCCCCGGCCCGCGACGGCAAGCGGAGCTTGGTGGGGGCGGGTGGGCGGGAGGAGGCGGCGCCGCAAACGGGTGACGGGGCGCGGCACGCGCAGGCCGCCCCGGTGCGGTGGGGGCCGGTGGGTGGGAAAAGGCGGCGCCGGAGACGGGGGCTCGGGGCACCGCGCAGGGCGCCTCCGAGGTCGGTGGGTGGGGAGGGGCGGCGACTGGCACGGGAGGGGCCGGGGCGCGGCTGCTGAGTCGGTGGGGATCGCTAGGCGTCCCCGCCAGAAGCCTTACCCGGGCCAGACGATCGACTGCAGCTCGCTGTACGCGTGCAGCGCGTACGAGCCGACGTCCCTGCCCACGCCGCTTCTCTTGAAGCCGCCGAACGGTGCCTCCATGTTGCGGCCGATCGTGTTGACGCCGACGCCGCCCGCCCGCAGGCGGTGGGCGACGCGGAAGGCTCGGGCGACGTCGCTCGACCAGACGTAGTCGATGAGGCCGTAGTCGCTGTCGTTGGCGAGGGCGATCGCCGTCTCCTCGGCGGCCTCGGGAGTCTCGGCGTCGAAGGGGACCACGACCACCACCGGGCCGAAGATCTCCTCCCGGACGACCCGCATGTCGTGGGTGCAGTCCGCGAGGAGGGTCGGGGCTACGTAGAAGCCCTTGCCGAAACCGGGGCCCGCGGGGCGCTCGCCGCCCGCCACCACCCGCGCGCCCTCCTTGCGGCCGAGTTCCACATATGACTCGACGCGGTCGCGGTGCGCCGCCGAGATGACGGGGCCGACGACCGTGCCCGGCTCGCGCGGGTCGCCGACCTTGAGGTGGCCGATGTAGCCGGTGAGATGCTCCAGTAACCGCTCGTACACGCCCCGTTGGGCGATCACGCGCGTCGGGGCGGTGCAGATCTGGCCGCTGTAGAAGGAGAAGGTGGTGCCGATGCCGGCGACCGCCGCGGCGAAGCGCTCGTCGTCCACGTCGTCGAAGACGATCGCCGCGCCCTTGCCGCCCAGCTCCATCAGCTGCCGCTTCATGTGGCGCCCGCAGACCTCGCCGATGCGCTGCCCGACGGCCGTCGACCCGGTGAAGCTCACCATGTCCACGCGCGGGGAGTCGACGGCGGCCTCGCCCACGGCGGCGTCCGTGCCGGAGACGACGTTGACGACGCCGGGCGGTGCTCCCGCCTCCTCCAGCGCGGCCGCCATGCCGTAGACGGAGAGCGGGTCCTGCGGGGCCGGTTTGACCACGACGGTGTTGCCCATGGCGAGCGCGGGCGCGACCTTGCCCGCGGCGTTCGCCCAGGGGTTGTTGTACGAGGTGACGCAGGTGACGACGCCGACGGGCCGGCGCACGGCGAGCGCCCCCATCACCCCCGCCCTCCCCATGGGCCCGGCCTCGTTGATCTGCGGCGGAAGTGCGGACTCCACCGGTTCGAGCGCGCCCCTCGCGTACCGCTCGAAGCGGGACACCGCCACCGCGACCTGCATGCCGCGCGCCGTGCCGGTCGTCGCGCCGGACTCGGCCTGGGCCAGCTCGGCGTACGAGGCCAGATCGCGCCGCATGATCGAGGCCGCGCGGGACAGGACGGCGGCCCGCTCCTCGGGGGTCGTGCGGGACCAGCTCGCGAAGGCGTCGCCGGCCGCCGAGGCCGCCGCGTGGACCTGGGCGCGGCTCGCCTCGGGCGCGAGGCCGACGACCTCCTGCGTCGCCGGGTCGATCACCTCGTAGTGCCCGCCGTCGGGCTCGACCCACTCGCCGCCGATGAACAGCCGCCGCCGTCCGTCCGTCACTTGGTGCTCACCGTCCTGGTGTCGCGCCCGGACCGCAGGACCTTGCCGGGCACGGCCCCGGTGACGACGTCCTCGCGGATCGCCTCGACGCCGTTGACCCACACGGCGTTGATCCCGATCGCCTTGGAGTCCAGGCGCGGGCTGTCGCCGGGCAGGTCGTGGACGAGCGTGGCCTTCCCGGCGTCGATCCTCTTCGGGTCGAAGAGGACCAGGTCGGCGTGGTACCCCTCGGCGATCCTGCCTCGCTCACGCAGCCCGAAGAGCTGGGCGGGGTCGTCGGTGAGCATCTTCACGGCCTGTTCGAGCCCGACCAGCTTGCGCCCGCGCAGGCAGTCCCCGAGGAAGCGGGTCGTGTACGGGGCCCCGCACATGCGGTCCAGATGCGCGCCGGCGTCGGAGCCGCCCAGCAGGACGTCCTCGTGCCGCCAGGTCTCGGCGCGCAGGGCCCACGAGTCGGGGTCGTTGTCGGTGGGCATCGGCCAGAGGACGGTGCGCAGGTCGTCGTCGGCGCAGATCTCGACGATGCACTCGAAGGGTTCCTGGCCGCGTTCGGCGGCGATGTCGGCCACGACCCGGCCGGTGAGACCTTCGTTCGCCTGGGAGTACGTGTCTCCGATGACGTACCGGTCGAAGCGGGCCAGGCGCCGGAAGACGCCCGCCTCCTTGCTGTCCGCGCGCCGCAGCATCGACGCGCGCACCCCGGGATCGCGCAGCTCAGCGATGCGCTCCGGCACGGGCAGACCGAGGACTTCGCCCCAGCCGGGGATGAGGTTGAGGGCGCAGAACGTGCCGAGTGACATGTTCATGGGGGTGAGGATCGGCATGGTGAGGGCGACGACGCGGCCGCCGGCCTCGCGGGCGCGCTCGCTCGGCACGAGCTGGCGCGGTACGCGTTCGGGGACGGCGGCGTCGACGGTGAGCACGTTCCAGTTGAGCGGCCGTCCGGCGGCGGCGCTCATCTCCACGAACAGGTCGATCTCCGCGTCGCTGAACTGGTCGAGGCACCCCGCGACGATCGCTTCGAGCTGCGTGCCCTCGTGCTCGGCGACGGCTCGGGACAGGGCGAGCAGCTCGGCGGGCTTCGCGTGGCGGGACGCCACCGGCTGCCCGTCGCCGTCGGAGTGGGTGGAGGACTGTGTGGTGGACAGGCCCCAGGCGCCCGCGTCCATCGCGTCGTGGAAGAGCCGGATCATCGCGTCCAGCTGGCCGGGCGTCGGCTGTCCACCGACCGCGTCCGCCCCCATGACGTACCGCCGCAGGGCGCAGTGCCCCACCATGAACCCGGCGTTGACGGCGATCCGCCCCTCCAGGGCGTCCAGGTACTCCCCGAACGAACTCCACGTCCAGGGTGCGCCCTCCTCCAGCGCCACCAGCGCCATGCCCTCGACCTTCGACATCATCCGCCGCGTGTAGTCGGCGTCCTCGGGCCGGTCCGGGTGCAGCGGCGCCAGCGTGAACCCGCAGTTGCCGCCGGCGACGGTCGTCACGCCGTGGTTGAGGGACGGCGTCGCGTACGGGTCCCAGAACAGCTGGGCGTCGTAGTGCGTATGCGGATCGACGAACCCGGGCACGAGTACGCGCCCCTGGGCGTCTTCGCCGGTCCGCGCCTCCTCGGTGACGGCGCCGGGTGCGGCGACGACGGCGATGCGGCCGTCCCGTATGCCGACGTCGGCGGTGAAGGCGGGGGCGCCGGTCCCGTCGACGACGGTCGCGCCCTTGATGAGGTGGTCGAGCATGACGGGAACGTCCCCTTTCGGAGAACTGATCACAGGGCGGGACATGTCGGCCCGTCCGGCGTTTGAGGACGAGCCCGAAGGGCGATGTGGGGGTCCGGGGCGCAGCCCGCGACGGCAACCAAAACACCGCCCGAGCCCCGCAGGGCCCCGGCTTCCGTCCGGGAGGGGAAGCCGGGGCTGCTCAGGGATTCACGCCCCGGCGGCCCGCCGAAAGCGCGTGGTCCGGTGAACGGGATCCGTGTCGATCTTCGGGATCACATGCTCACCGATCAGCTTGATCGTGTTCTTCGTGTTCTCGGGCGAGATCCCGATGGGCAGCCCGAAGCTGAGCTGGTCGGCCCCGGCCTGCTCCCAGCGCTTGCACTGCTGGAAGACCTCGTCCGGGTCGCCGCAGATCATCAGCTCCTCGGCGATGAGCAGCTCGATGATCTCCTCGGTGTAGGCGGGGAGCAGCTCGGGCCACTCGGGGATGCCCTCGGGCCGGGGAAAGGTGTCGTGGTAGCGGAAGAGGAGCGACTGGAGGTAGTTGAGCCCGCTGCCGATGGCGATCTCCACCGCCTTCTCGTGCGTCTCGGCGCAGATGGCCGTGGAGGTCACCATGACGTTGTCGTTGACGAAGTCGCCGATCGCCTCGGCCTCCTTCACCGCCGTCTTGTACGAGTCGACGACCCACTCCATGTCGGAGACCTTCTGCACACTGAAACCGAGGACGCCGAGGCCCTTCTTGCCGGCCATCGCGTACGAGGACGGGGACCCGGCGGCGTACCACATGGCCGGGTGCGACTTCCCGTACGGCTTGGGCAGGACCTTGCGCGGCGGCAGGGACCAGTGTTTGCCCTGGAAGCCGACGTACTCGTCCTGGAGCCACATCTTGGGGAACTCGGCGATGGTCTCTTCCCACATCTCCTTGGTGTGGTTCATGTCGGTGATGCCCGGCATGAAGCCGAGGATCTCGTGCGAACCGGCACCGCGCCCCGTCCCGAACTCGAAGCGGCCCTCGGAGAGATGGTCGAGCATGGCGACCTTCTCGGCGACCTTCACCGGGTGGTTGACGGGCGCGAGCGGGTTGAAGATGCCCGAGCCCAGGTGGATGCGGTCGGTCGCGTGGGCGAGGTATCCGAGGTAGACGTCGTTGGCGGAGAGGTGTGAGTAATGCTCCAGGAAGTGGTGCTCGGAGGCCCATGCGTACTTGAAGCCCGACTTGTCCGCGTGAATGACGTACTCGGTCTCCTCGATGAGCGCCTTGTGCTCCGCTTCGGGGTCGACCTTGGCCCGCTCGGCGGGCACGTATCCCTGTACAAAGAGACCGAATTCCAAGGAGGTTCACCGTCCTCGTGATGTCCGACGGGTGGCGACGCACACTCTCCTGACGCCCCGTCAGATTGCGATGCGTCGACTGTTCCACCGGGCCTACGAGGCGTCAAGACCTGACACTGCGTCAGGCAGCTGCGTGCGGGTCGGAGCCGGCCCTTCTCAGATGACGCTGACGCCCGCCAGCCAGCCGCCGTCGATGACGAACGGCTGGCCCGTGATGTACGCCGAGTCGTCCCCGGTGAGGAAGAGCGCGAGGGCCGCGATCTCCTGGGGCGTCCCGATCCGCCCCATCGGCACCAGCTTCTTGTACAGCTCGGCGACCGCGCCCTTCGCCTCCTCCGGGTCGGCGGACGGGTCGAGCTGGGCGGGGTTCGTCATGGGGGTGTCGACGGCCCCCGGGCACACGGCGTTGACGCGGATGTTCTTCCCGGACAGCTCCAGCGCGGCGACCCGGGTGAGGCCGAGGATGGCGTGCTTCGTGGCGGCGTACGCGCCGACGTACGCCATGCCCGTGAGCGCCGCGTAGGACGCCGTGTTCACGATCGTGCCGCCGCCCGCGGCCTCGATCTCCGGGGCGACGGTGCGGATGCCGAGGAAGCAGCCGATCTGGTTGACCTGGATGACCTGCTGGAACTCTTCGAGGGGCGTGTTGACCAGCTCGTTGAAGCGGAGGATGCCCGCGTTGTTGACGAGGCCGTCTATCTTCCCGAAGGCGTCCTTGGCGGTGGCCACGGCGGTCCGCCAGTCCTCCTCCCGGCCCACGTCCAGATGGACGTACGTCGCCGCGTCCGCTCCCAGCTCCTCGCCGATCTCCTTGGCGAGGGCCTCGCCCTGGTCATCGAGCACATCCGCGACAACGACCTTTGCGCCCTCCGCGGCGAACAGCCGCGCCTCCTGCTCGCCCTGCCCGCGTGCCGCACCGGTGACGATGATCACGCGGTCGTCCAGCTTGCCCATGAGGATCTCCTTGGTGGTCGAGGCGAAGGTCGGTGCGGTGAGGGACTGCGGTGCGGCGCATCGGTCAGTCGTCGAGGTGCGGGGCCACGTCGGCGGCGAACGCCTCCATCTGGTCCGTGAGTTCGGCTAGGTCACGGCTGCGGAAGCGGACCTGGATCTGATCGACGCCCATGGCCGCGTACGCGCGCAGCGACTCCGCCAGGGCCTCCGGCTCGCCGTGCAGCGTGCGGCGGCCGACGGACCAGCCAGGTACGCCGACGTACAGGGCCTCGGTGATCGCACCGACGGTGATCGGCTCCGTCACCCCGGCGTCCGCCCGCAGCCGCTTGAGCCTCGCGATCTGCGCGGGCAGCTTGTCGCGCGGGTCGCCCTGCGGCAGCCAGCCCTCGGCGCGGGTCGCGGCGCGGCGGATGGCGGCGGGCGAGGAGCCGCCGACCCAGACGGGTACATGCCGTTGCGCGGGGCGCGGCCGCTGGCCCAGGCCGCTGAAGTCGAAGCGCTCGCCGTGGTGCTCGGGGTACTCGTCCGGGCCGAGCGCCGCCTTCAGCGCGTCGATCGTCTCGTCGAGCAGTGGGCCACGCCGCCCGAAGTCGACGCCGAGCGCCTCGAACTCCTCCGGTACGTGTCCGGCGCCGACCCCGAGGATCAGCCGGCCGCCGCTGAGGTGGTCCAGGGTCGCGTACTGCTTGGCGGTGACGAGGGGATGGCGCAGGCCCACGATGGCGACGTGGCTCATCAGGCGGACGTTCTCGGTGACGGCGGCGAGGAAGGCGAGGGTCGCGACGGCGTCGTACCAGACGGTGCTCATGGCTTCCGCGAGGCGGCGGGGGATGGCCACGTGGTCGCAGGTGGCGAGGTAGGCGAAGCCGGTGCGGTCTGCGGTGCGGGCTATCTCGGCGAGGTCCTGGGGGGTCGCGTCGGCTTCCCAGGGTTCGGCGTAGAGGGAGCTTTGGGACTGTACGGGGAGTTGCATCCCGTAGGTGAGATGTCCTCGGGGGGAGCGGTGCGTCGGGTCGACGGCCACGGGGGACCACCCTCTGGGTCGGCGTTCTCTGACGGGTCGTCATGCATGGTGGTCCGTGATGGGGCGTCAGGCAAGGGGACGGCGGTCGGGGCCCCCGTAGGGGCCGAGCCCGCCGCTTCGCGGCGGAACTCTTCCACGCACCCGCCCATTTGCCCCGCGTCGAATGCCTCGGGTAGGAGCGCGGGTGTTCCTACGTGGAGGTCTGGATGCCGGGTAAACGGGCGGGTGGGTGGGAAACATCCGCCACGCAGCGGCGGAACAGGGCCGCCCCCAACGGCGAGAACGACACCCACCCCCCGGAGCCCCCTCCATCAGGCCCCCGGCCAGAGCCCCGCCTCCGTAAGACCGAGAAGGCCCACCGCATTGCCCCGCACGATCCGCTCCACCACCCCCGCGTCCAAATGCCCCATCTGCGCCTCCCCGACCTCCCGCGACCTGGGCCAAGTGGAATCGGAGTGCGGGTAGTCCGTCTCGTAGAGGACGTTCCCGACGCCGATCGACTCCAGGTTCTTCAGGCCGAACGCGTCATCGAAGAAGCACCCGTACACATGCTCGGCGAAGAGTTCGGACGGCGGCCGGTGCACCTTGTCGGCGACCCCGCCCCACCCCCGGTTCTCCTCCCATACGACGTCCGCCCGCTCCAGGATGTACGGGATCCAGCCGATCTGCCCTTCCGCGTACATCACCTTCAGGTTCGGGAAGCGTTCGAACTTGCCGCTCATCAGCCAGTCCACCATCGAGAAGCAGCAGTTGGCGAAGGTGATGGTGGAGCCGACCGCCGGCGGCGCGTCCGCCGAGGTCGACGGCATCCTGCTGGACGAGCCGATGTGCATGGCCACGACCGTCCCCGTCTCGTCGCACGCCGCGAGGAAGGGGTCCCACGCGTCGGTGTGGATCGACGGCAGCCCCAGGTGCGGCGGGATCTCGGAGAAGGCGACCGCCCGCACCCCGCGCGCGGCGTTGCGCCGCACCTCGGCGGCGGCCAGTTCGGCGTCCCACAGGGGGATGAGGGTGAGCGGTATCAGGCGGCCGTGGGCGTCGGGACCGCACCACTCCTCCACCATCCAGTCGTTGTACGCGCGTACGCCGAGGAGGCCGAGTTCGCGGTCCTTGGCCTCGGTGAACGTCTGCCCGCAGAAGCGCGGGAAGGTGGGGAAGCAGAGCGCGGACCGGACGTGGTTGACGTCCATGTCGGCGAGTCGGTCGGGCACGCTGAAGGACCCCGGGCGCATCTGCTCGTAGGTGATGACCTCCAGCTTGATCTCGTCCCGGTCGTATCCGACGGCCGTGTCGAGGCGGGTCAGCGGCCGGTGCAGATCCTCGTACACCCACCAGTCCCCGATGGGCCCCTCGTCGCCTTTCCGCCCCATGACCGGGGCGAACTTCCCGCCCAGGAAGGTCATTTCCTTCAGCGGGGCGCGGACGATCCGGGGCCCGGTGTCCCGGTACTTCGACGGGAGCCGGTCCCGCCAGACGTGCGGGGGTTCGACGGTGTGGTCGTCCACCGAGATGATTTCCGGGAAGGTCTCCGTGCTCGCCGCGCTCTGCATGGTGTCCATACGGCCACGGTAGCGTTGAACTGACGACCCGTCAGCAAGCTGTGCGGCGCCTCCTGGTGCCCACCGGAGCACGGCGTCATGCGGAACGGTGTGCGAGGACCCTGTGAGAGCCGTCTCCCACGGCTGACGCATCCGCCATGAACAAGGCAAACTGGCGGGGTGCACGAACCGAGGCACGGCACGACGCGGGCAGGGCAGGCCCGCGACCGGCAGGACTTGGGAACGGCAGGGCGGCAGGGGGAGCGATGGTCGATGTACCGCGAGTACCGGAGCAGTGGCATCCGGCCTCGGGGAACACCCCCGGGGGGCGGACCGAGGGGCACCCCGAGGTCCAGGCGTCACGCTTCAGCGTGCTCGGACCGGTGCGCGCATGGCTCGGCACGGAGCAGCTCCCGACCGGCTCACCGCAGCAGCGGGCACTGCTCGCGGCCCTCCTGCTGCGGGACGGCCGCACGGCCACGGCCTCGGAGCTGATCGACGCCCTCTGGGGCGACGAGCCGCCCTCGCAGGCACTGGCGGCGGTACGTACGTACGCGTCCCGGCTGCGCAAAGTGCTGCCCCCCGGAGTTCTCGTCAGCGAATCCGGTGGCTATGCGGTCCAGGTCGCCGACGGCGCCCTCGACCTGGCCGTAGCCGAAGATCTCTGGGCGGCCGCCGAGAAGGCCCGCGGCATCGGTGACCTGCGCCAGGCGCGCGCACTGGTGAACAAGTCCCTCGGCCTGTGGGACGGCGAGCCCCTGGCCGGCGTCCCCGGTCCGTACGCCGACACACAGCGCACCCGCCTCGACGAGTGGCGACTGCAACTGATCGAATCGCGTCTCGACATGGACCTGGAGGTCGGCTGCCACGCGGAGGCCGTCTCCGAGCTGACGGCCCTGACGGCGGCCCACCCCCTGCGCGAACGCCTGCGCGAGCTGTTGATGCTGGCCCTCTACCGCAGCGGCCGCCAGGCGGAGGCCCTCGCGGTCTACGCGGACACGCGCCGCCTGCTCGCGGACGAGCTCGGCGTCGACCCCCGCCCGGGTCTCAAGGAACTCCAGCAGCGCATCCTCCAGGCGGACCCGGCCCTGGCAGAGCCCCCGGCGGCGGACCGGGCACCGGCGACCACGGCGGTCCGCCCGGCACAACTGCCCGCCACCGTGCCCGACTTCACGGGCAGGGCCGCCTTCGTGGACGAGCTCAGCGAGATCCTCTCCACGGCCGAGGGCCGGGTGATGGCGGTCTCCGCGCTGGCGGGCATCGGAGGCGTCGGCAAGACGACCCTCGCCGTCCACGTCGCGCACGTGGCCCGCACCCACTTCCCGGACGGCCAGCTCTACGTCGACCTCCAGGGCGCGGGCGCGCGGGCGGCGGAACCGGAGACGGTCCTCGGCGCGTTCCTGCGCGCGCTCGGCACGGCGGACTCCTCGATCCCCGACTCCCTGGAGGAGCGGGCGGCCCTCTACCGCTCGGTCCTGGACGGCCGCCGCGTCCTCGTGGTCCTGGACAACGCGCGCGACGCGGCCCAGGTGCGCCCCCTGCTCCCCGGCATGGAGGGCTGCGCGGCGCTGGTCACGAGCCGCGTCCGGATGGTGGACCTAGCGGGCGCGCACCTGATCGACCTGGACGTGATGTCCCCCGAGGAGGCGCTGCTCCTCTTCACCCGCATCGTCGGCGAGGAACGGGTCACCTCGGAACGGGAAGCGGCCCTCGACGTCGTCGCGGCCTGCGGCTTCCTGCCCCTCGCCATCCGCATCGCGGCCTCCCGCCTCGCGGCCCGCCGCACCTGGACGGTCTCCACGCTCGCGGCGAAGCTCGCGGACGAGCGCCGCCGCCTGGACGAACTCCAGGCGGGCGACCTGGCCGTCAAGGCCACCTTCGAACTCGGCTACGGCCAGCTGGAGCCCCCTCAGGCCCGCGCCTTCCGCCTCCTGGGCCTCGCGGACGGCCCCGACCTCTCCCTGGCCGCGGCCGCCGCGGTCCTTGACCTCCCCCTGGAGGAGACGGAAGACCTCCTGGAATCCCTGGTGGACACCTCCCTGGTCGAATCCGCGGCGCCGGGCCGTTACCGCTACCACGACCTCGTACGCCTCTACGCGCGTGCATGCGCCGAACGCGACGAACAGCCTCCCAGCGAGCGCGACGCCGCGATGTCGCGCCTGCTGGACTTCTATCTGGCGTCGGCGGCACGGGTCTACGCCCTGGAGCGGCCCGGGGACCGGACGGTGGACCACCTTGAGGTGACCGAGCGGGCGGGCCTCGACTTCGCCGACAGCACCAAGGCCTTCGACTGGCTGCACGGGGAGGCTTCCTGCATCCTGGCGTGCGTGCAGCAGTCCCTGGGCCCCGCCGCACTGCGCCGGGCCGTCGACCTTCTCCTCGCGGCGAAGGACCTGGCGGAGTCAGGAGCCATATCGCATGGGTACGAGACGGCGACGCGCGCCGCCTGCGAGGCCGCCGCCACGGCGGGGGACGCGCTCGCCGAGGGCCGGGCACGGGTAAGTCTTGCCCAAGTGCTCAACAAGGTCGGTCGTTTCGACGACGCGGCCGTCGAGCTGGACCTCGCCACCGCGCTCGCCGCGAAGTCCGCGGACCCGTGGACCACCGGCAACGCTCTCAACGAGCAGGGGATCATCAACAACTGCATCGACCGGCCGGCGGTCAGCGAGACGCACCTGCGCAGAGCCATCGACGTCTTTCGCGCCGACGGCAACCGCCACAGCGAGGCCAGTGCCTTGTGCAACCTGTCCCGTGCACTGCTCGCGATGGGCCGCACCGCCAAGTCGATCGACCTCGCACGGCAGGGCATCGCCATCTACAGCGATCATGGAGTCACCTTCCGCCTGGCCAACGCCAAGTACGCTCTGGGCCTGGCACTCAGCGACGCCAACCGTCGTGCGGACGCTCTCGACCAGCTCAACGACGCCTTGCAGATCTTCGCCGAGAACCGCCAGCGCCTGTGGGAGGGTACGACGCACTACCGCATCGCCCAGGTGGACCTCGCGGACGGCCGTCCCGCGCGGGCGGCCCAGCATGCCGAACAGGCGCTCGCCATCGGATGTGTCGGCGGCGAGTGGATGCGGGCCAACGTACTGACCCTGCTGGGAAGCTCCCTCGCCGAACTGGGTCAGCTGGACCGGGCGAAGGCATGCTGGCGCGAGGCCCTGGCCATCCACGAGGAATCGAGCGCCCCGGAGGCCGCTCGGGTCAGGAATCTCCTCAATCCGGCAGCCGTCACCTGACGGCTCCCGGGTCACGTTCATCGAACGTTTATGAGCGGCTGCCACTCTCATGGAGTCGATCCGTCGCGTCGGGGGGCAGACGGGTCGCACGGGCCCTGCGGATAAGGTGAGCGGCCCAGAACGCCCGTTCGGCGGTCCTCGGGGGAGTCGCCGAACGGGCGTATTCGATACCTGAACCCCGCTCTGACCCTAGGAGTTGTCCCACATGAGCGAGATCGACAAGAAGTCCGTCATCACCACCATGGGTGAGGGCCACACGCCCGCCCCGCCGAAGGACGGCGCCGTCACCACGCAGGGCGAGGGCCACACGCCCGCCCCGCCGAAGGACGGCGCCGTCACCACGCAGGGCGAGGGCCACACGCCCACCCCGCCCAAGGACTGAGCCAGCGTCATATCCCGACGGGGGATCGATCGGCCGCGGCGGCGCGGAGGGGGAGCCGTCGCGGCCGACGCATGTCCGGGCGCCTGGACACGGAGAAGATGCCACGCCCGGCGATCAACGGAATCGAACGTTCAGTCGCCGCATCAGTAGGGTCACTCGACGTCGGAAGTCCGCCTCACCACAGGAGTTGGAATGACCCGCACCAAGACGTTACTCGTCACCTGCGTCATCGCTGCCGCCACCGCAGGCGCGGCAGCGACCCCGGCGCTCGCCGACAGCCACGCGCCGACTCCCCCTCGGGACGGCCACATACCGATCACCGCCCACCAGGACGGCCACTCGCCGACGGCGCCCCTGGGCGACGGTCACGCACCGACACCCCCGCAGGGCTGACACCGGCCAGGCGAGGGGCCGAGCTCACCCCTCGGCCCCTCGCCTGGCGCCACCCCACCTGACGGCGCCTCGCAGCCCAGTGCCACCCCATGTCCCCGCCCTGACCCACCACCGCCAGTGCCTCGGTCGCCACCAGCGCGGGCACGGCCAACTGCTCGGCCACCGCCCGGGATACGCGTCAGGCGGCCAGTCGCGCCGACAAGGACTCCTTCACCGCCGTCACGAACGCGTCCCGCGTCGCATCGTCCAGGAGGTCCAGGGACAGGTACGGATTCAGGTCCTCCAGTTCGACCAGGAGGAGGTCGCCGGACGGGGTGCGGCAGGCGTCGACTCGTTGGATTCCGTGGTCGATCGTGTTCCAGTCGACGAAGCGCTGGGCGAAAGCCAGATCGGCGGGGGTGGGGGCGTAGCGCTCCAGGCGCCAGCGGTGGTCGGGGGCGGGGGCGTGGAGCGCGTACTGGAAGGTGCGGTCGACGAAGTAGAACGAGACCTCGTAGGTGAAGTCGACGCGCGGCTGGATCAGGATGCCGGAGGCGGGGCCTGCCCCGGTCGTCAAGGCCGGCAGGGACTCCCTCGGCAGGAAACGCAGGCCTATCGAGTCCGCGCCCAGCTTCGGCTTCACCGCGTACGTCTCCGTGGCCGGGAGGCGGTCGACGTGCCGGGGGTCGTCGACCGTCGGGATCACGGGGTGGCCCGCGGCCGTGAGGTCCAGCAGGTACTGCTTGCCCGCCATGTCCGCCCTGCCGGTGAGCTGGTTGTACACGCGCGCCCCGCACCGCGCCGCCCGAGCCGTGAAGTCGTCCCACTGGTCCTGGTAGTTGAGGACCGGGCCGGTGTTGCGGACCATGACCACGTCGAAGGCGGACGTCTCCATGAGGGGCGCCGCGTCCAGCGGGTGGCACAGGGCCACGTCGAAGTCCTCGCGGAGGCGGGCGGTGAGGTAGATGTCCTCGTCGCAGTAGCGGCGGCCCTTGGCCTGGTAGGCGAGGTCGGTGACGATGAGGACGCGGGGGCGTGTAGTGCGCATCGCGCAATCGTCGCAGAACCGGTCACCCGAGCGTACGGGAGCTGTACCCGCGCTACGAGGACGACGCCTACGAACGGGCGCTTCATGGAGACCGGCTGCATCGCACCGCCCATCGGACACTGAGTCGCGGAGTCACCGAGTTTCCGAGTCACCGCGCTGCCGCGCCGTCGAGCCCTCGGGCCCCCATATATCGATGGACAGGCCCACCCCCCACCCCCAATAGTGCCGCCCATGACTTCTCTCGTGCGCCACCTCACATTCGACTGCCACAACGCCTACCGCCAGGGCACGTTCTGGGCCGAGGTCCTCGGTGGGTCGATCGCCGACGACGACTTTCCCGGGGATCCCGAGGCCCTCGTCACCACGACCGGCGTGACTCTCCTCTTCGTGACCGTGCCCGACGCCAAGACCGTCAAGAACCGTCTGCACCTGGACCTTCAGCCGCAGGACCGTACCCGGGACGAGGAGGTCGAGCGCGTCCTCGCGCTCGGCGCCAAGCAGGTCGCCGACCATCGGCGGCCCAACGGCCGTGGCTGGGTCCTCCTCGCCGACCCGGAGGGCAACGAGTTCTGCGTGGAGTGCAGCCAGGCCGAGCGGACGGCCATCCTCGCGGCCGAGGGCGCCTGACCGCCCGACCGCCCGGCCCTGGCGGGTACCGCCCGGTCGGCTACCGCGCCGCCCTGCGCAGCTCCCCCTTGACCACCTTCCCGCTCGCGTTCCTCGGCAGTTCCGCGACGAACTCGACGCCCCGCGGGACCTTGTAGTTCGCCATCTCGCGCCGCGACCACGCGATCAGGTCGTCCGCCGTCACCACCGAGCCGGGGCGCCGCACCACGTACGCCCTGCCGACCTCGCCGAGCCTCGGATCGGGCACGCCGATCACCGCGACGTCCGCCACGTCGGGGTGGACGCCGAGCAGTTGCTCTATCTCGGCGGGGTAGGCGTTGAAGCCGCCGACGATGAACATGTCCTTGATGCGGTCCGTGATGCGGAGGTTGCCCTCCTTGTCGAGGACGCCGACATCCCCGGTGCGCAGCCAGCCGTCCGGGGTCAGGGCGCGGGCCGTCTCCGCCGGGTCCTCGAAGTAGCCCCGCATGACGTGGTGGCCGCGTACGAGGATCTCGCCGGGGTGGCCGGGCGACAGCGTCCGCCCGGCGGGGGACACCACGCGTACCTCCGTGTCCGGTATGGCCCGGCCCGAGGTCGACGCGATGACCTCGGCCGGGTCGCCGCGGCGGCACATCGAGACGATGCCGCTCGCCTCGGAGAGTCCGTACGCGGTGAGGACCGTGCCCACCCGCAGCTCGCTCCGCAGCCGCTCGACCAGTTGGAGCGGTACGACCGCCGCGCCCGTCACCACGAGCCGCAGCGCCGACAGGTCGTGCTGGTCGCGGGAGGGGTGGTCGAGGATCGACTGGTGCAGGGTGGGCGGGCCCGGCAGGACGGAGATGCGTTCGGCGGCGACGTTGGCGAGGACCGTGTCGACGTTGAAGACGGGCTGCGGGATCATCGTCGCGCCCCGCATCAGGCAGGCGATGATCCCGGCCTTGTAGCCGAAGGTGTGGAAGAAGGGGTTCACGATCAGATAGCGGTCGCCCTCGCGCAGGCCCGCGAGCTCGCTCCACACGTCGTAGCAGCGCAGCGTCTGGGCGTGGGTGATCACGGCGCCCTTGGGGCGGCCGGTCGTGCCCGACGTGTAGATGATGTCCGAGGGCGCCGAGCCGTCGACCGCCTCCGCTCGCGCGCGGACGGCGGCCGTGTCGACGGCGTCGCCGCTCGCCAGGAAGTCCTTCCAGGTACGGAAGTCCTCCGGCGCGTCGTCCGCGAGCACGACCACCTGCTCCAGGTGCGGAAGGCCGGGCAGCGGGCCGCGCCCCGGCCCGTCGGCGGCCGCACCGTCGCCCCCAGGGCCACCGTCGCCCGCCGCGCGGCGCAGCGAGGCGACATACGACGTACCGAGAAAAGTGCCGGTGATGAAGAGGAGCCGCGCGCGGCTGCGGGCCAGGACGTAGGCGGCCTCCGCGCCCTTGAAGCGGGTGTTCAGGGGGACGAGGACGGCCCCCGCCGAGACCGCGCCGAGCGCGGAGACGATCCAGTCGAGGGTGTTCGGCGCCCACACGGCGACACGGTCGCCGGGCCCGACACCGCTCGCCACGCAGGCGGCCGCCGCACGCTCCACGCGCCGGCCGAGCTCCTCGTACGAGACACGGGTGCGGCCCTCGACGACCGCCTCCCGGTCGCCGTACCGCTCGGCGGCCGCCCGGACCAGCCCCGGGATGCTGCCCCACCGCAGGTCGCCGCGCATCGCAAGACCCAGATCGCCGCGCATCGCAAGCCCTCCCACCGCAGTAGCCCACCACTAGTAGCTGACTGTCCGTCAGATTAGCTGTAGCCTGGCGCGCTGTCAGCAGTTGGGACGCTGACCGAGTCCCTCGTCTCGCGGAGGTGCCGCTGCCCATGCCCTCACTCAAGGACGCTACAGCGATAGTCGGGATCGGCCAGACGCCCTTCGCCAAACAACTAGCCGAGAGCGAGAGGACGTTGGCGTGCCGCGCCGTCCTCGCCGCCCTCACCGACGCGGGCATCGCACCGTCGGAGGTGGACGCCTTCGCCTCGTACACGATGGAGGAGACCGACGAGGTCGAGGTCGCCAAGGCCATCGGCGCGGGTGACGTCACCTTCTTCAGCAAGGTCGGCTACGGCGGCGGCGGTTCCTGTGCCACGGTGGCGCATCTCGCCGCGGCCATCGCCACGGGGCAGGCGAGCGTCGGTGTCGCCTGGCGCTCCCGCAAGCGCGGCAGCGGCCCGCGCCCCTGGAAGAACACCGCCGTCCAGCTCCCCACGCCCGCGCAGTGGACGCGCCCCTTCGGGCTGCTCCGCCCGGCCGACGAGATCGCGATGCTCGCGCGCCGCCACATGCACGAGTACGGCACCACCCGCGACCACCTCTTCAACGTCGCCCTCGCCTGCCGCAACCGCGCCAACCAGAACCCGGCCGCGATGATGTACGAACGTCCGCTGACCCGCGACATGTATATGACGTCGCGCTGGATCAGCGAACCGCTCTGCCTCTTCGACAACTGCCTGGAGACGGACGGGGCGTTGGCGTGCGTGGTCGTGTCGGCCGAGCGGGCCCGTGACTGCCGTACCAGGCCCGTGTACGTCCACTCCACCGCCCAGGGCCTGCCCGCGCAGCACCACGGCATGGTCAACTACTGGAACGACGACCCGCTCTCCGGCCCCGCCTGGACAGCGGCCCGCCACCTGTGGAAGCAGGCCGACTTCGGCCCCGAGGACGTGGACGTCGCGCAGATCTACGACGCGTTCACCCCGCTCATCCCGCTCTCCCTGGAGGGCTACGGCTTCTGCGGGCGCGGTGAGGGCGGCGCGTTCACGGAGGGCGGCGCCCTGGAGAGCGGCGGCCGACTCCCCATCAACACGGGTGGCGGCGGCCTCAGCGAGGCCTACGTCCACGGCTTCAACCTCATCAATGAGGGTGTGAAGCAGTTGCGGGGCACGAGCACGGCACAGGTCCCGGACGCGTCGACGTGCCTGGTGACGGCGGGGGAAGGGGTCCCCACCTCGGCGCTGCTCCTGAGGGCCCCCTAGGCGCCTTCCGCCCCTGGGGCCCCGCCAGGGGCCTTCCAGGGGCGCGGGGAACTGCGCGACCAGCCACAACGAACCCGCACCCGGCAAAGGACAGTCACATGGCAGACGCGACGACGAAACCCGAACCCCTCCTCACACCCACCGTGGACGACGACGGCACCCCCTTCTGGGCCTACGCCGCCCGAGGCGAACTGCGCATACAGGCCTGCGCCGGAACCGCCTGCCGCGAGCTCCGCTTCCCGCCCCGTCCCTGCTGCCCCCACTGCCAGTCCTTCGACAGCGAATGGCGCAGGATGAGCGGCCGCGGCCGTGTCTGGTCCTACGTGGTCCCGCACCCGCCCCTCCTGCCCGCCTACGCCGCGCAGGCCCCGTACAACGCGATCGTCGTCGAACTGGCCGACGCCCCGCGCATCCGCCTCGTCGGCAACCTCGTCGCGGAACCGGACGCCCCGCTGAACTCCGTCGACCCGCGGCGGCTGCGGATCGGCGCGAAGGTGCAGGTGGTCTTCGCTGACGTGGGCGGGGTCACGGTCCCGCGCTGGGTCCTGGAGCGGCCGTGACACGGGCGACGAGCGCGCTGCGTACGACCGCCGACAAGGACACGGGCGTGGCGGTCCTCACCCTCGACCGCCCCGAGCGGCACAACGCCATCGACCTGGAGACGGCCGCCGCGTTGAGCGACGTCTGGCGGCGGTTCCGCTACGACGACTCGGTGCGGGCGATCGTGGTGACCGGTGCGGGCGACAAGGCCTTCTGCACGGGCATCGACCGCGCCGTGGAGGTGCCGCAGCCCGGCTCCCCGTACACGATCGACGATCCGCTCATCGCGATCGGCCCGAAGGCGAACGACCTCTGGAAGCCGGTGATCGCCGCCGTCAACGGCATGGCGTGCGGGGGCGCCTTCTACCTCCTGGGCGAGGCGGAGTTCCTCGTCGCGGACGAACACGCCACGTTCTTCGACCCGCACACCACGTACGGCATGGTCAGCGCGTACGAGACGATCCACATGGCGCAGCGCATGCCGTTCGGCGAGGTCGCCAGGATGTCCCTGATGGGCACGGCCGAGCGGATCTCGGCGCGCAGGGCGTACGAGACGGGCCTGGTCTCCGAGCTGACCCCGCCGGGCGGCTCATCGGCGGCGGCCGTCCGCGCCGCCGAGACCATCGCCTCGTACCCCACGGAGGCCGTGCAGGGCACGGTCAGGTCCCTGTGGTCGGCGAAGGAGGCGGCCCGCGCCCACGCGCTGGCGCACGCGCCCCATCTGATCGCGCTGGGGAACGTGCCGCCGGAACGGCAGGGAGAGCTGTTCGCGGCGCGGCGGGGTGGTGGGTTTCGGATCAGGTGATCGCCCCGCCCTACCCCGGGCCCCACACCCCCTAAGGACGAGGAGACGTCCCCGTGCCCCGCTCCGCGTCCAACGCGTACACACACCGGTCCTTGCTGCACGCGTACACCACCCCGTCCCGCACCACAGGCGCCCCCGTGATCTCCCCGCCGGTGGCCAGCTTCCAGCGGAGCCGGCCGTCGTCGGCCTTCAGGGTGTACAGCAGATGGTCCGTCGAGCCGAAGTGGATGCGCCGCTCGGCGACGACGGGGGCGCCGACGACCTCGCCGCCCGCCTGGAAGCGCCACTTCGGGGTGCCCGTCACCGCGTCGAGGGTGTAGAGGCCCTTGCCGCTGCCCACGTGGACGTGGCCGTCCGCGACGAGGACCGGCTCGATGGAGGAGCGGGACTCCGTGGCGATGCGCCAGCGGTCACGGCCGTCCGTGGCGTCGAGCGCGTACACCGTCCCGAGGTAGTCGGCGAGGTACACGCCGCCGCCCGTGACGGCGGGCCCGGGGGCGAAGGCGGGCGGGCAGAGGAAGGCGGCGGGCGCCTCGAAGTGCCAGCGGACGTGCCCGGCGGCGACGTCGACGGCGAGCACGCGGGTGCCCGCCGCGATGTACACGTAGCCGTCCTGGGCCTGGGTGAGCCGGACCGGCACGCCTCCGCAGGAGGCCGCGTCGCCCACGGGGTAGGACCAGCGTTCCTCGCCCGTACGGGCCTCCAGTGCCCGCAGCCTCGCGTCCTTCCAGACGTACACCGTGCCGTCGAAGACGGCGGGCCCGGCCTCCGGTGTCTCGAAGTCGGTCTGGGCGCCGGTGATCTCCCAGAGCTTCTCGCCGTTGGCGGCCTCCCATGCCTGGACGCCACCGCCGCGCGTGCCGGTGACGACCGTGCCGCGGGCGGCCTGGAGGGAGTACACCCAGGCGTCGGTCGGCAGCCGCCAGAGGTCGGAGCCGTCGGCGCCGTCGAGGGCGTAGAGGGTCGGGCCGTCGGAGGCGTGGATACGTCCGTCCGCGACCGCCATGGACCAGGCGACGTCCCGCGTCTTGAAGCTGCGGCGGCCGGTGCCGACGTCCAGCGCGTGGACCTCGAAGGAGGTGACGTAGACGAGGTCACCGGCGACGGCGGGTGTGCCCCACACGTCGTTGGACATCCGGAACCGCCACGGCCGCCACGTCTTGGCCCCGGCGTCCGGCGCCACGGCGGGCGCGGGCACGGCGGGCGCCGCCGGGGCGGCGCCGTTGGCCCCGCCCTTGGGGGACGCGGAGCGCGTCCAGGACGCGGCGAGCCCGAGGTCGCCGGGTACGGCGGCCGCGCGGGAGTCGGCGAGGCGCGGCCCGGGGCCGATCGGCACCTTGGCCCCGGCCAGGTGCACGGGCCCGGCGTCGGGCAGGCCCCCGAACGGCGCGCGGGACGGCGCGGGCGGCGGCTGCTGCGGGGGCGGCGGTGCGGTGACGGGCGGGGCGGTGACGGGCGCGGCCGGAGCGGCGCCCCGGGCACCGCCTGAGCTGCGCCCGGCGGTGACGGGGACCCGGGCCGGCGGTCGACCACCCCTGCGGGCCTCGATGAGGGCGACGGCCCGCTCGGGAAGCCAGGCGGAGGCCGTGCCGCTGTCGTCGTTGTCGGCGCTCTCGGAGGCGAAGAGGTGCGGGGCGAGCCTGGCCTGGAGGTCGGCGGGGCTGGGCCGCAGCGCCGCCTCCATCTGCATGCACGACTCGATGAGCGGGCGCAGGTCGTCCGGCAGCCCTTCGAGGTCCGGTCCTTCGCGCAGCAGCATGAAGACGGTCTCGACCGGGTTGGCGCCGTGGAAGGGCGCGTGTCCGGTGGCGGCGAAGACGAGCGTGGAGCCGAGCGAGAAGACGTCGCTCGCGCCGGTCACGCTGCGCGAGTCCTTGGCCTGTTCGGGCGACATGTAGGCGGGCGTGCCGACGGCGACGTTCGTCATGGTCAGGCGCGTGTTGGAGACGCCGGACGCGATGCCGAAGTCGATGACGCGCGGGCCGTCCTCGACGACGAGGACGTTGGACGGCTTGAGGTCACGGTGGACGAGGCCCGCGCCGTGGATGGACTCCAGTGCCTCGGCCACGCCCGCCGCCAGCCACCGCACGGCCTGGGTGGGCAGCGGCCCGTGTTCACTCACTATTTCTTCGAGCGAGGGCGCGGGGACGTACGCCGTCGCGAGCCAGGGCACGGCGGCGCGCGGGTCGGCGTCCACCACGGCGGCCGTGTAGAAGCCGGACACGGCGCGCGCGGCCTCGACCTCGCGCGTGAAGCGGACGCGGAACAGCTGGTCCTCGGCGAGCTCGGTCCGCACCGTCTTGATCGCCACGCGCCGCCCCGACGCGGAGCGCGCGAGATAGACCAGGCCCATGCCGCCCGCGCCCAGCCGTCCGAGGACCTCGAACGGGCCGATCCGCCTCGGATCGTGCTGCGTCAGCTGATCCACCACTTGCCCTGCCACCTCCCCGTACGCGGCCGCCGAAGAAGACAGCCCCGTGCAGCGTCTCACCACCGAGCCGCTACGGCGGCACGCACCCTGATTCTTCCTGTCCGAGGCTGCCGTGGCGAACCCGGGGCGGGATCGGGGTGTCTCCGGCTTCCCGCGGTTTCTCGCGGTTTCTCAGTGTTTTACAGGACAAACGCTCAGTGTTTTACAGGACAACACCGGGGGCGGGGCCCCGCGCACGGCGGTCTCAGTCCTGGAGGACCGCGAAGGTCGCCCCTTGGTTGTCCCTGAGGACCGCGATCCGCCCGTACGGGATGTCGTGGGGCGGCAGCTGTACGCGCCCGCCGAGCCGGGTCACCGCGGCGGCCGTCGCGTCCGCGTCGTCGACATTGAAGTAGACGAGGAAGTGCGGAGGCGTCTCCGGCCTGCTGTACCCGTCGGTGGCCGGGGACATCACGCTGCGCCCGCCGATCGCCGTGTCGGGCCCGGCCGCGGCCCCGGCGGGCGACCAGGTGCGGAAGTCGGTGCCGTCGAGGTCGAGGTCGAAGCCGCCGTATCCGAAGACGTCCTCGTAGAAGGGGTCGACGAGGGCCTTGTCCCGCGAGTACACCTCGCTCCAGCAGTACGAACCGGGCCGCTGCCGCTTGCCGAAGCCCTGGTGGGTACCGGCCTGCCAGAGCCCGAAGACGGCGCCCTCGGGGTCGGCGGCGAGCCCCATCGTGCCGAAGGGCCCGACGGGCCCGGCCTCCGTGATCATGGAGCCGCCCGCCCGCTTGATCCGCTGGGCGAGCGCGGCGGCGTCGGGGGTGGCGACGTACACGGTCCATACGGTGGGCATGCGGCCGTCGGCCTTGGGCGCGAGCGCGGCGACGGGCATGCCTTCGCTGTACGCCAGGGCGTAGCGCCCGCGCTCCGAGCCCGCGCCTCCACCCTTGCCTCCGCCTCCGCCTCCGTCTTCCTCGAAGGTCCACCCGAAGAGGTCACCGTAGAACCGCTTGCCGCCCTCGACGTCGGGGAGCATCGCGTCGACCCAGCAGGGCACGCCCTCCTCGTTTCCGCCCCCTGTGTCCCGCTCTGCGTAGTCCATGCCAGTCAAGCTAGCGGCCCTCCACGGCACCCGCAGCGCACACATTCGAACACTTGGCCAATTATTACGAGATGAGCCCTCCGCCGCTCCCACGCGCCCCAACCCCATTTGCACTCGGCCGAATCGCGCTCCGATCACCCCTCGGTAAGCTGACGGCATGACAGGACAGGTACGTACCGTCGACGGCCGCGTGGCCGGTCGGCGCGGTCAGGCGACGCGTCAGAAGCTGCTCGACTGCCTCAGCGAGATGCTCAGCTCCTCGCCCTACCGGGACGTCAAAGTCATCGACGTCGCCCGGAAGGCGGGGACTTCACCCGCGACCTTCTACCAGTACTTTCCGGACGTCGAGGGTGCCGTCCTGGAGATCGCCGAGCAAATGGCGGCGGAGGGCGCCGAGTTGACCCAGGTGCTCGACGGCCGCTCCTGGGTCGGCAAGGCGGGCTGGCAGACCTCCCAGGACCTGGTCGACGGCTTCCTCGACTTCTGGCGCAAGAACGACGCGATCCTCCGGGTCGTCGACCTCGGCGCCGCCGAGGGCGACAAGCGCTTCTACAAGATCCGGATGAAGATCCTCAACTCCGTCAACAACTCCCTTACGGACACCGTCAAGGAGCTCCAGACCAAGGGCAAGGTCGACAAGGACGTCAGCCCCGCGGCCATGGCGGGCTCCCTGGTCGCGATGCTAGCCGCGGTCGCCTCGCACCAGCGCGGGTTCCAGACGTGGGGCGTCAAACCTGCCGAACTCAAGCCGAACCTGGCGATGTTGGTACATTTGGGCGTCACAGGCAAAAAGCCGACGAAGTAGCGCTCAAGCAAAGCGGCCCGGACGGGCATGCTTCCCAAGTCCTGTCACCGCGACGGCGGATCACTGAGGTGATCCG
>NZ_JBSFRK010000042.1:0-70485 GCF_053589195.1 Streptomyces sp. NPDC003379 | reverse complement strand
CCCGCGGGGGGGGGCCCCCGGGGGCCCCCCCCCCCCCCCCTCTCCTACCCCCCCCCCCCCCCCCCCCGGGGGGGGGGGGCCCCCCCCCCCCCGCCCGACCTGCGTAAACACGGGAGCGTGTACATGAACCTCAAGCGCCGCTGCACCGCCGCAGCCGCCGTGCTCGCCGTCGCGGGGACCGGCCTCCTCGGCGTCCAGGCCACCGCCGAAGCAACACAGCACCCTGGGCCGAAGGCCGAGAAGTGCCCCACACCGACCGTCTCCGAAGGCTGGTACGGCGACAACAGGGCCAGACTCCAGCGCATGGTGGACCAGTACGGCCGCTGCGGTGACGGCCGCGGCGCCAAGCCGGTCGCCACCTTCGACTGGGACAACACCGTCATCAAGAACGACGTCGGCGACGCCACCATGTTCTGGCTGCTGCGCAACGGCAAGATACGCGCGCCCGAGCGGGGCGACTGGCGCACCACGAGCCGCTACCTCACCACCCCGGCTGCCAAGGCCCTGGCGAAGGCCTGCCCCGCCACCGGCACCACCCTGCCCACGCACCGGAACACCGCCCGAGGCACCGCCTGCGCCGACGAGATCCTCTCCGTCTACAGCGAGGGCACCACGACCTCGGGCAGGGCCGCCTTCGACGGCTTCGACCACCGCCGCATGGAACCGCGGTACGCCTGGCTCGCCCAGCTCACCCGCGGCTGGACCACCCGCCAGGTCAAGCGGTTCGCGGCCGCCGCCCGCGAGGAGAACCTCGCCGCGCCCGTCGGCGCGTCGCAGCGCGTCGGCACCCACGAGGTCACCGGCTGGGTCCGCTACTACGACCAGCAGCGCGACCTGATCCGCACCCTGAAGAAGGCGGGCTTCGACGTGTACGTCGTCTCCGCCTCGCCGGAGCCGGTCGCCGAGGTCTGGGCCGCCGGAAAGGGAGGCGTGGGCATCGACGCCCGGCACACCATCGGCATCCGCAACGTCACCGCGCACGGCAGGCAGACCGCGCACCTCAAGGGCTGCGGCACCGCCAAGGACGGCGACGACTCGATGATCACGTACATCGACGGCAAGCGGTGCTGGATCAACAAGGAGATCTACGGCGTGCGCGGCGCCGCCGCCGAGAAGGTCCAACCGGCGCAGCGGCGGCAGGTGTTCGCCGCCGGCGACTCCGACACGGACATCTCCTTCCTGCGCGACGCCACCGGTCTGCGGCTCGTCCTGAACCGCAACAAGAACGAACTGATGTGCAGGGCGTACGACAACGACGACCGCCGCTGGCTGGTCAACCCCATGTTCATCGAGCCCAAGGGCGAGAAGGCCGACCCGTACCCCTGCGCGACCACCGGCTACACCGAACGGGACGGCGGGGCAGGCCCGGTGCGCCGCACGGACGGCTCGGTGATCCCCGAACAGAAGGACACGGTGCACGGGACGTCGAGGGGTTCGACGGCTGCGGCGACTTCGGCGGCACAGTAGACATGCGTCGTCACGACAGCAGGAAGGATGTACGGTCCACTCACATGCGTAACAGAAAGACTTTGGCGCTGACCCTGGCTGCCGCCGCCACCCTGGCGGCCGTGCCGGCAGCTCTCCCCGCGGCCGCCGCCACGCCCGCGAACCCCCGTACCACCAACGCCCATTGCCCGCAGCTGTCGAAGAAGCTGACCTGGCACGGCGACAACCGCGCCAGGCTCCAGCGGATGATCGACGAGCGCGGACGCTGCTCGAACGCCCGCCTCGGACACGGCGACGCCAAGAAGCACCGCCCGGTCGCCGCCTTCGACTGGGACAACACGGTCGCCAAGAACGACGTCACCGACGCGACCATCGCCTGGTCCCTGCGGCATGACAAGATCCTGCGCCCCAAGAGCTGGAAGTCCACCAGCAAGTGGATGACGGACGACGCGGACCGCGCCCTGACCCGCGCCTGCGGCACCGACGTGCCCGTCGGCAGGCCCCTGCCGACCTCCACGGACACCGCCTGCGCCGACGAGATCTTCGAGGTGCGCGAGGACGGGAAGACGATGAGCGGCGCCGCCGCCTTCGCGGGGAAGTGGGACCACCGCCACACCGTCCCGCAGTACGCCTGGGTGCCGCAGCTCTTCGCCGGGCACACCGTCCCCGAACTGGAGTCGTACGCGGCGAAGGCCCGCAAGGAGGCGCTCGCCGCCCCGGTCGGCGCCACGCAGACCGTCGGCACGCACGAGATCCCCGGCTACGTCCGCTACTACGACCAGCAGCGCGACCTGATCCGCACCCTCAAGAAGGCCGGCTTCGACGTCTACATCGTCTCGGCGGGCTCCGAGCCCGTCACCGAGGTGTGGTCGAAGAGCGTGGGCATCGACCGCGCGCACACCATCGCCATCCGCTCCGTCCTCGACCGCGAGGGCCGCATCACCGCCTGGAACCAGGGCTGCGGCGGGGTGCCCGTCAACAAGGGCGAGGCCATCCCGTACATCGACGGCAAGCGGTGCTGGATCAACCAGGAGATCTTCGGGATCAAGGGCAAGTCCGCCTGGGACAAGCAGGACTGGAACCACCGCATCGCACTCGGCGGCGGTGACGCCGACACGGACGTGACGTTCGTCGGTGACGCCACCGGCGCGCACCTCGTGCTGAACCGCAACAAGAGCGAGTTCATGTGCCGCGCGTACGACAACGCCGACGGCCGCTGGGTCGTGAACCCGATGTTCATCGAGCCGATGCCGCGGAAGACCGACCTGTACCCGTGCTCGACCGCCGCGTACAACGAACACGGCGACGGCAAGGGCCCGGTGCTCCGCGAGGACGGCTCGGTCGTGCCCGACCAGCGTGACTCGGTGTACTGATCGTCGCGGCACGACCTAGAGTGCCGGGATGAGCATGACGCCTCCGCCCGGCTGGTACCCGGACCCGAACCAGCCCTCCGTCGAGCGCTGGTGGGACGGGACCGCGTGGACCGAGCACCGGCGCGCCCCGGAGAACCTCCAGACGGCGCCGGTCCAGATCCCGGTCCAGACCTCGGTACAGGACCCGGGGCAGCAGGGCTTCGGTCCGGCGCCGGACCCCTCCGCGACGGCGGTGATCGCTCCGGCGCCCTCCGGCGGCGGCCGCGCGAAGATCATCGCGCTCGCCGCCGCCGGGGCCGTACTCGTCGCGTCGATCGTCACGGGCGTCGTCGTCCTCGGCAGGGACGACGGCGACCCGGAGGCCGGCGCCGCGGCGCCGAGCACCCCGGTCGCGACGGAGGAGAGCGAGAGCCCCACGCAGACGCCGACGAAGACGTCGACGAAGACGCCGGACCCGAACCCCGACGTCCTCGTCGACGACCTCAACGGCATAACGATCCCCGTCATCGACGGGTGGGAGAAGGCCGAGGGCGCCATCCACGACGAGCCGACCCTCCAGACGCCGGACACCTTCGACTGCCCGGGCGACTCGGGCATCTGCCGCTACGGCCAGGTCACCTCGCGCACGGTGACCTCCACCGACGAGACGTCCCCCAAGGCGCTGGCCAGGGACGACATCGAGGACGCGGCCAAGAACATCTACGACAAGAACGTCCTCGACTCCGAGCTCTACGGCGGCATGACCGGACACGAGAAGGTCAAGGAAGGAACGGTGGCCGTCGCGGGCCGCAGTGGCTACTACGTGCGCTGGAGGGTCCGGACCGGCAAGGCGTCCGGAGGGTACGTGCAGTCGGTGGCCTTCAAGTCCAGCATCGGCTCCGAACCGATGGTCATCGTCCGCCTCTCCATCGACGTCGCCAAGGACGCGCCGCCCCTCTCCGACATGGACCGCGTCGTCAAGGGGATCCGCTCGGTCGACGACAGCGGCACGGGCGGCGGAGTGGGCGAGGACGTCGGCGCGACGCCGTAAGCCCCTCGGGACAGGGACCCTCGGGACAGGGCCCCCCTCGGGACAGGGCCCCACCCCTCAGGTATCAGAGGAAGGTGCGGCCCTCGCCCCGGTACGTCGGGACGCTCCCCGTCACCTTGTCGCCCTCCACCAGGCGCAGCGTGTCGAACCGCTCGCACAGCTCCCCGGCCTTGGCGTGCCGGAACCACACCTTGTCGCCGATCAGCAGATCGTCCGCCGGGCCGCCGTGCAGCGGCGTCTGCACCTCGCCGGCGCCCTCCTGCGGGTCGTACCGCAGCCCCTCCGGGAGATACGGCACCGGTGAGCGGTCGGGGCCCGCGACCCCCGACGCGGGATAGCCGCCGCCGAGCACCGTCACGGTCCCCGGCCCCGGCCTGCGCACCACGGGCTGCGCGAAGAGAGCGGCCGGACGCCCGCTGAACGACGTGTAGTTGTCGAAGAGCCGCGGTACGAAGAGCCCCGACCCCGCGGCGATCTCCGTCACCGCGTGCTCGGCCGCGGTGTGCTGCACGCTGCCCGTCCCGCCGCCGTTCACGAACTCCAGGTCCGGCACGACCGCCCGCACCGCGTCGATGGCCCTCGCCCGGCGCTGCGCCAGCTCCTTGCGGGCCGCGGCCTGCATCATCCGGATCGCCCGCGAGCGCGCCGGATGCCCGTCGACCGCGTCCCCCACCCCGGCGACGTGGCCTTCGTACGCCATGACGCCCACGAGCCGGAACCCGGGCCGCC
Organism: Streptomyces sp. NPDC003379; assembly: GCF_053589195.1. Taxonomy (NCBI): domain Bacteria; kingdom Bacillati; phylum Actinomycetota; class Actinomycetes; order Kitasatosporales; family Streptomycetaceae; genus Streptomyces; species Streptomyces sp. NPDC003379. The sequence continues at coordinate 65,907 of NZ_JBSFRK010000042.1, read as the reverse complement.
GGGTGAGGGCGCGGGCCAGCGCGGCCACTTGCGCGGGGGAGTGCAGAGGCGAACGGAGCGCACCGATCCGCACGCGCCCGCCGAGCGGCTGGAAGGACGTATCCAACTCCAGACAGACCCGCACGTCCTCCGTGCCGCCGTCCCTCGCCCCGTCGATCAGCCGCAGCTGCGCCGGGTCGTCGACCATCACGGTCACGGCGGCCGCGAGCTTCGGGTCGGCGGTCAGCTCCGCGAAACCGGCGCGGTCGGCCGAGGGGTAGGCGAGCAGTACGTCGTCGAACCCGGAGCGGGCCAGCCATATCGACTCGGCGAGCGTGAACGACATGATCCCGGCGAAGCCGTCGCGGGCGAGGACCCGTTCGAGCAGGGCCCGGCAGCGTACGGACTTGCTCGCGACGCGGATCGGCTTGCCGCCGGCCCGGCGCACGAGGTCGTCGGCATTGACGTCGAACGCGTCCAGGTCGACGATCGCGACGGGGGCGTCGAGGTGTGCGGTGGCCCGGTCGTAGCGGGCTCGGTCTGCGGCGAGGCCAGTCATGGCGGAAGCCTGCCAGACGCGATTACCCGAGGGTAGGGGGATGATCCGGGCAGATCACCCGGTGGCCCGGACTGGGTTCCCGTACGCCGTGCGTCTGCCCGTAGAGTGACGCGCACGGAGCCTCGCCGGGCCGAGCGTTCCGGCAGCCGGAGCGCGAGGAGACGGGGGAGCATGAGCACGGAGGCGGGACCCACCCCGATTCCCCCGCGCCCCACCGCGCCGCCCCGCCCCACGGCCCCGCCGCCCGAGCCGCCCCCCGTGGCGTCCGCCCGCTTCCCCGACGTGCGCCCCCCGGTCGACGAGGACTGGCTCCTCAACGCCCCGCGCCCCCCGGCCGCCCCCGTCCCCCCCGACCACGCGTCCCAAATCGAAGCGCTCCTGGCCCCTTTCACAGAGGCGGCCCGCCGCACCGCCGCTGACAAGGTCCCCGAACCCCGACCGGCCGCCGCGGATGAGGCGCTCGCGTCCCGGGCAACCGCCGCCGACGAGGCGCCCGCGTCCCGGGCCACCGTCGCCGACAACGCGCCCCTGTCCCGGCCAGCCGTTGCCAGTGACCGGCCAGCACCTCGGGCAACCGTCGCTGACGAGGCGCCCGCGTCCTGGCCGAGTGTCGTCGACAGCGTGCCTCTGTCCCGGCCAGCCGTTGCCAGTGACCGGCCGGCACCCCGGGCAACCGTCGCCGACGAGGCACCCACGCCACGGCTGCGGCCCGTCGCTGACGAGGCATCCGCGCCCCGAGAGGCCGTCACCAGTGACCGGCCCGCCCCCCCGGCAACGGCCGCCGCCAAAGCGCCCGCACCTCGGGTGGCCGTCGCCAGTGACCGGCCCGCGTCCCGGGCAACCGTCGCTGACGAGGCGCCCGCGTCCTGGCCGAGTGTCGTCGACAGTGTGCCTCTGTCCCGGCCAGCCGTTGCCAGTGACCGGCCATCACCTCGGGCAACCGCCGCTGACAACGCGCCCCTGCGCCGGGCGGCCGTCGCCGGCGACTCCTCTGGACCTCGGGCAACCGTCGCCGACGAGGCATCCGCGCCCCGAGAGGCCGTCGCCAGTGACCTGCCCGCCCCCCCGGCAACGGCCGCCGCCAAAGCGCCCGCACCTCGGGTGGCCGTCGCCAGTGACCGGCCCGCGTCCCGGGCAACCGTCGCCGACGAGGCGCCCACACTCCAGCCGACCGTCACCGATGCCCCACCCTCACCCCCACCCCCGCCCTCGGCCCGGCCGACCACCACCCACAGCACACTCCCACCCCGGAAAACCACCGCCCGCCGCACCCCCGGAGCCGTCGACCTGACCCCGAAGTCCGGCACCGGGCGTCCCTTCGTGTTCTTTGCGCGGCCCGCTCTGTACGACGACACCACCACCCGGCTGCGCCCCGTCGGTGCCTGGGCCCGGCCCCGGGCGGTCGCCGCCGCGGCCTGTGTCGTTCTTGGGCTCGGACTCATCGGCGGTGCCGTTACCGGCAGTTGGCTGACCGGTGAGTCCTCGGCGACCGGGGGCACTCGCAGCGCGTACGCGGTCACCGGTGACCTCTGGCACAGCGTTCCCGTCGACCGGCTCTTCCCGCCCACCCTCAAGGGGGAAGGCGCGGGGCCCGGCGGCGCCGACCGGTCCTGGACCCGGATCGCCGTCGCCCCGGACAGCGGCTGCGAGGCCGCCTTCGACCCGCTGCTGCGCAAGGCCCTCGCGCCGGCCGGCTGTCTGCGGCTGCTCCGTGCCACGTACACCGACGCGACCAGCAGCCATGTCACCACCGTGGGCCTGCTGTTCACCAAGGCGGACGCCGACGGCATGCGGGCGCTGCGCGAGCGCTTCACGGAAGAGGGGCTCGGCCGGCGCCCCGACCTCATGCCCCGGACGTACGCGGCCAAGGGCACGGCCGCCGAAGGCTTCGGCGACGCCCAGCGGGCGTCCTGGACGGTGTCCGTGCTGCCGGACGCGCCCGTCGTCGCGTACGCCGTGTCCGGATTCGCCGACGGCCGCGCCGTCACGGACCCCGAGCCCGCCACCGAGGCGATGGGCAGCAACACCGGTTCGGCACCCGCCCAGTCCGGCCTCGGCCACGAGGCGAAGGGCATCGCCGACCGTGTCGAGCGGGGCCTGCGCAAGACCATCGCGAAGGCGGAGAAGGCGTGATGAGGGCCCGCGAGCCGCTGGGGCGTGGCGGAAGAGTCCGGGCAGTCCGGATATTCCGGGCAGTACGGTCAGTACGGTCAGTACGGATAGTCCGTACAAGTGTTGCCGCCTCCGCCCGGCACGCCGCGAACATGCGCCAGACCTCGCAGGGCCCGCCCTCCGGGCGAACGACGGGGCTCCCGCGACACACCGCGCTCACCGTCGCGCTCGCCGCCGCGCTGGCCCTCGCCCCCGCCACCCCGGCGCACGCCAACGACGGCATCCGCGCCCAGCAGTGGGGCCTGGACGCCATGAGTACCGGCCAGGTCTGGCAGACCACCAGGGGCAGCGGCATCACCGTCGCGGTCCTGGACACCGGCATCGACGACCAGCACCCGGACCTCGCCGGGAACGTTCTCCAGGGCAAGGACATGGTCGGTTTCGGGGCGCGCCGCGGCGACCGGCCCTGGGCCCGGCACGGCACCGCCATGGCCGGCATCATCGCGGGCCACGGACACGGCGAGGGCCGCGGTGACGGCGTACTCGGCATCGCGCCCGAAGCGAAGATCCTGCCGATCCGCGTGATCCTCGAAGACGGCGACCCCGCCCGCAAGAAGGCCCGCAACACCCGCGGCAACGCGCTCGCGGAAGGCATCCGCTGGGCCGCCGACCACGGTGCGGACGTCATCAACCTCTCCCTCGGCGACGACTCCAAGTCCGCCCACCCCGAACCGGCCGAGGACGCCGCCGTCCAGTACGCCCTGAAGAAGGGCGTCGCCGTCGTCGCCTCCGCGGGCAACGGCGGCGAGCGCGGCGACCACATCTCCTACCCGGCCGCCTACCCCGGCGTGATCGCCGCGACGGCCGTCGACGAGAACGGCGCCCGCGCCTCCTTCTCCACCCGCCGCTGGTACGCCACCGTCGCCGCGCCCGGCGACGACATCGTCATCGCCGACCCCGACCGCAAGTACTACGAGGGCTGGGGCACCAGCGCCGCCTCCGCCTTCGTCTCGGGCGCCGTCGCCCTTATCCGCGCCGCCCACCCCGGCCTCACGCCCGCGCAGATCAAGCAACTCCTGGAGGACACCGCCCGCGCCGCCCCGCCCGGCGGCCGCGACGACTCCCGGGGCTTCGGCCAGATCGACCCGGCGGCGGCCCTCACCCGAGCAGGCAAGCTCAAGCAGGACAAGCTGCGGGCGACGGCGTACGACAATAAGTACTTCGGCCCCGGCCCCGACGCGCCCAAGGAGGACGAGGGCCCCGCGGGCTGGGCCGGCCCGGTGGCTGGCGGCCTTGGCGTCGCCCTGCTCGCGGCGGCGGTCTGTCTGTGGCGGGGCAGGCGTAGCCCGCCGCGTGGGCGCCCTGATCCGTCTGCGTAGGAGCGGGCTGTGCCGCGCCCATGGAGGACGACGGCCCTGCGGGCTGGTCGGCCCGGCGGCGGTGGCGGTCCGTCTGTGGTGGGGCCGACGCATCCCGCCGGGAAGGCGCCCTGACCCGTCTTCGTAGGGTCGGGCCGTCGGGCCGTTCCGTGGTCAAGGAAGATGTCGGGCCCGCTGTCGATCTCGGTGTCGTCCTGCTCGCGGTGGCGGTGGCGGTCCGTCCGTGGTGGGGCAGACGCATCCCGCCGCGAGGGCGCCCCGGTCCGCCTCTGTAGGGTCGGACCGTGGCGAACAAGAACATTCCCGACCCCGGCTTCTCCGACGACGACGGCGCCGCCGATCCCCGGCTGGCCGCGGCGCTCACCGCCTGGTCCGGCGACCGCACGGCCCACGGTCCCGTCCTTGAGGCCCTGGCCAAGGCCCGCCTCCTCGTCCCCGTCGTAGCCGTTCTCGGAGAGGTCGAGGAGGACGAGAACGGGCTGCGCCGTGAGAAGACCAGCGACATGGCCGTTCCCACTCTCCGGGCCGGAAACCGCAAGGCGCTGCCCGCCTTCACCTCCACCGAGGCCCTCGCCCTGTGGGACCCGGCCGCCCGGCCCGTCGCCGTGCCCCTGCATCAGGCGCTCCAGGCCGCCGCCCACGAGCAGGCCGACACGATCGTCCTCGATCTCGCGGGCCCCGTCCCCTTCGAGCTGGGCAGGGCCGCGCTGCTCGCCCTCGCCGAGGGCCGCGCCAGCGCCGACCCGCTCGCCGACCCCGCCGTCACCGGCGCGGTGCGCGCGGCCGTCGCCGCCGAGCCGGCCGTGCTCCGCGCCCACCTCGGCCCCGGCAGCTCCGACGGCACGCTCGCCCTGGTCATCGACCCGTCCGCCGACCCGGCCGACGCCGCCCAGCGCGTGGCCCGCCGGATCGCCGCCGACGAAACACTGAGGGCCCGCCTGGTGCGCGGCCTCGACCTGGCACTTCTGCCGGCCGAGGCGACGCCACCGGGCGAGCCCCTCTACGTTCGTACGGTGTGAGGCTGCGCTACGTACGTACGGCGTAAGGCTCAGCCGAAGACCGGGCCCGTGTACTTCTCGCCCGGGCCCTGACCCGGCTCGTCCGCCACGACCGACGCCTCGCGGAACGCCAGCTGCAGCGACTTCAGGCCGTCACGCAGCGGCGCCGCGTGGAACGAGCTGATCTCCGTGGCGCTCGCGTCCATCAGACCGGCCAGCGAGTGGATCAGCTTGCGGGCCTCGTCGAGGTCCTTGTGGCCCTCGCCGCCCTCGGCGAGGCCGAGGTTCACGGCGGCGGCGCTCATCAGGTGGACCGCCACCGTGGTGATCACCTCGACCGCGGGGACGTCCGCGATGTCACGGGTCAAGGCGTCGAAGTCGGGGGAGTCGGGCCCGGGGACCGCGGGGGACTCGGGGGTGGGGGTCGCGTCGCTCATGTCCCACACGATAAGCCGAGCACCAAGGACGCCGGTCCCCGGGAGCCGGTGCGCCCACCGGTTCGCCCCGCCCCGGGCAAGCTGCTAACCTTGTGTAACGACCGGCCGGAGACCCGCGTGCCAACGCAAGGATCCGGCCCACAAGTGGAGGCTCCGATCTCCCACCTGGCCGCTCCCCGGAGCGGCGGGTCACCGGTCAGGCGGCCGAAGCCCCGAGGCTTCGGGTCGCCCGATGTGCGCCCCGCGATCACCGCGGAGGTGCTCCGGTAGTACGTGGAGCCCCTTCTGTGATCGGTCGGGGCATTTTTTGTGGCCTCGTCCGGTTGGTCCATTCAACAGACGTAACGCGGCTGTCCGCCAGACGGTCGCGTGGTGCTACCGAGGAGGATCCATCAGCGCCGAGCCCCGCATCAACGACCGGATTCGCGTTCCCGAGGTGCGACTTGTCGGTCCCAGCGGCGAGCAGGTCGGGATTGTTCCGCTTGCCAAGGCCCTGGAGCTTGCGCAGGAGTACGACCTCGACTTGGTCGAGGTGGCCGCCACTGCGCGTCCGCCGGTCTGCAAGCTCATGGACTACGGGAAGTTCAAGTACGAGTCGGCCATGAAGGCCCGTGAGGCGCGCAAGAACCAGGCGCACACGGTCATCAAGGAGATGAAGCTCCGGCCGAAGATCGACCCGCACGACTACGACACCAAAAAGGGTCACGTCGTCCGGTTCCTCAAGCAGGGCGACAAGGTCAAGATCACGATCATGTTCCGTGGTCGCGAGCAGTCCCGCCCCGAGCTGGGCTTCCGGCTGCTGCAGCGTCTCGCTTCGGACGTCGAGGACCTCGGGTTCATCGAGTCGAACCCGAAGCAGGACGGCCGAAACATGATCATGGTTCTCGGTCCGCACAAGAAGAAGACCGAGGCGATGGCCGAGGCCCGTGAGGCCCAGGCGGCTCGCAAGGCGGACGCGAAGGCCAACCCGGGCCGCTCGCAGAACGCCTCCGAGGATGCCGAAGGCGACGTTGCCGAGGGTGAGGAGTCCTCCGAGGCTCCCGCTTCCGAGGCTCCCGCCGAGGCCCCGGCCGAGGCTCCTGCCGAGGCCTGATCCTCAGGGCGAGAGCCCGGAGGATGCCAACTGACACATATGGCTCCCGGATGCCCGGTTTCACGACCGGGCATCGGAGTGCCACTGACGAGGAGAGAACGGCGCTATGCCGAAGAACAAGTCGCACAGCGGTGCCAGCAAGCGCTTCAAGATCACCGGCTCCGGCAAGGTGCTCCGCGAGCGCGCCGGCAAGCGCCACCTGCTCGAGCACAAGTCGTCCCGTCTGACGCGTCGCCTCACCGGCAACGCCGAGATGGCCCCGGGCGACGCCAAGAAGATCAAGAAGCTTCTCGGCAAGTGAGCCGGGGCGCGCGCACCGCGCGCCCAGCTCTGACCGGGACCCAATCGATACCGGGTCGTGTGAGTCCAACCACGGCCCCGCTACAAGGAGTTAAAAAGTGGCACGCGTCAAGCGGGCAGTAAACGCCCACAAGAAGCGTCGGGCGATCCTCGAGGCGGCCAAGGGTTACCGCGGCCAGAGGTCGCGCCTGTACCGCAAGGCCAAGGAGCAGGTCACCCACTCCCTGGTCTACAACTACAACGACCGCAAGAAGCGCAAGGGCGACTTCCGTCGGCTGTGGATCCAGCGCATCAACGCCGCTGCCCGCGCCAACGGCATGACGTACAACCGCCTCATCCAGGGTCTGAACGCCGCCAACATCGAGGTGGACCGCAAGATCCTCGCGGAGCTGGCCGTCAACGACGAGAACGCGTTCGCCGCGCTGGTCGAGGTTGCGCAGAAGGCTCTGCCGAGCGACGTCAACGCCCCCAAGGCGGCCTGACGCTGCGCCGCGCTGAGCGTTGCTTTTCGGACCCGTAGGCCGGCTGGCTTGCGGGTCCGAGTGCGTTCGGGGTCTCGTCCGCCCCCTGCTGTCGTCTGCCGTCCGCGGGTTTGTTTCCGGCTGGTCGCGCAGTTCCCCGCGCCCCTGACGGGGCTCTTCCCAAGGTGAGTTTCATGGTTGCCGCTCCTGAGTCGATCTCCCCGAAGTCGCCGCGCGTCAGCGCCGCCCGGCGGCTCGCCAAGCGGAATTTTCGGGGGAAGGAGCGGCTGTTTCTCGCCGAGGGGCCGCAGGCCGTGCGGGAGGCCGCCGGGCACGCGGGGACACTCGTCGAGCTGTTCGCCACCGTCGACGCCGCCGAGCGCTACGCCGACATCGTGGGGGAGGCCCGTGCAGCCGGGGCCCGGGTGCACCTCGCCGACGAGGACGTCATCGCCGACATTTCGACGACCGTGACGCCGCAGGGGCTCGTCGGGGTCTGCCGGTTCCTCGACACGCCGTTCGAGGAGATCCTCGCCGCGCGGCCCAGGCTCGTCGCCGTCCTGGCCCACGTACGCGACCCCGGCAACGCCGGGACCGTGCTGCGCTGCGCCGACGCCGCGGGCGCCGAGGCCGTGATCCTCACGGACGCCTCCGTGGACCTCTACAACCCCAAGTGCGTGCGCGCGTCGGTCGGTTCGCTGTTCCACCTGCCCGTCGCCGTCGGCGTACCCGTGGAGAAGGCCGTACAAGGGCTGAAGGACGCCGGCGTGCGGATCCTCGCCGCCGACGGGGCGGGCGAGGACGACCTCGACACGGAGCTCGACAAGGGCACCATGGGCACCCCCAGCGCCTGGGTCTTCGGCAACGAGGCGTGGGGGCTGCCGGAGGAGACCCGCGCACTCGCCGACGCCGTGGTGCGCGTTCCGATCCACGGCAGAGCCGAGAGCCTCAATCTCGCGACGGCGGCGGCGGTGTGCCTCTATGCCTCCGCTCGTGCACAGCGAGCCGCCGGAGGGTGCCGCTCCGTCACATCGAGCTAGTAGGGTGACGGGCCAGTCCGAGAGGTGGGGTACGGGGAATGAGCGTCGGCACGAGCAGGGCACCGGGAGTACAGGACATCGTCCGTGCTCGGGCGGACCGTGGCGTTCCCGGTGACCTCGGCGGCCTCGGACTCGACCCGGACGAACTGCCCGACGGGCTCGTCGTCGCGGACGAGACGGGCCGGATCATCTGCTTCAACGCGGCGGCCGTGCGGATCACCGCCGTCCGCGCGGACGACGCCCTCGGCGCGCCCCTGGAGCGCGCCCTCCCCTTGGAGGACCTCGAAGGCCGCCGCTGGTGGCAGCTGACCAACCCCTACGGAGGCCTCGCCATCCGCGTCGGCCAGCCGGAGCGCAATCTGCTGCTGCCGGGCGGCCGTGAGGTCCTGGTCTCCGCCCGCTATCTGCGCACCGCCCGCACCGGGCCCGTACGCCGTGTCATCGTCTGCCTCCGTGACACCGAGGCCCGCCGCCGCACCGAGCGCAGCCACGCCGAGCTGATCGCCACCGTCGCCCATGAGCTGCGCTCCCCCCTCACCTCCGTCAAGGGGTTCACGGCGACGCTGCTCGCCAAGTGGGAGCGGTTCACGGACGACCAGAAGAAACTGATGCTGGAGACCGTCGACGCCGACGCCAACCGCGTCACCCGGCTGATCGCCGAACTTCTGGACATCTCCCGCATCGACTCCGGACGGCTCGAACTGCGCCGTCAGCCCGTCGACATCGGCACGGCCGTCGGCCGGCACATCCAGGCGCACGTCGCCTCCGGCCAGGACGCCGCCCGCTTCCTCGTCCGCCTCCAGCAGCCGCTGCCCGACCTCTGGGCGGACCCCGACAAGATCGACCAGGTGCTCAGCAACCTCCTCGAAAACGCGGTGCGGCACGGCGAGGGAACCGTCACCATTGACGTGGCGCCCTCCTCGTCCCCACGGGAGCGGGGTGGCACCGAGACGGCCGTGACCGTGAGCGACGAGGGTCCCGGCATTCCGGAGGAGTCGATGGGCCGCGTCTTCACCCGCTTCTGGCGGGGCAGCAAGCGCGGCGGGACAGGACTGGGGTTGTACATCGTGAAGGGCATCGTGGAGGCGCACGGCGGGACGATCACCGTCGGCCGCGCCCCCGGCGGCGGCGCCCAGTTCCGATTTACGTTGCCCGTGGCGGCCCCGGCGTATCTCCAGTGAGTCCATCGGCTCCGCGAAGGACGTCCTGAGCCGCCCGCGGGCGCATTCGTTCACCGCACCCCCGTTAGACTCGGTCGTTGGCACTTTGCGTCCCCAACCTTGGGACACTCCGTCTCCGATTCGTCGACGGGGACCATCCGCCAGCCAACCGGAAGCACGGGAAGAGATGTCGGCACCGAACAAGTCGTACGACCCTGTTGAGGTCGAGGCACTGAAACCTGAAGAGATCGAGCGCATGCGGGACGAGGCGCTCGCCGCCTTCGCGGCCGCGGGCTCCCTCGACGCGCTCCAGGAGGCCAAGGTCGCGCACACCGGCGGTACCTCGCCGCTGTCGCTCGCCAACCGCGAGATCGGCGCGCTGCCCCCGCAGGCCAAGGCCGAGGCGGGCAAGCGCGTCGGCATGGCGCGCGGCGCCGTGGGCAAGGCGCTGGCCGCCCGCCAGACCGAGCTGGAGGCCGAGCGCGACGCCCGCGTTCTCGTCGAGGAGGCGGTGGACGTCACGCTGCCGTACGACCGCACGGCCGCCGGCGCCCGGCACCCGCTGACCACGTTCATGGAGCGCGTCGCGGACGTCTTCGTCGCCATGGGCTACGAGGTCGCGGAGGGCCCCGAGGTCGAGGCGGAGTGGTTCAACTTCGACGCCCTCAACTTCACGCCCGACCACCCGGCCCGGCAGATGCAGGACACCTTCTTCGTCCAGGGCCCGAAGGGGACGGAAGGCGATGAGTCCGGTGTCGTGCTGCGTACGCACACCTCTCCGGTGCAGGCGCGCGCGCTCCTCGAACGCCGCGAGCCGCCCGTGTACATCGTCTGCCCCGGCCGCGTATATCGCACGGACGAGCTGGACGCCACGCACACCCCGGTCTTCCACCAGATCGAGCTGCTCGCCGTCGACGAGGGCCTGACCATGGCCGACCTGAAGGGCACCCTCGACCACATGGTCCAGGCGCTCTTCGGCGCGGGCATGAAGACCCGGCTGCGGCCGAACTACTTCCCGTTCACCGAGCCGTCCGCCGAGATGGACATGGTCTGCTACGTCTGCCGCGGCGAGTCCGTCGGCAACCCCGACCGCCCCTGCCGCACCTGCGGCAGTGAGGGCTGGATCGAGCTGGGCGGCTGCGGCATGGTCAACCCGAAGGTGCTCACGGCCTGCGGCGTCGACCCCAAGAAGTACAGCGGATTCGCCTTCGGGTTCGGCATCGAGCGGATGCTGATGTTCCGCCACAACGTCGAAGACATGCGAGACATGGTCGAGGGTGACGTCCGGTTCACCCGACCGTTCGGGATGGAGATCTGATGCGGGTCCCGCTTTCCTGGCTGCGGGAGTACGTCGACCTCCCCGCCACCGAGACCGGCCGTGACGTGCAGGCCAAGCTCATCGAGGTCGGCCTGGAGGTCGAGACCGTCGAACAGCTCGGCGGCGGCCTCAAGGGCCCGCTCGTCGTGGGCAAGGTCCTCACCATCGAGGAGCTGGAGGGCTTCAAGAAGCCCATCCGCTTCTGCACCGTCGACGTCGGCACCGCCAACGGCACCGGCGAGCCGCAGGAGATCGTCTGTGGCGCCCGTAACTTCACGCAAGGCGACAAGGTCGTCGTGGTCCTGCCCGGCGCCGTCCTGCCCGGCGACTTCGCCATCGCCGCCCGCAAGACGTACGGCAAGACCTCGCACGGCATGATCTGCTCCGGCGACGAGCTGGGCATGGGCGACGACGGCTCCGGGGGCATCATCGTGCTGCCGCCCGAGCACGAGGCCGGCACCGACGCCATCGAGCTGCTCGAACTGGTCGACGAGGTCCTGGACATCGCCGTCACGCCCGACCGCGGGTACGCGCTGTCGATGCGCGGCGTCGCCCGCGAGGCCGCCATCGCGTACGGCCTGCCGCTGCGCGACCCGGCGCTCCTCGACGTGCCCGCGCCGAACTCCTTCGGCTACCCCGTCAAGATCAGCGACCCGCTCGGCTGCGACCGCTTCACCGCGCGCACCGTCACCGGCCTCCAGCCCGAGGCCCGCTCGCCGATCTGGCTCAAGCGGCGCCTCCAGAAGGCCGGAATGCGCCCCGTCTCGCTCACCGTCGACGTCGCGAACTACGTGATGCTGGAGCTGGGCCAGCCCCTGCACACGTACGACCGCTCCCGCATCCAGGGGACGATCGGCGTGCGCCGGGCCGAGCAGGGCGAGAAGTTCACGACACTCGATGGCGCCCAGCGCGTCCTCGACGCCGAGGACCTCGTCATCACCGACGAGCGCGGGCCCATCGGCCTCGCGGGAGTCATGGGCGGCGCCAACACCGAGATCGCGGACCACGAGGAGACGGCCGGTACCACCGACGTCGTCATCGAGGCCGCGCACTTCGACGCGCTCTCCGTCGCCCGCACCGCGCGCCGCCACAAGCTGGGCTCCGAGGCCGCCAAGCGCTTCGAGCGCGGCGTCGACCCGCAGGCCGCGGCCGCCGCCGCGCAGCGCACCGTCGACATGCTGGTGCTCCTCGCGGGCGGCACCGCGGAGGCGGGCGTCACGGAGGTCATCGCACCGACCGCGCCGCGCACGATCGCCATGCCCGCCGACCACCCCGACAAGGTCGCCGGTGTCACCTACGGCCGCGAGACCGTCGTACGCCGCCTCCAGCAGGTCGGCTGCGACGTGTACGGCCAGGACGACCTCACCGTCACCGTGCCGTCGTGGCGCCCCGACCTGTCGGAGCCGAACGACCTCGCCGAAGAGGTCATCCGACTTGAGGGGTACGAGAACCTCCCCTCGACCCTGCCGAAGCCCCCCGCGGGCCGCGGCCTGACCGACCGGCAGCGTCTGCACCGCCGCGTCGGGCGCGCCCTGGCCGGGGCCGGGTACGTCGAGGCGCTGAGCTACCCCTTCCTCGGCGAAGGCGTCTTCGACCAGCTCGGCCTGGACGCGGACGACCCGAACCGCCGCGTGGTCAAGCTCGTCAACCCGCTCTCCGACGAGGAGCCCGCCCTCCGTACGACGCTGCTGCCGGGCCTGCTCGCCGCGCTCCGTCGCAACGACGGGCGGGGCAGCCACGACCTGGCGCTCTTCGAGACCGGTCTCGTGTTCCACCCGCGGGAGCAGCTCAAGGTCGCGGTGCGGCTTCCCGTCGACCGGCGGCCCACCGACGAGGAGATCGCCTCCCTCACCGAGGCGCTGCCCGTCCAGCCCCGGCACGCCGCCGTCGTCCTCGCGGGCGCCCGTGAGCAGGCCGGCTGGTGGGGCAAGGGCCGCCCGGCCGACTGGGCGGACGCCGTCGAGGCGGCGCGCACCCTCGCCCGCGAGGCCGGTGCCGAACTCATCGTCGACCAGGGGCAGTACGGCCCCTGGCACCCGGGCCGCTGCGCGGAGCTGAAGGTCGTCATCGACGGCGACATCGTCTCCGTCGGGCACGCAGGCGAGCTGCACCCGCGCGTCGTCAAGGCGTTCGGGCTGCCCGCCCGCACCTGCGCGATGGAGCTCGACCTGGACCGCCTGGAGCAGGCCGGGGCGGGGACGCTGCGCGCGCCGCGCATCTCCACCTTCCCGGTGGCCACCCAGGACGTCGCGCTGGTCGTCGACAAGGAGGTGCCGGCCGCCGTGGTCGAGTACTACCTGACCGGCGGCGCGGGTGAACTCCTGGAGTCCATCCGGCTGTTCGACGTCTTCGAGGGCGAGCAGATCGGCGAGGGCAAGAAGTCCCTGGCGTACGCGCTGCGCTTCCGCGCGGCCGACCGCACACTGACCGTCGACGAGGCGTCGGCGGCCCGCGACGCGGCCGTCGCCCTGGCGGCCGAGCGCACGGGCGCGGTGCTCCGCGGAGCGTAGTCACCGTCCGTAGGTGGTAACAGGCGCACCATGAGGCGCACAGAGGGGCTCAACCGGATCACCGGTTGAGCCCCTCACTCGTTAGGGTGACAACTGGCTTCACTATGGCTCAATCGGGTCACCCGGTCGCAAGAATCAGACCGGCCGTAGGGGTCGGCATGCGCGCTGAACGGGGCCTTAGGGGGGCCGACGGCATGATCCGTAACAAGGTTGGGGCTCCCCGCCGGACGATGCTCGGAGCAAGGGCACGAGGTGGCGGGAGCCGTCGAGACCACGACCAGGGGCTGTTCGTACGTGGCAGAACGCCCCGAGCGGCCCCCCGGCTGCTTTCCGGCGGGGGGCGCAGGCGGTTCCGCCGCGCGCTCACTCTGGGGCTCCCGACCGTATGGGGCGCCGTCGCCATCACGTACAAACTGGCCTGTCCGCTCGCCCAGCAGGACGGCATGGGAGCGCGGATCGTCAGCAGCGCGGTCTTCTTCGCCGTAGGGACCGGGCTCATCGTGCACGTCCGACGGGCGCTGCTGCGGGAGTTGCGGCAGGTCCGCGAGGTCGCGGGCGCCGCGCAGAACACACTTCTGCGGCCACTGCCGCCCCGCGTCGACGGGCTGGTGCTCGCCGCCGGACGGTTCGCGGCCTCGCAGGGCGCCTCCGTCGGGGGCGATCTGTACGAGGTGGCCGCCACCGAGCACGGCGTGCGCGTCGTCATGGGCGATGTCCGGGGCCACGGCCTCGCCGCCATCGGGACCGTCGCCGCCGTCCTCGGCAGCTTCCGCGAGGCCGCCCACGACGAGCCCGAACTGCCCCTGGTCATGCGGAGGTTGGAGCGGGCACTCGGGCGGCACCTGCGGGAGCGGGCGCGTGCCGAGCACCCCGCGAGCGGCGGGGCGGCGCCGGAGAACCCGGTGGCCGAGGAGTTCGTCACCGTACTGCTCCTGGAGATCGGCGACGGCGGGGAGATCACCGCGCTCAACTGCGGCCACCCCTGGCCCTTCCTGCTGAGCGGCCACGCCCGGCCACTGACGGACGCCGACCCGCTGCCGCCGCTCGGCACCTTCCCGCTCCCCGCCGACCTGCCCGTCCTCGACTGCGGGCGGCTGCTGCCCGGCGAGGCGCTCGCCCTGCACACGGACGGCATGGAGGACGCCCGCGACGCTGCGGGGGAGTTCTTCCCGCTGGAGGCCGCGCTCACCGAGGCCGCCCGGGTCCAGCCGGTCTCCCCGCAGGTCCTCATCCACTCCGTCTACGCCGAACTCCTGCGGCACACCGGGCGGTTGCCGTCCGACGACGCGGCGCTGCTCGTACTGCGCAACGACCGGGGCGAGGAGCGAGCGGCACGCGCCGTCCGCCCCGCCATGGAGTTGTCGGGCAGACGGCGGGACGGACGGCGCTGGTGAGGGCCGCCGCACTGTATGAGGGGGGAGCCGGCGGCCCGCCGACCTCCTTAACTGATGAGGCATCTCAGTCAAGCGACTGCACACGGCGTGCGGCAGAGCGCACACCCCCCGGATCCGGGCACTCCGTTCACACCCCGTGTGAAGGCCCCTCCATTAGGCTGAACGGCACCGAGCCACCGGAGGGCATCCATGCAGCCCAACTCTCTGCTCGACGCGATCCTCGACGAAGCGGGCATCTCGCACGCGGGACTTGCCGCACATGTGAACCAGGCCGGAAAGTCCAGGGGTCTCGCGCTGCGCTATGAACACACCGCCGTCTCCCGCTGGTTGAAGGGCCAGCGCCCGCGCGGCCAGGTCCCCGATCTGATCTGCGAGGTGCTCGCCGCCCGGTTGCAGCGGCCCGTCACCCTCGACGACATCGGCCTCGGACTGCCCGGTGTCCCCGCCGCCCGCGTCGGCTCCGCGTCCTCCACGCTCTCCGGCTTCGTGGAGCGGGCCACGGCCCTGTGGCGCTCGGACGAACAGCAGCGCCCCCACCTGCTCGGCGCGCCCGCCGTCACCGGCACCCCCGCGGTGATGCCGGTCTGGGAGTGGGAGAACCCGCCCGAGGACGTCGACGTGTCCCGCGGCGGACGCCACCCCGTCAGCACGGCCGACATCGAGATGATGCGCGCGGCCCGCGCCCACTACGAGCAGATGTACCGCAAGACCGGTGGCGTCGCGACCCGCACCCGCATCGTCGGCTTCCTCAACGCGGAGGCCGCGCCGCTGCTGCGGGGCAGCTACACCGACGAGATGGGCCGCCAACTCCACCGCTCCACAGGGGGGTTGGTCGCGATAGCGGGAATCTGCGCCTACGACTCCGACGCGCACGGCCTCGCCCAGCGCTACTTCCACCAGGCCCTGCGGCTCGCAAAGGCCAGCGGCGACCGGGGACTTGGGGCGTACGTCATCGCCCTGCTGGTCAACCAGTCGCTGTTCATGCGGGAGTACCGCCAGGCCGTGGCGTTCGCGGAGGCGGCGCTGCGGACCGCGGGCCGCGACTTCACCCCGGCGCTCGCGTCCGATCTGTACGCGATGCAGGCCAAGGCGTACGCGCACCTGGGCGACGGCAGGAGCGCGCTGTCCTGCATCCGGCGTGCGGAGACCGCCGCCGAGCGGATCCTGCGCGGCCGCGAGCCGGACGAGACCGGATATGTCCAGCCCGGACTCGTCAACGTACAGGTGGCGGAGGCCCTGCTCAGCCTCGGCGATCTGGTCAGCGCCCGCGAGCACGCCGCGGCGGCCGTGGACACTCCGGCGCACGACCGGGGCCGGGTCCACCGGCTCGCCATGCTCAGCCAGATCGAACTGCGCCAGGGAAACACCGACGAGGCGGTGGCCACCGCGGTGCAGATGGCGGAGCAGGCGCGTGGGATGGAGTCCCAGCGGCTGCGCGACCGGCTGCGCGCGGTGCGCGAGCACCTCGTCCGCAGCGACTGCGCGGGCACGGCGGAGGCGGCCGCACTCATCGACGGGGCGCTGCGCGTACCGCTGTGACGCCCTGACGCGCCGCTCCGCGCCCCGCACACTCTGCTCTGAGTTTCCGCCTGCTGCGATATTGCCATCTATTCGGCGGAAGGTGGCAGAACCGTGCAGTGGACGAAACAGAGCGAACAAACTGTGTATGAAAATCGATGGTTCTCGGTCAATCTGGCGGATGTCGAGCTACCCGACGGCCGGCATCTGGACCACTTCCTCATACGGCTGCGGCCCGTCGCCGTGGCCACCGTCGTCAACGACGCCAACGAGGTGCTGCTGCTGTGGCGGCACCGCTTCATCACCGACAGCTGGGGCTGGGAGCTCGCGGCAGGCGTCGTCGAGGACGGCGAGGACATCGCGTACGCGGCGGCACGCGAAATGGAGGAGGAGACCGGCTGGCGGCCGGGCCCGCTGCGGCACCTGATGAGCGTCGAGCCCTCCAACGGGCTCACCGACGCCCGGCACCACATCTACTGGTCCGACGAGGGGACCTACGTCGGCCATCCCGTGGACGACTTCGAGTCGGACCGCCGTGAGTGGGTCCCGCTCAAGCTCGTCCCCGACATGGTGGCGCGCGGGGAGGTCCCGGCCGCCAATATGGCCGCGGCGCTCCTCCTCCTGCACCATCTGCGCCTCGGCCAGGACGCGCGCCGGCTCTAATGGCCGATGGCCTGCCAGACCGCCACGGCGAGTGCCGCGACCGCCGCGAGAGCGACGATCGTCGGCAGTGGCCAACGCGTGTGCTCCAGAGCGGCGACCTTGGCCTGCAGGGCCTCCACGTTCTTGGCGGTCTGTTCGTCGTGCTGGGTGAGCAGCGCCAGCCGTCCGTCGACGCGGGCGAGACCCACGTCCAGGCTACGGCGCAACTCGGCGACTTCCTCCGGGACCACGGCACTCTGGCCGTCGGTGGTCACGAGTCCACTCCTCTCTGTAGTGGCGCGTCCCCCCTTCATCCGCACGGGCAGTCAACTCGCCTGGTGGGCAGGGCGGGAGAGTGTGCGATGGGCATATGCGAGCCCACTGCGCACACGGTGTGTGAACGCCGCGGGCCCGGCACTCACAGGAGTGCCGGGCCCGTCCAATACGGAGCGTGCTCGTACGGGGAGTGAACGCCGCCGCGTGCGAGGGTCAGTACGTGTAGAAGCCAGAGCCGGTCTTCCGGCCGAGGCGGCCCGCGTCCACCATCCGCTGGAGCAGCGGGGGAGCGGCGTACAGCGGCTCCTTGTACTCCATGTACATGGAGTCGGCGACCGAGGCGACCGTGTCCAGGCCGATGAGGTCGGCGAGCTTGAGCGGGCCCATCGGGTGGGCGCAGCCCATCTCCATGCCGTTGTCGATGTCCTCGCGGCTGGCGATGCCCGACTCGAACATCCGGATCGCGGAGAGCAGATACGGGATGAGCAGCGCGTTGACCACGAAGCCCGAGCGGTCCTGGGCGCGGATCGCGTGCTTGCCGAGGATCTTCTCGACCATGACCTGCGCCCGGCTGATGGTGCCCTCGGACGTGGTCAGCGCCGGGATCAGCTCGACGAGCTGCTGCACCGGCGCCGGGTTGAAGAAGTGGATGCCGATGACCTGGTCGGGCCGCGAGGTCGCGACGGCCAGCTTCACCAGCGGGATGGAGGAGGTGTTGGAGGCGAGGATCGCGTCCTGCCGGGTCACCACCTGGTCGAGCACCTGGAAGATCTCGGTCTTGACCTGCTCGTTCTCCACGACGGCCTCGATGACCAGGTCACGGTCGGAGAACTCGCCGAGGTCGGTGGTGAAGCTCAGACGCTCCAGCGTGGCGTCGCGCTCCTCCTCGGAGATCTTGCCGCGCTCGGCCGCCTTGGAGAGCGAGTTGTGCAGCCGGGTACGGCCGATCTCCAGGGCCTCGCCGGTGGTCTCCGCGACCTTCACGTCCAGTCCGGAGCGGGCGCAGACCTCTGCGATCCCGGCGCCCATCTGGCCACAGCCCACCACTCCGACGCGTGCGATATCGGTCATGGAGTCGGTCACCTCGTGCCTTTCGCTGTTCAACTGGGCCGGCAGGGTCCCCCGTATGGATGCGGTCCCTGCCTCGGCCGTGAACGTTACTCCGCAACGAGGGGTCCATGAGGTGCCGGGTCGGGCATGCTGGCCGCAACCCGGCGAAAGGTGCCGGACACAGCGAGCTCAGGGGCGTACAGATGAGGCGTATGTCACGTCGGGGTTTCTCGGTGGTGGCCGCGGCGACGATCGCGGGCCTGGCGTCGGCGGGGGACGCGGCGGCGGCCCCCGACCGGCGTCGGAAGAAGGTGCGCGAGCTGCGGGCCATGTGGCTGGCGACCGTGGTCAACCGCGACTGGCCCTCCAAGCCGGGCCTGCCCGCACAGCAGCAGCGCGCCGAGCTGCTGGCCTATCTGGACTCGGCGGTGAACCGCAGACTGAACGCGGTGGTCTTCCAGGTGCGGCCCACCGCCGACGCGCTGTGGCCCTCGCCGCACGAGCCGTGGTCGGAGTACCTCACCGGCGTGCAGGGCGAGGACCCGGGCTGGGACCCGCTGGGCACCGCGGTGCGGGAGGCGCACCGCAGGGGCCTGGAGCTGCACGCGTGGTTCAACCCCTTCCGCATCGCCAACCACACCGACCCGTCGCGCCTGGTGGCCACGCACCCCGCGCGCGTGCACCCCGACTGGGTCGTGCCGTACGGCGGGAAGCTCTACTACAACCCGGGCCTGCCCGAGGTGCGGCGCTTCGTGCAGGACGCGATGCTCCACGCGGTCCGCCGCTATCCGCTGGACGCGGTGCACTGGGACGACTACTTCTATCCGTACCCCGTCGCGGGACAGGCCTTCGACGACGACGACGCGTTCGCGCGCTACGGCGGCGGCTTCCCGGACCGCGCATCCTGGCGGCGCGACAACATCGACCGTCTGGTGCGCGAGATGGCGGGCCGGGTGAAGAAGACACGGGCGCGCACCCAGTTCGGGATCAGCCCGTTCGCCGTCTGGCGCAACCTCGCGACCGATCCGACCGGCTCGGACACCCGGGCCGGCGTACAGACGTACGACGATCTGTACGCGGACACGCGCGGCTGGGTGAAGAAGGGCTGGCTCGACTACATCGTCCCGCAGGTGTACTGGAACATCGGCTTCCCCGCGGCGGACTACGCCAAGCTGGTCCCGTGGTGGAACGACGTCGTGCGCGGCACGGGCGTGAACCTGTACATCGGGGAGGCCCTCTACAAGGCGGGCGACCCGGCGCAGCCCGCGGCCTGGCAGGACCCGGCGGAGCTCTCCCGCCACCTCACCTTCGCCGAGGGCCACAGCGAGGTGCGCGGGCACATCTACTTCTCGGCGAAGGAGGTCGGCGTCGACAAGATCGGCGCGATGGCGCGGGTGGTCGCCGACCACTACCAGGAGCCGGCGAAACCGCCGCGCTGACGCTCCGGGGCTAGTTCGCCGGGTCCTGATGCCGTACGACGGTGTCGGGGCCCGGCGACATCAGCGTCTCGTGGCCGTCCTCGAACCGGACGCGGTACGGCGGGCCACCGTCCGCGCCGAGCACCTCGATGATCTCCGCGGTCCGGTCGTGCTGTCCGACGATCCGGCCGTGCACCAATAGCCTGTCACCTACGGTTGCGCGCATGTGGAGTGCTCCCTCGTCCCGCTCTGCGGTCGCGATCCGTGGCCGTCAGTCTACGACGGGTGGCGGAAGTTGGCGCCTGGCCGGACGCGCCGCGGGTCAGCCGCGGGCCCGTTGTGTGACGGCGATGCAGACGAGCACCGCCGCCGCCGTGAGGGGCGCGGCGACGGGCAGGTGCTCGCCGAGCAGGAACACCGACCAGACCAGGGTCAGCAGCGGCTGGGCGAGCTGGAGCTGGCTGGCCTTGGGGACGCCGATGGCGGCCATGCCGCGGTACCAGACGACCAGGCCGAGGAACTGCGAGCCGATCGCGGAGTAGAGCAGGCCCGCCGTGCTGTGCCCGGTGAGCTGGAACGACTCGTGCTGGAGGGCGACGGCCGCGCCCACGGCGTTGAGCGGCAGACACAGGACAAGACCCCAGCCGATGACCTGCCAGCCCGGCATCTCGCGGGCCAGGCGGCCGCCCTCGGTGTAGCCGGCCGCGCAGACCAGGAGCGCGCCGAAGAGGTAGAGGTCGGCGGCCGACAGGGCGCCGCCGCTCTGCTGCACGGTGAACGCGATGACCGCGGCGGCTCCGGCGAGCGCCGCCCCCCAGAACGTACGCGAGGGCCGCGCCCCGGTGCGCAGCGCCGAGAGGACGGCGGTCGTCAGCGGGAGCAGGCCGACGACCACGGCCGCGTGCGCGGTGGTGGAGGTCTGCAGGGCGAGCGTGGTGAGCAGCGGGAAGCCGACGACGACGCCGGCGCCGACCACGGCGAGCCCCGCCCAGTGGCGGCGGTGCGGGACCGGGACGCGCAGCGCGAGCAGGCAGCCGCCCGCGATGAGGGCGCTGAGCGCGCCGCGCAGGGTCACCAGGCTCCAGGGGCCGATGCCCTCCAGGCCCCACGCGGTGGCGGGGAAGGTGAGCGAGAAGGCGGTGACGCCGAGGGCGGCCATCAGGGTGCCGGTGCGGCGGGAGCTGTGCGGGGTGCGGGCGGTGGTCGCCTTGCCGGTGGGGGCTTCGCCGACCGCTATCCGCTCCGGACGAGTAGCGCTATCCTGTGCTGTCATGCAAGACAGTAGCAGCGTGGGTGAACTGGTGAAATGGCTGCGGAGTGAGCTGGACCGCTACTCTCCGGGCGGAAAGCTGCCGTCGAGCCGGGCGCTCGTCGAGCGGTTCAAGGTCAGCCCGGTGACCGTGTCGCGCGCCCTGGGGCAGCTGGCCGCCGAAGGGCTCGTCGTCACCCGGCCGGGCGCCGGGGTCTTCCGCGCCGAACCGACGGCGCCCGCCGCGCCCGCCGGGGACACCTCGTGGCAGGAGGTGTCCCTGAGCGCCGACGCCGCGGCGGAGCTGGTGCCGCGCACGGTGGACGCGTCCGGGGTGCTCGCCACCTTGGCCGCACCGGCGCCGGGCGTCATCGAGTTCAACGGCGGCTACCTCGACTCCTCCCTCCAGCCCGAACGCGCCATGGCCGCGGCGCTCGCGCGGGCGGGGCGGCGGCCCGGGGCGTGGGGGCGCCCGCCGGTCGACGGGCTCCCGGAGCTGCGGGAGTGGTTCGCGCGCGGGGTGGGCGGGGCGATCACGGCCGCCGAGGTGCTGATCACGGCGGGCGGGCAGAGCGCGCTGACGACGGCGCTGCGGGCGCTCGCCCCGCCGGGAGCGCCGGTGCTCGTCGAGTCGCCCACCTACCCCGGGATGCTGGCGATCGCCCGCGCGGCGGGGCTGCGGCCCGTGCCGGTCCCGGTCGACACGGACGGGGTGCGCCCGCAGCTCCTGGAGGCCGCGTTCCGTGCGACGGGCGCGCGGGTCTTCGTCTGCCAGCCGCTGTTCCAGAACCCGACCGGGGCGGTGCTCTCCGCCGGGCGGCGCCCCGAGGTCCTGCGGATCGCCCGGGAGGCCGGGGCGTTCGTCATCGAGGACGACTTCGTGCGCCGCCTCGTCCACGAGGACGCCGGACCGCTGCCGCGGCCGCTCGCCGCCGACGACCAGGACGGCGTCGTCGTGCACGTCTGCTCGCTCACCAAGGCCACATCGCCGAGCTTCAGGGTGAGCGCCCTCGCGGCGCGCGGCCCGGTCCTGGAACGGCTCCGCGCCATCCAGGTCGTCGACCACTTCTTCGTGCCGAGGCCGTTGCAGGAGGCGGCGCTCGAACTGGTCGGCTCCCCGGCCTGGCCGCGCCATCTGCGGTCGCTGTCGGGCGAGTTGAGGGTGCGCAGGGAGGCGATGGCCGCGGCGCTGCGGCTGCGCCTTCCCGAACTGGCGATGCCGCACATCCCCGCGGGCGGCTACAACCTGTGGGTGCGGCTGCCCGACGGCACGGACGAGGCGGCACTGGCCTCGGCCGCCCTGCGCGCGGGCGTCGCCGTGGCTCCCGGCCGTCCCTACTTCGCGGCGGAGCCCTCGGCGGCGTACGTCAGGCTGAGCTTCGCGGCGGTCGCCGGGGTGGGGGAGATCGGCGAGGGGGTGCGCAGGCTGCGGGTGGCCCTGGATGAGGTGCGCGGGTAGCCCGCAGCCCTGTCCCACCAGGCGGAATACGCTCGACGCGGCGCGAGGAGTGCTGCGAGGGTCGGAGCATGAACGACAGTGTCACGCTCCACGGCGCGTACGAGATATCCGCCGACCCCGCCCGCATCGACGCGGCCCGCGTCCACCGGTGGCTTTCCACAGACGCGTACTGGGCCCTCGGCCGCGCCCGCGCCAAGCAGGACGCGGCGATCGCCGGGTCGCTGAACTTCGGCGCGTACGAAGGGAGTTCGGGGGAGCAGGTCGCGTACGCCCGGGTGGTGACCGACCTGGCCACCTTCGCCTGGCTCTGCGACGTGTACGTCTCCCAGGCCGCGCGCGGCAAGGGCCTCGGCACCGCGCTCGTCGACGCGGTCCGTACGCACCTGGAGCCGTTCGGCCTGCGCCGCGTGCTCCTCGCCACGGCCGACGCGCACGGCGTCTACGAGAAGGTGGGGTTCAAGACCCTGGAGACTCCGGAGAAGTGGATGGCGCTGGGCGCCCAGTGACCGGACGCCGACCCGCGTCGACGCGCACGCGTGCGTAGTCCGTGACGAGCAGCAGATCCTTGGCGGGGCCGCCCACCCGCCACCGGCTGCGCCAGCGGTCCGCGTCGTACACCTCGAACTCGCCGCGGTAGAGGTCCGCCACGCAGGGGTGATCCGCTGTGTGGCGGCCGGAGCGCAGATCGAGGTCGTGGAAGAAGCGCCCGTCGGCGAACTCGACGCGGGCCGTGCCCCGGACCTCGCCCGGCAGGAAGCGCAGGGTGCGCTCGGCGGGGCGCGTGGTGCCGCGCCAAGTGAAGACGCCCGACTCCTGGTGGAGGAGCCCGCCGTCGTCCGGGGCGGGCAGCGGCGAGAAGAGCGTCGTACCGGTGAAGCGGCCCTCGGACCCGTCGGCGAGGTCGCGGACCGTGCGGGTCACGCGCCACTCGCCGACGAGATGGGACAGGACCTCCGGGACGGAGTGGAGGGACGTGGAGGGCATACCAGCAGGTTACGCGGGGTACTGCCAGTCATTGCTCGCCGCTGATCGCCGTTACTTGTCCACGACCGCCATGCTGCCCTCGTCGTACCGCGTGCCCGCGACCTTGCCCTCCGGGGCCGCCGCGTCGATCGCCGCGAGGTCGTCGGCGGACAGCTGGAGCGTGGCGGCCGCGACGTTCTCCTCCAGGTACTTCTCGCGGCGCGTGCCCGGGATCGGCACGACGTCGTCGCCGCGGTGCTGCACCCAGGCGAGCGCGAGCTGCCCGGCGGTGACGCCCTTCTCGGCGGCGAGCGCCTTCAGGGTGTCCACGATGGACAGGTTCCGCTCCAGGTTGCCGTCGGCGAAGCGGGGCTGGCCGCGCCGCATATCGTTCTCGGACAGCTCGTCGAGCGAGGTGTAGCGGCCGGTGAGGAAGCCGCGTCCGAGCGGTGAGAACGGCACGAGGCCGATGCCGAGCTCCCGGCAGACCGGCGCGATCTCCGCCTCCAGGTCCCTCGTCCACAGCGACCACTCGCTCTGCAGCGCGGTGATCGGGTGCACGGCGTGCGCCCGGCGGATCGTGCGCGCGCCCGCCTCGGAGAGCCCGAGGTGACGGACCTTGCCCGCCTCGACCAGCTCGGCGAGCGCGCCGACGGTCTCCTCGATCGGCACGGTCTTGTCCACCCGGTGCACGTAGTACAGATCGATGTGGTCGACGCCGAGGCGCCGCAGCGACGCGTCACATGCCTGTCGTACGTAGGCGGCGTCGCCCCGGATGTGCAGGGGATCGCCGAGCCGGTTGGCGAAGCCGAACTTCGTCGCCAGGACGGCCTGTTCGCGGCGGGGGCCCGCGAGGGCACGGCCGATGAGCTCCTCGTTGTGGCCGCTGCCGTAGAAGTCGGAGGTGTCGAGCAGGGTGACGCCGAGGTCGAGCGCGCGGTGGATCGTCGCGATCGACTGGGCGTCGTCCGACGTGCCGTAGGCGTGGCTCATCCCCATGCATCCGAGCCCCTGCGCCGAGACGGTCAGTGCGCCGAGCCGGCGGGTGGGAAGGCTGCTCATGGTGGTACCTCCTGGCTGGTGCTCCGTGGTCGGTTCCGACCCTAGGAGTTGGAGCGGACTCCAGGTCAAGGCGGGGGAGTCCGGAGAACCGCAGCGACTGTACGGGGGCTGGCCCCAGGGATCTTCGGCCCGCCGGCCCGATGGTCCGGCCCCGCCCGTGTTCCTGGCGTGGTGATCGATCGCTCCGGCCGTCCGGCCCGGGCGACCGCCGCCGAACGAGGAGTACGCACGATGCGCGTCGCGTCAGCAGTCACCGCGGGCCTGGGCCTGGCCGGTCTCCTCGCGGGTGGAGTGGCCGCGGCCGCCGTCCCCGAGTTACCCAAGACGCCGCGTTCGGCGCTGAGTTGGGGCAGCTTCTCCGTCGACCAGAAGGAGCTGAACGAGGCGGGCGCGCAGTGCGCGAAGGTGACCGTACCGCTCGACCACGCCGACCCCGGCGGCCGTACGATCCAGCTCGCGATCTCCCGCATCAAGGCGAAGTCGCCCCAGCGGCGCGGCATCCTGCTCTCCAACCCGGGCGGCCCGGGCGGCACCGGCCTCGCCCACACCCTCGCCCTGCGCCCGACGCTGAAGGACGTGGCCGACCACTACGACCTGATCGGCTTCGACCCCCGTTTCCTCGGTGAGAGCACCCCGATCACCTGCGGCACCACCCCGCGCCCGGCCCCGGCCGCGCCGGCCACCACCCCGCGCAAGGACTTCGAGGCCTCGGTGCGTGCCTCGCGCGACACCGCGCGCCGCTGCCAGGAGCACGGCGACAACGCCGAGTTGCTCCCCCACGCCTCGACCCGCAACGTCGCCCGCGACATGGACGCGATCCGCGCCGCACTCGGCGAGCGTGAACTGTCGTACTACGGCGTCTCGTACGGCGCCGACCTGGGCGCCGTCTACACCCAGCTCTTCCCGCGCCGCGCCGACCGCGTCGTCCTGGACTCCTCGACGGACCCGGCGGCCACACAGTACGAACTCTTCCAGCGATCGGGCGCGCCCGCGGAGGCGGCGCTGGGCGGGCAAATGCGGGCGGGCGTAAGGGAGTTGCTGGCCGCGGCCGAGCGGAACCCCGTCCCCGTCAAGGGGCAGCGGCTCAACGCGCCGCTCCTGCGGATCATCTTCAAGCAGCTCGTCCAGCACGAGGAGAACGACCGCCAACTGGCGCGCGTGGTGGCCGACTTGCGGAAGGCCGCGACGGGTGAGGCGGTCGAACCGGGGCCCGCGCTCGCCGGGCTCCTCGAACTCCTCTCCTCGCCCGAGCTGGAGAGCAGCATGGTCGGCGGCGCGGTCTTCATGTGCGGGGACGGCGGGTGGCCCGCGGGCGGCTGGCCGAAGAACCCGGGGACGTACTGGAAGAACATGCAGCGCAGCCGCGCCACGCAGCCGGTCTTCGGCCCCTACGTCAACAGCATGATCGCGCCGTGCGCGTTCTGGGGCGGCGAGCCCCGCGAACCCGGCACGAAGATCGGCAACGGTGTGCCCGTCCTGCTGCTCCAGGCCCGCCACGACAACAACGTCCCCTACGAAGGTGCCCTCGCCCTGCACCGCAGGCTCACCGGGTCCCGCCTCGTGACGGCCGACATCCGCGCGCACGGCGTGTACGGGCGCGGGAACGACGGCCTCACCCCCGTCCCCTGCGCCGACCAGGCCGTCAACACCTATCTGCGCGACGGGAAGCTGCCCGCCGCCGACCTCACCTGCCCGAAGCCGGAGGCGAACCGATGACGACGACAGGCATCAGCAGGCGGGCCGGGCTCGCGGCGACCGCGGTGGCCCTGCTCACGGGGGCGGCGGCACCCGCCTCCGCCTCTGCCTCCCCCTGGCGGGGACGCGCCCTCCAGCACGGCGTCGACGCCATCCTCGCCACCGGGGCGACCGGTGTGCTCGCCGAGGTGCAGGGTGCGCACGGCCACCGTACGGCCGCCCGCGCGGGCGTCGCCGACCTCACGGCGAAGGACCCCGTGCCCTGGGACGCGTACTACCGCATCGGCAGCGACACCAAGACGTTCACGGCCGTCGTCGTCCTCCAACTCGTCGGCGAGGGACGGCTGAAGCTCACCGACACCGTCGAACGGTGGCTGCCCGGGGCGGTCCACGGCCACGGCAACGACGGCCGCCGGATCACCGTCACCAACCTGCTGCGGCAGACCAGCGGCCTGAACGACTACCTCGCCCTCGGAGCGGACCCCGACGACCTCACCCCGGAGGCCTACCGCCGGAACCGCTTCCGCTCGCAGACGCCCCAGGAGCAGCTGACGGCGGCCCTGAGCGAGCCGCCGCGGTGGCTTCCCGACGCCGCCGACCCGGCGGGGGAGCGGCGCTGGGAGTACTCCAACACCAACTACGTCGTCGCCGGCCTGCTCGTCGAGGCGGTCACCGGACACCCCTGGGCCCAGGAGGTCCACGAACGCATCATCGAGCCACTGGGCCTCGACGACACCTTCACGCCCGGTACGTCGCCGTACGTACCGGGACCGACGGCCACGGGCTACACGTACTTCCCGAACTCGCCCAAGAACGGCCGGCCCGTCGACACGACCCTGGGCTTCGGCGGCGGCGCGGACGGCTGCCTCATCTCCACGACGCGCGACCACGGCGCCTTCCTGCGCGCCCTGCTCGGCGGCCGGCTCCTGCACCCCGCCCAACTCGCGGCGATGAAGCGGACCGTGCCCGTCAAGGACTGGATCCCGGCCGACGGCGTCCGCTACGGCCTAGGCATCGCCTGGCGCCCGGTGGCCGGGCGGCGTGACGGCATCTGGTTCCACGGCGGCACCAGCCTCGGCTGCGTCTCCGAGGGCGGCGTGACCCCGGACGGCACCACGGCGGTGACCAGCGCGGCCTTCACACTGCGCCTCGACAGCCCGGAGCGACACGAGTCGCAGGCGCGGGCCACGCTTCGGATGGTCGATACGGCACTGGGGGCCGCCGCCGGCCCCGGGGGAGACCGCTAGCGCCGCCGGGCAGTCCCGCTCAGCGGATGGCGGCGTGACGGGGATCCTGGCATCGGGCGGGGCGGCTCGGTCTCACGGGTCGCTGGTCGCGGCTTGCTCTAACCGTCGCGGCACCTCGGCGTCGCCATCGCCGTGACTGGCGTTGCCTCCGCGCCGCCGATGTCCCGGGAGGCCGCTAGCGTCGTCCGGCGGGTGCCGGTCAGTGTCCGGCAGTGTGACGGGGAGTCGTCGGGCGGGGTTTCTTCGTCGTCGGAGGGGGGTCGTCGGCGGGGCGGCGTGGGAGTCTCGTCGCTGTTGCCGCGCCGAGCGCCGCCACGGCCGCCAACGCCGCCAGCGTCGGGCCCATCGCGTCGAGGAACGAGGAGTCGGTCCAGTGCGGCGGCCGGGTGCCGGGCCGGTGTGGGGCGGGGGCGGTGAGGGTGGTCATCAGCGTGGTTGCCACGGCGATGCCCAGCGTCGGGCCCACGTTCATCGCCGTCTGCTGGAGGCCGCCCGCCACCCCGGCCTCGGCCACCGGGGCATGCCGTACGACGACGGCCGTCGCGGCGACCATCACCGTGCCGAAACCCGCGCCGACCAGCGCGAACCCGCCGCCGATCGCCACCGCGCCCGACGCCTGGTCCAGGGTGGAGAGAGCGAGGACCCCGAGGGTGAGCAGCGCCATCGCGCACGTGAGCGTCCGCCGGGGTCCGTGCCGCCGCAGCAGCACCGCCGCGAGCGGCGCGCCCACCACCATCATCAGCGCGAGCGGCAGCGCCCTCAGCGCGCTGTGCAGCGGGTCGAGCGCCAGCACGTCCTGTAGGTAGTACGTCCCCACGAAGAGCGCCCCGAACATCGCCGCTGACGCCGCCACCAGGATGCCGAGCGCGGGCCCGACCGCCGCCGAACCGACCAGGCGGGGCGGCACCAGCGGGCTCGCGGCACGGCGTTCGTGGCGTACGAACACGGCCGCGGAGACCGCCGCCGCGCAGAAGCCGAGCATGGTGGCCGCCGTCCAGCCCTTCTCCGGGACGCCCACCAGCGTGTGCACGAGGCACCCCAGCACCGCAGCCAGCAGCGCGGCACCGGCCAGGTCGAGCTCGGGCGCGGGCACCTCCCGGCGCGGCGCGGGCACTCGGATCAGCAGCGCCAGTACGCCGATCAGGAGCGCGGGCACCACGCTCAGGTAGAACACCGAGCGCCAGCCCAGATGCGTCGCGAGCGCCCCGCCGAGCACAGGCCCGGCCGCCGCCGCGAGGCCGATCGCGCTCGTCCGCACCGCGATCGGCATCCCCAGCCTGTCCGGTGGGAACGCGGCCCGCAGCATCCCGAGCGTGGCGGGCTGCAGCAGCGCGCCGAAGACCCCTTGCGCCACCCGCAGCGCGATCACCCAGCCGACGCCGGACGCGAGGCCGATGCCCGCCGAGGCGAGCGCGAAGCCGAGTGTTCCGACGGCGAAGAGCCGCCGGTGCCCGTACCGGTCGCCGAGCCGCCCCGAGAAGACCAGCAGGCTCGCCACGGCGATCAGATACCCGGTGCTGGTCCACTGCACCTGCGCGAACGAGGCGCCCAGATCGCGTTGCAGGGCGGGCTGTACGACGGTCAGCACGGTGCCGTCCAGAGCGACGATCATGGCGCCGAGAACGCTGCACGCGAGGGTCAGTCTCTGCTGCGTCGCCTGCGTTGCCTGCGCCGCAGGCCCGGCCGTCACGGCCGCTCCGGCGCGAGATGCGCGTCCAGCGCCGCTTCGATCAGCGGTTCCACATCCGCGGCCCCCGACGCGAGCCGCAGACTGCCCCAACCCCACAGCTGCGCGATGCCGTGCAGATTCGCCCACAGCGCCCCCGCGGCGACCCGCGCTCCCACGCCGGGCACTGCGCTGGACGCCGCGCCGGACGCCCCGCGGGCCTCGGCGACCAGCCCGACCAGCACGTCGAAGAGCGGCAGGCTGGTCTCCCGCAGGCCGAGTCCGTCGCTCTCCAGGAGGTCGTGGCGGAACATCAGCTCGAACATGCCGCGGTGGTCCGCCGCGAAGCCGAGATAGGCACGGCACAGCGCCGTCAGCCGCGTACGCGCGTCCCCTTCGGCCGCGGCCTGCGCCACCCGGGCCGCCAGCTCGGCGAAGCCCCGCCGCGCGATGGCGGACAGCAGCGCCACATGCGTGGGGAAGTGGCGCCGGGGAGCACCGTGCGAGACCCCCGCCCTGCGGGCGATCTCCCGCAGGGTCAGTGCCTGCACACCCTCGGCCGCCAGAAGTTCGACGCCCACGTCCACCAGCCGGGCCCGCAGCCCGGCGTCCTGTTCCGTCATAGACACTGTCTACTACACCGCGTAGACAGTGTCTACCTAGATCGGAATACCCAGGGCCCTGTCCTCCAGGGGGGAGGTACGAGGTATCTTGATGTCGAGAAATGTTGCAGACGCGGAGCGGAGCACCCGGTGACTGACTCGACCATCATCTACACCCACACTGACGAGGCCCCGGCCCTGGCGACCCATTCCTTCTTGCCGGTGGTCCAGGCCTACGCCTCGACGGCCGGGGTCAGCGTGGAGACCCGTGACATCTCGCTCGCGGGGCGGATCATCGCGAGTTTCCCCGAGCGCCTGGAGGAGGGCCAGCGCATCAACGACGCCCTCGCCGAGCTCGGTGAACTGGCCAAGACGCCCGGGGCGAACATCATCAAGCTGCCCAACATCTCGGCCTCGATCCCGCAGCTGAAGGCCGCGGTCGCCGAGCTGCAGGGCCAGGGCTACGCGCTCCCCGACTACCCGGACGACCCGAAGACCGACGAGGAGCGCGACATCCGCGCCCGCTACGACAAGGTCAAGGGCAGCGCCGTCAACCCGGTCCTGCGCGAGGGCAACTCCGACCGCCGCGCCCCCGCGTCGGTCAAGAACTACGCCAAGGCCCACCCGCACCGCATGGGTGCCTGGACGGCCGACTCGAAGACGAACGTCGCCACCATGGGCGAGAACGACTTCCGCTCCACCGAGAAGTCCGCGGTCATCGCCGACGCCGGTTCGCTGCGCATCGAGCTCGTCGGTGACGACGGCTCCACCACCGTCCTGCGCGAGTCCGTACCGGTCCTCGCGGGCGAGGTCGTCGACGCCGCCGTCATGCGCGTCGCGGCGCTCCGCGAGTTCCTGAAGCAGCAGGTCGCCCGCGCCAAGTCCCAGGGCGTGCTCTTCTCCGTGCACCTCAAGGCCACGATGATGAAGGTCTCCGACCCGATCGTCTTCGGCCACGTGGTCCGCGCCTTCTTCCCGAAGACCTTCGCCGCGCACGGCGAGACCCTCGCCGCCGCGGGCTTGACCCCGAACGACGGCCTCGGCGGCATCTTCAAGGGCCTTGAGTCGCTGCCGGAGGGCGCTGAGATCAAGGCGTCCTTCGAGGCGGAGCTGGCCGAGGGCCCGGAGCTGGCCATGGTCGACTCCGACAAGGGCATCTCCAACCTGCACGTCCCGAGCGACGTCATCGTCGACGCCTCCATGCCGGCCATGATCCGCACTTCCGGCCACATGTGGGGCCCGGACGGCGAGGAGCACGACACCCTCGCGGTCCTCCCGGACAGCAGCTACGCGGGCATCTACCAGGTCGTCATCGACGACTGCCGCGCCAACGGCGCCTACGACCCGTCGACCATGGGCTCCGTCCCCAACGTCGGCCTGATGGCGCAGAAGGCCGAGGAGTACGGCAGCCACGACAAGACCTTCGAGGTCCCGACCACCGGCACCGTCCGCGTCGTCGACACCGAGGGCAACGTCGTCCTGGAGCAGGCCGTCGCCGCCGGTGACATCTTCCGCATGTGCCAGACCAAGGACGCGCCGATCCAGGACTGGGTCAAGCTCGCCGTTACCCGCGCCCGCGCCACCGGCAACCCGGCCGTGTTCTGGCTGGACGGGACCCGCGCGCACGACGCCGTGCTCATCGGCAAGGTCAAGCAGTACCTCGCCGACCACGACACCGACGGCCTGGACATCCGGATCATGTCGCCGGTCGAGGCCACCGCGTTCTCCCTGGAGCGCATCCGCCGCGGCGAGGACACCATCTCCGTCACCGGCAACGTCCTGCGCGACTACCTCACCGACCTGTTCCCCATCCTGGAGCTGGGCACCAGCGCCAAGATGCTGTCGGTCGTCCCGCTGATGAACGGCGGCGGCCTCTTCGAGACCGGCGCGGGCGGCTCCGCCCCGAAGCACGTCCAGCAGCTGGTCAAGGAGAACTACCTGCGCTGGGACAGCCTGGGTGAGTTCCTCGCCCTCGCGGTCAGCTTCGAGCACCTCGCCACCACCACGGGCAACGCGCGCGCCCAGATCCTCGCTGACACCCTGGACCGCGCCACGGCCACGTTCCTGGAGAACGACAAGTCGCCGAGCCGCCGCCTCGGTGGCATCGACAACCGCGGCAGCCACTTCTACCTCGCCCTCTACTGGGCCCAGGAGCTGGCCAAGCAGACCGAGGACGCACAGCTCGCGGAGGCGTTCGCGGCCCTCGCCAAGACGCTGGCCGAGCAGGAGCGGACCATCGTCGACGAGCTGATCGCCGTGCAGGGCTCCCCGGCCGACATCGGCGGCTACTACCAGCCGGACGTCGCCAAGGCCACCAAGGTCATGCGCCCGTCCGCGACGCTCAACCAGGCGCTCGCCATCCTGAGCTGACGCTCCGGTACGCAGCAGTAGAGGGGCCTCCCGCCACGCCGGCGGGAGGCCCCTCCTCCGTCACCTTCCGTTCTAGTGGTCGTTGCAACACCCCAGCTCAGGGGATGCGCTGGGCGCGGTCGCGGCGGGCGAGAGCCCGCTGGCGCCGACAGTCACGCGCCGCCTCATCGCGGAGCTCGCCCGCACCGGACCCGCCGGATCGACGCGGCTCACGTGGGTCTTCACGGTCTCCTCGCTGAGGTGCAGCCGCGCGGCGATCTCGGGGTTCGAGAGACCTTCCGCGATCAGTAGCAGCACCTCTGCCTCGCGGGGCGTGAGAGCGTCCAGGCCGGGTGTGGGACGGGCGGCACACGTCCACAGGCCCACGCGCTACGACCGGCGGCCGGGCTTGCCCGGCTTTCCGCGCTTGGCGGGCTTGGCCGTCTTGGACTGCCGGGCGGGTGCTCCGCGGCGGCCCTTGTCGGCCGCCTTGGCGCCGGTCTTTGAGGCCGCGGGCTTCCGCTTCGGCTGGGCGGCGGCCTTGGCCTTGTCCTGCGAGGGGGTCTGCGCGCGGCCCCGCGAGCTGTTGACCGTACGGCCGCGGACGATGCCGATGAAGTCCTCGACCAGATCGGTCGTCCCGGCCTCCGGCCACGCCAGGGCGACGCGCGACTCGGGGGCGTCCGTGACCGGACGGTAGGTGAGGTCCTTGCGGTGGTGCAGACGCGCCAGGGACTGCGGGACGACGAGCAGCCCCACGCCCGCGGCGACCAGATCGACGGCGTC
The DNA here is from genome assembly GCF_053589195.1 of Streptomyces sp. NPDC003379. Classification (NCBI taxonomy): domain Bacteria; kingdom Bacillati; phylum Actinomycetota; class Actinomycetes; order Kitasatosporales; family Streptomycetaceae; genus Streptomyces; species Streptomyces sp. NPDC003379. The sequence goes on along the minus strand of NZ_JBSFRK010000042.1, from coordinate 33,185 downwards.
GGCCGTCGTCTCCGGGCGCTCCTCGGCGGGCAGGCCGGGGCGCCGCTCCCATACGAGCGTCTCGTCGAGGGGGTGGAAGACGATCTCGTCGGCCAGGTCCTCGGGGGACACCTCCTCGACCGCCGCCACGACGTGGTCCTTGGGGATCACGACGACCGTCGTCTCCGAGTAGAGGGGGATCGCGCTGAGGTCCGTACGGTCGATCGGCAGCCGTACGAAACCGGCCTCGGCGCCGCCCGCGCGCAGCACGTCAGGCACTTCGGCGGGGGAGACCTGAAGAAGGGTCAGCGGGACGTCGGGCAGCCGCTCGTTCCAGATACGCACCCACTTGGTGGGCGTCACCCCCGGGACGTAGGCGAGCCGGAACGAAGGGGTTACTTCCGAGCCTGTCACCTCGCCAGGCTACCGGTCGTGGTCGGAAGTAGCGCACATGCTCGATACCCTGGACACCATGACGTCGCACCAGACCACCCAGACCATGAAGCCCGCGACCGCGGCGAAGAAGCTGGGTGTGTACCTCGAGGCCACCCCCGCCGAGTTCCAGGAGGGTGTCGTCTCGCGCAGCGAGCTGAACGCGCTGCAGACCGACCCGCCCGAGTGGCTCCAGGAGCTGCGGCGCAACGGCCCGCACCCCCGCCCCGTGGTCGCCGCCAAGCTCGGCGTCTCCATCGCGGGCCTCGCCCGCGGCGGGGTCACGGAGCCGCTCACCACCGAGCAGATCGAAGCGCTGAAGGACGAGATGCCCGGCTGGCTCCGCCAGGAGCGCGCCACCCAGGCAGAGGTCCGCAAGGAAGCGGTCCGGATCAAGGAGCAGCAGGCGGAGCAGGCCCTAAAGCGCGCGGCGAGCGCCGACGGGGACGCCCGCTCCTGACCTTGCGGTGAGCGGGCGCCGCTACCGCTACTGCGACCGCGACCGCGACCGCAGACTCAGGACGAGGTCACGCGGCAGGCCGTGGGTGTCGTGCAGATAGCGGAAGTCCTCCTCGTCCAGCGGACCCCGGAACCGGGGCCGGGCCAGTACCTGCCGGCCCCGCTCCAGGAGCCGCCTGAACCGGCGCTCCTCATCGAGGAGCACCCGGCGCACGTGCCCCGGACCGGCTTCCTGGTGGAAGCGGTCCAGGGTGTGCCGGACCAGTTCGTCCGGCAGGTCCCCGAGGCCGCGTGAGGGATCGTCCCGCCACAGCACGGTGAGCACTCGCCGCACCAGCCGGCGCAGCACGTAGCCGCGTCCGGAGACGGCCGGGCCCACCCCGTCGCCGATCACCACCACGGCCGAGCGCAGATGGTCGCAGACCAGCCGCAGCGACGGCTCGTCCAGCGGCCACAGCTCCGGCACGAGCCGGCGCCAGGGGTCGAACACATCGCACTCGAACACCGACGTACGGCCCTGGAGCAGCGAGGCCAGCCGCTCCAGACCGAGGCCGGTGTCGACGTTGCGCTGGAGCAGTGGCACGAGGGAACCGTCGGCGAGCCGGCGGTAACGCATCATCACGTGGTTCCACACCTCCACCCAGCGGTCGTCGCGCGTGGGCGTGGACTCCGGCGGGCCCTCACCGGTCCACAGGAAGATCTCCGAGTCGGGTCCGCACGGGCCGGCCGAACCGCTGGGCCACCAGTTGTCCTCGACGGTCAGCTCCACCGGAACCCCGCGCTCCTGCCACAGCTCCAGGGAAGCGGTGTCGGGCCCGGTCCGGTCGTCGCCGCCGAAGACCGTGGCGTGCAGCAGCCCCGGGTCGACGCCGAACCCCTCGGTGAGCAGCCCGTGACCCCAGTCGAGGCTCAGCGGCCCCTCGTAGTCGCCGAGCGACCAGGTCCCGAGCATCTCGAAGACGGTCAGATGGGTGGGGTCGCCGACCTCCTCCAGGTCCGTGGTGCGCAGACATCGCTGTACGTTGACCAGCCGCCGGCCCAGGGGATGCGGGAGCCCCTCCAGGTACGGGATGAGCGGGTGCATGCCCGAGGTGGTGAAGAGCACGGGGTCACCGGGCGGTGGCAGCAGCGTCGAGCCGGTGATCCGGCGGTGCCCGCGTTCCTCGTAGTACTCGACGAACGTACGGATGATCTGCTCGGTCTTCATGGGAGTGGCTCCTTCGCGTCGCGACGGGGGAGGCGCCGGGCGACGGCCCGCAGATCACCGGAACCGGGACGGGAGACCACGGAACCACCGGCGGGCCGTTTCCGGTCGCCGGTGGGGAAGAGGGAGTACGTCAGGCGGCGGCAACCGGCGAGCTGGTCGCTCGCGCGGTCGCGGTGCGGCTTCGGCCGGTGACGTCGTTCATAGGGGTGAAGATAGCGCGCCGGGTTCTCCGGGGCATGTCATTTTCTGTGGGGTCACAGGGCCGTGAGGAGATCGTCGAGCGGGGCCGGTACCTGTCCGGGGACGAGGGCCTCGACGAGGAGGCGACCGTAGCGGATCTTGCGGCCCTTCTTCGTGCCGAGGAAGCGCCGCAGCTGCTGGTGCCGGGGCCGGCCGTGGTGGGCGGGCTGGTGCAGGAAGGTCTGCCAGGCACGGTGGTCGCCCTCGGCCCGGACGATCTCCTCGACTCCTTCCGTGCCGAGCGCGCGGATGAGCTCGTCCTCCAGGTCCGCCACGCATACGAAGAAGTCCTGGCGGGGAGCTTGTGCCCGCTTCAGGCCGCGATCGTAGAAGCTCTGTTCGCCCACGTCGCACAGTCCCGCCAGGCGCAGGCCGAGGCCGGGCGGCCCGAGGAGCTCGGCGTAGCGGCCGATGCTCATCGCCCCGCCCATCGGCACGACGCACACCCCCTCGGCGGCGAGGTCCCGGCCACGCCGCGCGGCCAGCGCCTCGACGGCCGCGAGGTCGCTCGGCCCTTCCAACAACACCGCCGCCCGCACCCCCAACCGCCCCGCCAGCTCACTCACCACCCCACCGGAACCCCCACTCGCCCAGCCGCCGACCGCGTCCCGGAATGCCCGCATGTCCACCATGAGCCGAGTCTGCACCTCCGCCGCCGCCATGGCGCGGATTATTCAGTGGGCGGGCTCCATCCACCCGTCAGCCGGCCGCCGCGCCGAACCACCTGGGCAGGTGGTCGAGCAGGTCCTGCTGGTCCTCGCCGGTCCACGCCACGTGGCCGTCGGGGCGTAGCAGTACCGCGGGCGGGTCCAGTTCCTCGCTGACGTCGATGACGTGGTCGATACGGTCCGCCCAGCCCTCCACCGAGAGCCGGCCGGTCTGGTCGAGCAGCAGGCCGCGGCCGCCGTGTGTCAGCTCGTAGAGGCGACCCTGCTTCAGGCGCAGGTCCCGCATTCGACGGCCGAGCAGATCGTGACCCGAGGCGGACGTCTCACCGAAGTCGTAGCGGACCTCGACCGCGGTGATCATCCCGGTCACGTACCGGTTCACCTCCTCGAAGTCCATCAGCTTCGCGAACAGCTCCCGCAGCGCGGTCGCACCCGGATCGGTGCCGAGGAGCGTGATCTGCGCGCGGGTGTTGTCCAGGACGGCGGCGCCCACCGGGTGCCGTTCGGTGTGGTAGCTGTCGAGGAGCCCTTCCGGCGCCCAGCCGTTGACCGCGGCGGCCAGCTTCCAGCCGAGGTTGAACGCGTCCTGGACACCGAGGTTGAGCCCCTGCCCACCGGTCGGCGGGTGGATGTGCGCCGCGTCGCCGGCCAGCAGCACCCGCCCGACCCGGTAGCGCTCGGCCTGCCGGGTGGCGTCGCCGAACCGGGAGAGCCAGCGCGGCGAGTGCACGCCGAAGTCCGTGCCCGCGACCGCCCGCAGCCGCTCCTTGAACTCCTCCAGGGTCGGCGCGGCCCGGTCCTCGGACACGCCGTCGGCGGGCACGACGACGCGGCACAACCCGCCCTCGCCCGGCGCGACGCCGAACCGCAGCTGGGTCTTGCGGACTTCCTCGACGACGGCGGCGACCGTCGCCGGGTCCTCGGTGATCTCCATGTCGCCCAGCAGCGTCTCGACCGTGGCGGGCTCGCCGGGGAAGCCGACCCCGAGCAGCTTGCGCACCGCGCTGCGCCCGCCGTCGCACCCGACGACGTAGCGCGAGCGCAGCCGCGTTCCGTCCGCCAGCTCGACGCTCACCCCGTCCTCGTCCTGGCTCAGCCCGACCAGTTCGCAGCCGCGCCGGATCTCCGTACCGAGTTCGAGGGCACGTTCGTTGAGCAGCCGCTCCGTGACCGGCTGCGGGGCGGCGACGCCGTACGGGTGGGCCGTGTCCAACCGGTCCGGCCACGGCTTCATGATGCCGCCGAAGAGCCCGCCGACCTGGAACTTCTCATTGTCGGCGAGGAACCGTTCCAGCAGCCCGCGCTGATCCATCACCTCGACGCTGCGCGCGTGCAGGCCCTGCCCGCGGGACTCCTTGGTCGGCTCGGTCAGTCTCTCCAGCACGACCACCCGCACGTCGTGCAACCGCAACTCGGCGGCCAGCATCAAGCCGGTCGGTCCGCCGCCGACCACGATCACATCAATCATCGGAGCATCCATTCAACGAGGCGTCGCAAGTCTGTCTTTTTGCAGGTCAGTGGCCTGGCCACTGGCCTGAGACGGAGCATTCTGCGGCACGACGGGGGCCTTGCCGCAAGCCCCCCGGTGCGCTATACATTGAGAGTGGCAAGGAGGGCTCGACCTCCTTGCTTTTTTGTTTTCGCCGCGCGCCGCGCAGGCGGGGAGGCGATGGTGCGCAGAAGAGGCACGCAGGTGTTGGCGGGCGCCATGACGCTGGCCAGCGTGGTGCTCGTCGGCCCCAGTACGCCGAGCGGTCCCTTCTTCGCCGGGTCACTGCCCGCCGAAGCCGCCAGGGATGTCGTACCGAACCGCGTCATGACGTGGAACATCTGCAACCCCTGCGACGCGAGCAATGTGGGCCGGGCGGCGGAGATCGCCACGTACGCACCCCAGGTCATCGGCCTGCAAGAAGCGTGCGTGCGTGACGTCGAGAGGATGCGGGACCATCTGGAGAGCATCTACGGGCTGACCTACCACGTCGAGTACGGGCTGGTTCTTCGGAACCGGGGCCGCTGCGGAGGATGGCCGTGGCGCCCGGAGGCCTTCGGCCAGGCGATCCTCTCGGCGGCGCCGATGACGGACCGCGTGAACGTGGAGTACCCCGACGGCGGATCCGAGGACCGTGGCTACATGGCCGTGACCACCACGGTGGGCGGCCGGTCCGTCCGGGTCTTCAACACGCACCTCGCCCAACGACGTCAGGAAGCGGTCCGGGCGGACCAGACCGGCGTACTCGCCGCGGAAGTCGCCCGGCACGACCGCGCGATCGTCCTCGGCGACTTCAACGCCGTGCCGGACGCCTCCGAACTCACCGGAATATGGGCACTGGCCACGGACACGGACCCCCAGTGCCATCCCTCGCCCACCGGCACCGGCACTGATACCGGTATCTGCGAGCCGACCACCGATTGGCACAGCAAGTTCGATTACGTCTTCCTGCGGGACATCGTCCCGCTCGAACACGGCGTGCATCCCACCCCGTACTCGGACCACCACCTGCTGCACACGGACGTGGACCTGTCGGACGGGTGAGGCCTGGCACCCATTGTGACCGAGAACTTTAGTTGGCGAATCATGGACCGAGACGCGCAGGTCGGGAGCGCGTGGAGAATCCTTGTTGGCAAATCATGAGAGGCATAGTTGGCGAATCATGAGCTTGGATTCTCACTGTGAGTGAGTGACGGGGTGAGCCGGTTCCTCGTCGGCGATGCCGAGCGCCTGGTGAACTCGATCCCGTAGGCGCCGGACGTTCGGGGTTGGGAAGAGGCGTCCGTTGTCAGTCTTGGGCGCTACCGTGACGCACGGAGGCGCTTGTTGCTGGTCGCAGTGATTTCTTCGGCTGCATCAAGGATCGTCCGCCAGCCCTAGGAGACGTGCATGACCGCTGCCCGCTTGACCGGCCGCCCTTGGCACGATGTAGATGGCCCCGTGCTTGTCGCGTCGGCAGCCGCTCTGCAGTTGATTCCTCAGAACATTCCGCGCCTTGTGAGGCTTCAGCGCCTTGCTTCCATCGGGGCGTGCCTCCCCAGTCGTCCGGATGCACCCCGGCTGTCACCCAGCAAGCTCCGAGCGCTGCTCAAGGATCCCCTGGTTAGCGGCTCTCAGATCCGTGCCCAAGAAGACTTGTACGACGACCTGTACACCGCCGAGGTTTCCTTCCACGGCGGGCCATGTCTCGTCGCGCAAGGACTGACATCACGGTGTGCTCACACCCTCGATCTCATGCTGCGGAGCATCCTCGGGCCTGATGGACAGGCTGGATTGCCGGCGCAGTTGGTCAAGGAGACACAGTTGTGGGCGCACACGGCATTGAGGTTGAGCGACGCCATGCTGCGTCGGGCCGGGCTTCACCGGGGTATCGCTCCGCCGGAGCGACACAGTGACGAGGTGTTCGTTCCGGGAGAGAAGACCCTCACCGCCCTGCGGGAAGCCGTCCGCTATCGCTTCACGGACCTGTCTGACCTGCTGCCGGCCAGTTCCGCCGATCTCCTCGCTGGATGGGGTATCCGGCCAGGCGAGCACACGCTCACCACGGGACCAGGGCCGGACGATGGACTCGTAGTCAAACCTCTTCTCCTCATGGAAGATGGCTTGATCGTCGCAAATCCAGCCGAACTGGTTACGGCGCTGCGCCATGAACTCATCGTTCAAGCCGGGTTGCACGAATGCCGACCCCAGCTTGCGCGCCTACTGCGCGATCAGACGATGAGAGACACCAGCCGCCTTTTGACGTTGTGTGGTGCGGTCCCGACAGGGCCGGCTCAACAGGTGGGTGACGACCTGATCACCCGCCGCACCTTCACGTTCGCTGAGGACAAGATCCTCGACCTTGCCGTGGTCATGGATGACCTGTCCGACTACGACGAGACCAATCCGGCAGGTCACTGGCCCATCCGGGATCTTGGTCTGCGGGTGCAGAACGTCATTGACCCTGTCGGCCCGCCTCTTCCCGAGGACGCGTGCACTCTTCGCCTCATCATCAACGAAGGCGTGGGCCGATCCTCGTTCTTGGGACTCGCGGACCAGCGTCGCACCGGCCCGGTCGTCGTGACCTCTCTCAGCGACCTTCAGGTCATGGCAGAGCTGGATGGCTCAGACCCCTTGTTCCTATGGCGATTTGCGCAAGCGGAAACGGAGTTGCACGAGACGACTCGTGTGCAGTCGTGGAGCGCACTGGACAACTACGGGCTCTTCCGGAGCTGTGAGTACAGCTACTACGTGTCAGACGACGCGAGACCTACGATGCTTCTCGTCGAACAGGACCACTCTCGAGCGCTGCGCATTGAAGTTCAGCAACGCTACGACCGTCATGACGTTCCCAGCCCGCAGAGGCCTGTCTTCGTGCCGGTGGTCTCCGTATACGGCACGTCTACTGCGCCGATCTATCGACCTCTTTCAGACGTGCCCGAGGTGGGGAGACTCGTCGAAGTCTCAGACGTAAATGTGTGGTTGGGTGCTGGCGACCATGAGGTTGCCGACGGGCTGGAGGGTTTCCATCACCTGACGGTAGAAGCAGCAGCCTTCTGGACCTGGCAGATTTCCACCGCCCGCCCCGAGCTCTTGCCGCTAGCCGCGTCTACGGGCGAGCTGTACGTGAGCCTTTCCTTCGACAATCCCTCAGCGTGGCGGGCTGCGTTGGACGGCAATCCTGGTACAGAAAGTGAACGTCCCTGGGTCGGCGTCCGTGGCGCCGAACCTGGGCTCGTCGATCTGCGCCTCTACTCGGAGGGCATGGCCAGCCTTCTCGCAGACGCAAATGGAGCCGACCGCATCCTGCTACGAGCCCTGCTTGGAGGCATCACGCAAACCGCCGGATTGGCTGACGAGGATCTTGACGCGCTCGTCGATCAACTGGCGCCCGAGGGTCCCAAACAGATGTTGCACGTCGAACTGAACCCACGCCTTCCGCTGCGCCCCGGTCCACTCCCTAGGGCTCGACTGGTACAACCTGCCGCTTCCGCCACGGTTCTTGACGAACTGGGTCGGTACCTCGATAGCGCCGGTACGTCAGTGGGGACCATCCCCTCGGAGAAGCGTACCCAGGTTCTGCAGAAGGTCGTGGGGCACTACTTCGCGCTCATCGAGGATATGGTGGCCGGTCTGGCGGCCGAGGGACTCGTCGAGTCGCTGATTTTGCGGCACGAAGCGCTCCTGTACGACGAGGCCTTCAATGACCAGATCCTCCCATCGCGCATCGCCTGCTTCGGAGAGGCAAGCCAGCCGGCCGAGAACCTTGTCAGGACCACCAAGCGCCAAGTGGAAGCTGCTCAGGCCAGCCGATTCCTCATCGAATACGTCGCTGCCCAACCTCCCAGTGGAGACTCGTCACTCACCCTGGACACGTACGACCACCTCATGGCGTTGTCTGCAGAACTCATCTCTCGTGCCACTCTCTCGGAAGCCATTCACCACGACTTCTCAGAGGCTCAACTTGCCTTATTGGCCTCCGGCCGACTCGGTGTCTCCCGCGGCGACCAATACGAATCAGGCTCCAACGCCCTTGCTACAGCCCGAGCAGAGGCACTCCTGCTTACGGCACCGACTCGTCATTCCCACCGGGGATCCGAGCCCCAAGGGCCCACCGCACCGGTAGAAGAAGCAATGGTCGCCGAGTTCGGCTTCTCTCTCACCGACTTGGCCCAGGGTGTCGGCGAGGTCATCGCTCTGGGGGATGAACGCTGCCAGTCAGAGCCCTACACCCTTGCAGAGTCGGTTGTTGCCGATCACTTGTCCACGACGCTGCACTGGGAACATGAGAAAGCGCAGACCTTCCTCGATCGGCTCACACTGCGTCCCCGGGCCAAGTTCCTTTCTGTCAACTCCGATGCGTGGCCGTGGCGCTACAACCGTGAATGGTCGTACGTTCGACGCCCGCTTATCCGTGTGGGCGCAGGGGACGGCTCTCAACTCGTCTGGGGAGCCAGACACACTTGGAGCAGTGGCTCGTATTGGGTCAACCTCATCTACTCCGGACGATTGCGCAGCACATCATCAGCGATGAAGAAACTGCTGGGAGTGATTCGGCAGGACGAGAACAAGGCCTTCGAAGCGCATGCCGTCGAAACACTCAGGGCTGGAGGCTGTTCCATCGCTGTCAGGGGTGTCTCTAAAATCGCGAGACGTAGACTCGTGTCGGCCGAGGGGCACGATCTGGGCGACATCGATGCGCTTGGTATCAACGCGGCTAGACGTGTGATCATCGTTATCGAAGCCAAGGATTTCGAGATGTCACGTAATCCGACCGAAATGGCCAACGAAGCCGATGCGCTATTGCGCGGCGACAAAAGTGCTCTCTTCAAACTTGGTCGCCGCACAGCGTGGGTACGCCAGAACCTTGGGGCAACGTTGACTCACTTCCTCAGGGATCGCGATACCACCAGCTGGACCGTTACATCCGCCATCGTCACCAGCAGGGATCTCATGGCTCCCCGAGTGCTTGCCTCCAGCGTGCCAGTAGTCCCTATCGGCGAATTCGAGCAGTGGGTCGCCGCAGAGCTTGTTCGGGGCAAGCGAGGAAATGGGCGACGCCGCTCTTGATCTGGACCCCTATGTATGGGATCGAGGGGGCGCCGTCGAAGCGGACCGGCAGGCGGTCGAGGGTGCTGTCTGAGGTTCACCCTACGTGCGGTGGTTACTTTCATCGGATGGCCAGGGGTTCTCGGTTTTCAGGTGCGTTCGGACGTTGCCTGGTCAGTGTGGTGCTTCCATTCGAACGGTGGGCTGAGGTAGCCGAGCCGTTTCTGGCTGTGCCGGGAGTTGTAAAAACCGTCCATCTACCCGAACAGCGCGATGCTCGCCTCCGTCGTGGATGAGACTCGTTGAGCTTGGCTCTGACCGCAATTCCGTGAATGATCTTCGGATCCGCCGGCCCGGGGCATCACGCTCCTACTATCGGCCGAAGGGCTGCGGCGCGACGACCTCTGTCGGCATGGTGTGGGCGCCAGTGAGGTCTTCGACCACGGCGAGGTCGAGTTCGGCGGCACGCTCCCACATGTACATCTGCTGCTCAGGGGTCAGGCCCAGCGCCTCGTCAGAGGCGATGAGTTGGAGAGCGGCGGCGGCTAGTCCGGGCGCAGCCGCAGCCACGGCCTGGCGCATGGCCTCGTCGGCGGCGTCGGCCGCGGGCAGGTCAGCGGCGTAGTGCGCGGCCATCCCGTGGACCTCGACCGCCCGAGCGCTGATCCGCTCCAGGGCGGCGTTCGCGCAGGTATCGCCCTGGTCGGCGCGCAGCACGGGGTCCACCCGGTGGTGGACCGACGTCGCAGCGGCCGGTCGCGGCGGTGCGTGCTCGGGACCGGGTTCCTGCGCGGGCTCGGGGAGGGCGGCTGCAGCGACCCTCGTTGAGCGGCTGCGCAGCTTGTCCACGCGTTGGCGCACCCAGGCGTTGATGCGTGGGCGGGCGGCGTCGATGCCGCGGGTCGCCGCGGCATAAACGAGGTCCCCCAAGAAGAGGGTCACCTCGCGGGCAAGGGCGTCAATGAGGTAGCGGCGGAACTCGCCGTCGTGGGATCGGTGGTCGTAGCCGTCGTGGTAGCCGTCGGCGTACCGGTCGGGGGCGTCGAAGAGTTCGGCCTGGCCGATGAGCGAGTTGTCCCGGTCGTCGCGTACGTTGCCGCGCATCCCGTTGGAGGAGGCGCGGGAGTAGTCGAGGTGGGTGCCGGCGGGATACACGGCCTCCACCAGCCTGCGGTTCGGCGGCCGTTCGTTGTCAGACATGGAAGCACTGTAGAAGGCGGCACTGACAGCACGGGGTCGAAGCCCATCGCGTGAGCGACGCCGAAGGCGCCTTTGACGGGGAGCCCCGGCCGGACACTAAGGAGGCGGCGACTCTGCCACTGAGAACACCGCCGTCTTCCGATCGGGAGCAGGAGCTCGGGAGGCCAAGCCAGAAGTCGAAGATCATTCACGAAATCGGGGCCAGAGCCTTGATTTTCCCCACCCGGTGCTCACGGGTTCCCCAGACTTGCTCTCCTTGATTCCTCACCTGGGGGCCCCGACTTGCGGACCTATGCCGCACGGTTCTCACAACCCGGGGCACCGCTAACGACCGTGTCATGAGCCCTCGCCTCTGGAATCGACCATGGAGGATGGTCTCTGCTGGTTTAACGAGCGTCAGGGTGCGGCAGACCCGCGGATCTCGGTGGCCGCCTGCCGGGATCGGCTGCCACGATGTGGCTGGCGAAGCCGCCCGCAACGGTGCGGCAGCCCGAGAGACGAGGGAGTTGTCCATGCTGCTGCGGCCAGGGGTCACCTGTGAGAAGGCGATCAGGTTCCTCGACGATCTGGTCCAGGGCGGGCTCAACGACGTCCGCAACTCCGTCCCGCACTTCGCCCAGCCGACGCTGGCGGGCGTGGAGCCCTCGAAGCTGGCCGGGCCCGACCTGGTGGTGACGCTGCGGCAGTACGCCCAGTGGACCGCGACGACCGCCCGGCAACTGGCGGGTGTCTTCGCCGACCCCGCAGTACCGGCGCGGCTGCGCGACGAGCACTACAGCCACATCATGCACAGTCCCCTGACGCCCTACCGAACCGCGCTGCTGCTGCACTGGGAGTTGGACGAGCTGGCGACGTACTTCATTGAACTGCAGAACCGGATGCGGCGGACCGTGGAGGACTACTGCAGCTACCGGGAGCGTGTGCTGGTCCTGGACGCGAACACCCTGCTGCACTGTCAGCGCTTCGACAAGATCCCGTGGTCTCGGGTGTGCGGGAAGGGCCCGGCGACGCTGGTGATCCCGCACGTGGTGGTGGAGGAGATCGACACCAAGTCCTACTCCGACGGCAGCGAGAAGATCAGGAAACGAGCGCGTGGGGTCTACGAGTTGCTGGGCGACGTCCTCAAGGGCCTGTCCAGCGACGGCCGCTTCGAACTGCACGACGGCACCGAGGTCCAGGTCCTACGCGACGAGCTTGGGCACCGACGCCTGCCGAACAACGACGACGAAGCCGTGGCCCGCGCGGCCCACCTGCAGCAGGCCATCGCACCGCGCCAGATCACCGTCATCACGCGCGACAACGGGATGCGCGGCAAGGCCATGACCTGGTGCCTGCCGTGGGACTTTCCACCGGACAAGTACCTGATCCCCGAGGACGGCTTCGGTGCGAAGTACCGCGAGGCGAACCTTGCGAGCATCAGCGTCGACGTCCCCGAGGACGGTGACGACACCTAAGCGCGGGGTTGCCCCGGCCCCATCAGATGGACCGGCCGCCCGGCGGCCGCCGACGAATCGCGATGAGAGCCTCGCGCGCCTGGTTTGCCAGGGCAGAATCCGGACCATGCTTGCCTACCAAGTCGTTGTACAGGCTGCTCAACTCCTGTACCGACTCTGCGAAGCGGTGCACATCGCGCAGCAACAGCCCTGCCTGCAGGCGCACCTCAAGAACGACGGTGTCCGTGGGTGCGTGATGGGCGCGCAACTGGGCCAGTTCGCGTTGGAGATCGCCCAGCGCGCGTTGATGTTGGCCGAGTCCGATCCGGCAACGGGCGGCCTGGATGCGGCAGGTCAGGGCATCCTCGGCACCCTGCACGCCGAGGAGGTCGAACTCATGAGCTAGGGCCTCGTAGACCGACAGCGCCTCGCTCAGCCGACCTGCCTCGAACAGAGCCCGCGGTGTTCCCAGGCGGTCGGTGTGACCGTCCGTACTGACCGGCTCGGGGGGCACATGGCGAACGCCCCTCGACGCGACTGCCGGGATTCGAGGTGTGTCGGGGCCGGGCATAAGGACCGGGGGCACCGTCAAGGTCGGCAGTCCAGGGAAGGAGAGGTACCCGTGATGTTGGTGCGGCAGGTGGCCCAGGAGCTCGTCCATCACGTGGCGGGCGCTGTTGGGGCGCGCATCGGCGCGCTTGGCCAACAGGCCGAGGACGAGCCGTTCGAGTCGCGGGTTGACGTTCGCACGGTGGCTGCGTAGTGGTGCAGGTTGCTGGAGCACATGCGCACACATCAGGTTCACGACGTTGCCCCCGTCGAACGGCCGCTCACCCGTCAGGAGCTCGTACAGGACTACGCCCAGGGCGTAGAGGTCGGTCTGGGGCGTGATGTGACCCGCATCGAACTGCTCTGGAGCCATGTAGTGCGGGCTGCCGATGATCTGTTGGGGCTTCGTCAGGCGGGTGGGTGCATCCAGGCCTAGGGCCATGGCGATGCCGAAGTCCAGGACCTTCACGGTGCCGTCGACCGCGATCATGATGTTGGCTGGCTTGATGTCACGGTGGATCACGTGGACATCGTGCGCGTGGTGCAGAGCGGCACATATGTGCAGTGCCAGACACGCGGCCCACACGGGAGGCACACTGCCGGAAGTGTCGATCACTCGCTTCAGGGAAATGCCCTGCACGAGCTCCATGACCATGAACATGCGGTCTGCGGTGCCGTCCAAGAAGGCGTCGTATACCTGGGGGATGCCCGGGTGATGCAACTGCGCCGTCACGCGCACCTCCCGGCGGAAGCGCTCCACGACGGCGTCGCCATCACGGTGGGCAGCGAGGTTGTCAAGGATGAGTTTGACGGCGACATCGCGCCCCAGGGTCAGGTCGTTGGCGCGCCAGACCTGGCCCATCCCGCCTTCCTCGATCGACTCACGCAGCGCGTAGCGCTTGGCGATGATCCGTGGCTCAGGCACCGTTCGTGCCGTCCCCCCGCCTCACTTCTCCGCCGATTTCGCCCGAGTGCGGCTCGGTGCTCCGGGCCTCGTGCCACAGCTCCAGCGCAAGCTCGCTCAATGTGGGGCCGCCGGGCAGGGCCCACTGCGTGCTGGCCTGCACCGCGAGCGGGGCGTCGTCCCAGCCAGCCTGCCGCCACATGTGCAGGATCAGGCCGGCCGGGGAATAACGCGCTCCGTCAGCCGCCCACAGCAGGGGCTTGGCCATGTCGTTAGTCCATGTCGCCATGAACCGGTTCGGGTCGGCGTTCAGCCACTCCCCGATTGCCTCGTCCTCCCGGGGCCTGGGGTGATACATGAGCTGGGTGCCGTCCTGCAGCCGGTGCTGATCGACCAGGACTCGCGTCGGGTTGGGACGCCGCCCGCGACGTGGCTCGGTGGAACGCTGGTAGGAGGCAAGTTGGGGGTAGTGCCCCTGGCCGTTGAACGAGGCCAGGACTGCTGCCGCCAGTTCCCGGGAGGCGGCCGCCTGTGTGAAGGTGCGCGAGACGAAGCTGTGCGGCCCGTACTGCCGGTCGACTTCGGAGATGAGATGGGCCAGGGTCTGCGCGGTGAGTTCCGGAGCCGCATTCAGTGCGGGCTGCCAGTCTGCGTCTAGGTCGTCGATCGCCTCAGTGTCTGCGCGCTGGAACACAAGATGGGCCACCAGGAGTACGCCGCTCTCTGCGATCGCGGCGGCGCGGCCGGGCAAGGTCGCCGAGAGGTCGTGGACGGTCTGCTGCACCGTACGCAGCAGCTGCACCGAGCGCCAGATCTGCACGGCGTTGGGCGGCTCCGCAAACAGCTGCGTATAGCCGCCCTCCGGGGCAGATTGCCACAGGAAATCGGTGGAGGCGCGAGCCCCTGCGGCCATCCGCGCGTCGGGATGGGCGCAGGCCAGCGCAGTGGCTGCTTCCAGCACGGTGCAGCCTGCATCGGGCGCGGGCTCAAGCTCTCCGCGCTTGATGACGTAGTCCTTGTCCAGGGTGATTCGGAAGTCGTCGCGAATGTACGCCTGCGCCTGGTCCAGCGCGATGAAGTCGCGCTGCTCTACATGGTTTTGGGTATTGGTGGCCACCGTGACCGAGTTGGCGAACCCTGGCGGGGTCTGTCCGATGGTGATGATCCGCACCATCACCTTGGCCTCCGCGAGCGTCTGCGGATCGTCCGCGAAGGCGCGGTATAGCGCTGCCACGGTCTGTGCGCCGTTGACGATCTGCGCGTCGGTCATGGTGAGGCGCACCGGCGCGCCCTGGGCGCGGCGGCCGAAGTACTCAGCGATGGTCGACTCGCACAGCACCGTGATGCCGTTGTTGAAATACCAGAAGTGCTCAGGGCTTTTGGCCAGGCTGTCATCAAGTGTGGCGTTGACGGATGTGTGCCCCAGCGGGCGGCGTACGTTCACGTTGAACAGTTCTGCGCCGTGAAGCTCGTACCAATGGGCGATCTCGTCTGCGGTGACCGTACCGACGTGGGAGGGATAGGGCAGATCTTGCCCGAACCAGCCGTCGGTGAAGGTAGCGGTCACGATCAGCGGCTGCGGCGCCACGTCCTGGCGGATAGCGGCGTACAGGTCGCTGCTCGCCAGCACCCTCAGATCGGTGCGAGTGTCCAGGTCGGCGGATTCCCCGTGGATTAGCTGCAGGGCACGAGTCGCTGGTGCTGCCGGTCCCATAACGGCAGCGACGAGGTGAACCTGGGGCGTTGGCTGGGCGAGCACGTGGCGGATCCGGTCAGCGAAGGCCTGAAACCGGGCGTTGAAGCGATCGAAGTCCAAGTTGTCCAGCATCCGGAAGGCATGGAGGAGCTTGGAGGCGTCGGAGGACGTGAACCGGGCAGTGCCCTGGTCACTCCACTTGGCCTGAATGAGCCACAACTCGCCGGTTGCCGGTGACGTGGCCACGGCATCGATGCCGAAGTCATCGGCCCCGTCAGTGACAGCGGCGGCCGCCTCCTGCGAGGTGCAGTCGGTTGTGATCCGCACGGCCTTCGCCGCCAGGGCGCGGGAGAAGAACACGGTCTCGCGGTTTCGGGCGAACTCGCCGTCCCCCAGCTCGATCAACCCGTCGAACTCGCTCGCGAGGGCCTGCCGGACCTGCCGCACTTGCAAGGGCGTGGCCGCCTCCGGGTTGCTCCCTGCCGTCACGCCCTACCTCCGTCCGATGGTGATCCCAGCACTATACGAACGAGGACGCGCGTGGGTTCGTGAGAGTTCCCCAGCGGATCTGACAACTCAGTTGACGCTCTCCCGTACTGGCCGCACCGCTCCACCCGCCTTCCGCGCGGCCACGCGGTCCCCGGCCCTGCCGGGGGCCGGGGGAGCGTGTCCGCGTGAGCGAGATCCTCAGCTACCTGGCCGCAGCCCTGCCCGCGGACGTGTCCGCCGGGGCGAGGCTCGGCTCCTCGCGCTGCAGTGCGCCCTGCGTATGAACGCGTACATGCATGTCGAACTGAGTGCGGGCCTGCTGCGCAGCCTTCGTATCGACGCGGAGGAGGCGTGCCATGAGTTGGAGCGCGCGCAGTGGCTGAGCGTGGTGAACGGCCGGGGTGGCTACGGAGCTTCGCGATGCGACGCTGCTCGCCCAATCGCCGGCCCGCCCTGATCGGCGGCGCGCGGCCGACTGGGCATTGCGCATCGGGTGCCCTGCCGGGGTCGGTGCGGAGAGCCGCACCTGTGACTGTCGGGCGTCTATCTCGCGGCGCGCAGCGATCCATCCTCGGGAGAGGGACTGAGTAAATGCGACCGGATCATCAGCGACTGCGGCCTGCGCGATCAAGGATTCCACTGTGTGCTCAGCCGTCTGACGGCGAACGGCGTTCTGAACGAGTGGCGGATCTGCCCGCATTCAGGCGACGTGCATTGAACGCTGACGCCGGGGCGGTGACTGGCGGCACGCTGTCTACGATTTCGGCCGCTCGCTAAGCGCGATACCTCGCGAACTGGGCCTGAAGCGAAGCACCGTGGCCAAGTACGAGCGCGCTGCCTCCTGGCAGGAGTGCGTACGGCGCACTCCGCCTAGCCTCGCACTTCGCAGGTCACCCGTTAGTGACGCCTGGGCGCATGATCGCCGCCCGTTCCCGACCGGTATCAAGCGGGCCGTGATACACGCACGCTCGGGCCGATCGCCGTCCGATCGGCCGTGACCACTTGATCTTCACGATCGGGTGACCTGCGAAGTACGGGCCTAGCCGGTCCACGAGCCTTGAGCCGTATCTGGAGTAATGCGTCAACACTGGGAGGAAGGCGAGCACACCGCGACAGTGCTGCACCAGGAGGTCGTGGCCAAGGACTATGGCGGCCAGTACCAGAAAGTCAAGATGGCCCTTGCGCCCCCTTCGTCGCGGTCTGCCGATCGACACACCGCGCGAGCGGACCACACTCGCCCCGCCCAGTCGCCCCGTGGATCACTACCCCGTTCAACTCCGTTTTCAATGAAGGCCGGATCACGGATCTGAAGCTCCAGAAACGGATCACGGCCGGTCGCGCCGGGGTTCCAGTCCTCCGCCACCACGCCATCCTCATGACCGGACTCCGGCGCCGCTACCCGTGACACTTCCTCACGGGTAGCGGCAGTGTCGGCGAGTGTGACGACTCGTACGGATTGCCTCCCCCGCACCTGGAGGCGGTGCGGATAGAGCGAGTGTGGGTGTCAGCGTGTTCGGCGAGGTGAGAGTCGCAATGGTCCGGCGCCCTGCTGCCTAACCGTCCATTCTGGACGCATGACTTCCACCGATCCCGTCAGAGCGAGCGAGCCGCCGACCATCACAGCGGTGACACGACGTGACATCATCAAGTACCTCCGCGGGATCTCGCGCCCCTGGTGGGGCGAACTGGACGAGGTCACCTTCCTGGAGGGCCTCTACGACCTCGACCGAACTCCAGTCGGCGACAGTCAGCTTCCGACTGTCCGCGCCGATATCCAGCAGCACCGGTTCAACAACGATGACCTTCCCGACGACTGGATCTTCGAGGACTCCCGCTTGGAGCTCTCCGACGGGCCGGACGAGGTACTGCTCAGCTTTCTGGCACGGGTGGTCCACCCTGAAGTGGCGGCTGACGTCGAGGAGGCCACAAAACACGTCGACGAACTGAACCAGCTTCTGGCGCCGGACGGATGGGGTCTGCGTGCGCACGAGTTCCTCTCGGGCCGTCCCCTGTATAAGCCGGTACGAGTTCCGCCTAGTGGCCCGTTGGTCCCGCTGCCGCTTGAGGACGAGGACGCGGGCAAACTCGACCTGGTCCTCGGCCAGACCTTCAGCCTCCTGGACTGCGCTGGCGAGGAGACCTCACGTGACCTACTCCGCACCGCGGTCCTGACCCTCCGTCGTGACGGCGGCTTCTTCCATCCCATACCTGGTGACAATTGGACGGATGCCACCTACGAGGCGGTCCTGACGGTGGAGCGCGAGCTTCTGCCCACCTGCACCCCGGAGGCGAAGGAGGTGGTCTGGCAGACACTGCGGTCCGTGCTCATCCAGCTCGGGCGCATCGAAGTCCAGGACCTCGTGGTCGAAGGCGACACCCGCCCGCTGCCCAACATCCCACCGGACTGGCGGACCCAGGCCGCAGCGCCCGCCACCCCCACCGTTCGAGGCCTTCGGCTCCCCTTCTCCACCACCGAGTTCGATGTCACTCGCAGGGACTTCACCGACCTAGAGATCCGCGGTTCGCAGGACAGCAGCGGGTTCCACTACCTCTACGACACCCGCGCCAGCCGGATGATCACAGACTTCGTCCTCGACGACCGTCCGCAGGTAGCGACTCTGTGCAACATCACCATCATCAAGAAGGGTGACACCTTCACGCCGAGGATCAAGCTCTGGAAGAAGGACAAGAAGAAGGCTGGGGAAGTCTCCACCACGCAGACAGTGCCTGAAACCGGGACCACGCGGGCCGTCAAAGCGCTCGTCGACACCGGGGACGTCCACGAGAACTTCTGGAAAGTCATCAACTTCCTCCAGGGCTGCTCCGGCCTGAGCACACCCGGCAGTTCCCTCCAGCTCGTGGTCGGCGACGAGGCCCAACTGGCCCATCTGCTGACCGGCCAGGACCGGACGACGGTTCTCGGTGCGGTCAGGACAGCCATCGGCGGCGGGCTCACAGAGGAGGACATCCGGCTGATCAGCAACCGCAAGGAACAGCTCCAGAGGTTCGAACGACTGCTGACCGATCCGGACTACTTCCAGCATGAGGAGAGCCTGGCAACGACACGCGGTGCAGAGGCGGTCTGGCAGGCCTTCTTCGAGGCGAATCAGTGGATATTCGGCTACGGCCTCAACCTCATCGCCTGCGAATCCATCAACGACGGCAAACTGGAACGCATCACCACCGGCGCCAACATCTTCGGCGGAACCGGGAAACGCATCGACGCCATTATGCGGTCCAAGGGCCTGATCAGCAGCATGATCTTCTGCGAGATCAAGACCCACGAAACCGAACTGCTCTCCAAGACCCCGTACCGCACGGGCGTCTACCAGGCATCCAAGGAACTCGGCGGCGGTGTGGCGCAGGTGCAAAAGACGGCCAGCAAGGCCCAACAGCTCATCTCCAGCCAGTTCCTCACCCGGATTTACGAGGAAGACGGCACCCCAACAGGTACCGAACTGTCCACCACCCGCCCGCGACAGGTCGTGGTGATCGGGTGCCTGCGCGAGTTCACCCACAACGGCGATGTGAACCCGGAGAAGATGAGTTCCTTCGAGCTGTACCGGACATCCATCCAGGACGTCGAGGTAATCACGTTCGACGAACTCTACGAGCGGGCCTGCTTCATCGTGGCGGATCACTGAGGCGGAGGAGGACCCGGCGAGATTTGGGGATCAAGCCGATCTCCTGGGCCACGTGCTCGCGTAGCCAGCCGTGGACGCGTCAGTCTCCTCCGTGGCGCCGCGCAGGATGACGAAGGCGACGAGGGCCTGGCCCGTGGTGGAACAGACCGCGTCGCGAGCAGCGATTCCGGTGATCGATGTGAAAACGGCACGACACGCTTCCCGCCGGGCTGGGACGATGCCGGGGTGAAACTGATTTCGTCGCCCGTGATCGGGTGCGCGGCGGACATCGCGAAGGATGTCTTCTCCAAGGCCGAGCTGGAACTCCTCTTCATGAAGGCCGGCCTGGACGGCTTCATGCCGTCCGACTCGTACGGCAAGGCCGAACTGGTTGTCCGGACGGTTCGAGGCGCACAGCAACAGGCCGCCGACGCCGATCTGGCGGCCCGTAAGGCGCTCTACGAGTTCGTCCGCCTGGTCGCGGAGCGGACGGCGCCCGCCGAGGACGGGGATGTTCCTGCCGGTACCTCGTTCTGGCAGCTACGGGAGGCGCTCAGGTCGGATGGCTTGGACCTCGTCGCGGAGTACGAGACCACCGAGGAGATGTGGGGCAGGTCCAGGTCGCGGTTGCTTGGTGCGCGTCTCCTGCCTCTCGACGAGCCGCGTGCGCCGCTGAGTGACGAGATCACAGCGCTGGAGCACGAATTCGACCGGCTCGGGTTGACCGTCGCCAGGAACTGCTACCGCCAGGCCGTGGACAACCTGGTGGAGCAGCGTTTCGAGGCGGCGAACGGCCAGTTGAGAGCGATGTTCGAGGCTGTCGCCGTGTACGTGGCCACTGCCCACGGATTTACCACCACGATGCAGGGGGCGGGAGGAGCGGCCATTCGGTACCTCGTCGACCAGGGCCTGCTGCCCGACAACGACGGTGGCTCCTTCGTACGCGGTCTGTGGCAGATCACGCACACCAACGGCCCGCATCCGGGCGCCTCGCACGCCGGCGAGGCACGCTTTCGCCTACAGGCTCTGACCGGCGTAGCCCGCTACCTGATCGATCGCTTCACTCCGGCTCAGTAGGCCTTCAGGTCGATCTCCCGTATCGGCTGAATCGACTCCCGCGTAGGACTTGGGCGTTGCGCTGTGGGGACGGGGTGCCGAGGGCCTCGTGCATCGCGCCACTGAGCTCGTGGAACGGCAGATGTCCTCTTGGTCGCCCGTGGCGAGCCGCGTCACCAAGTCCGCCAGTCCCGCCCCAGCTTTCACGTCATCCGTCCAGCCGGAGACCAGGAGGTACCGGACCCACATCGGGACAGCGAGACGGCTCAGTCGGGTGGCGAATCTGAGGGCGGGGGCGACATAGGCTGAGAAAACCCGAGTTCGGAGTAGTCGTACATGGTTAGTGTGTCAACTGTGCGAGACGAGACCTGGGAGCCTGCTGTCACGGTTGACGAAGGACTCAGCCGCAGAGCGAAGGCGTTGGCATGTACCGCCCCGTTGCACGAGCTCGACGCCCGTAAGGGCATGATCGAGTGGGCCGAGGCGAAGACCTATCTGATGGCGGAGATCGCTCTATACACCATCGACCAGGTCGCGATCACCATGGACTTCGACACGGGCGCCAGTCACCAGCACATCGTGGACCGAGTCCAGCGGTTCGTCGCGCGGCAGGCGTCGCAGCGCCCAGCCAAGGAGCACGCGCGGGTCACGGCCTGGGTACTGGAGAGTCTGATCAATGTCGGGGATGTGGATCGCGCGTTCCGCCGCCCGTACGGGGCAGTGGACGCCGACGGCGTCTACCGTGTGCACACGTTCGACTTCAAGCTCATCGAGGAGCGCAGGGACGCCACGGGCAAGCTGTACCTGCGTGCCTCGCACGAGGCTCTGAACGTCCTGGTCGGCGCCCTGGACACCGACGTCGAGTCCGCCCAGGTCGCCGCCGAGGTGAAACTCGACAACCTGATCAGGCGGGGCCAGCTGGCAGACGCCAAGCAGATCGCCGAGCAGGCGCGTATCCGTACGATCCAGTACGGGGAGATGATCCGGGTCCAGCTGGACGCCACCAAGCGCAACGTGCAGGCGGTGGACTGGCAGGAGAAGGTCCCGAAACTGCTCGACGACGCGCTCGCCCACGTCGAGGAACGGGTCAAGGCCGAGCGGGCGATCGCGAAGTACATGGCCGAGGCACGCGACGAGGCGGAGGAGCCCGTGCGCAAGAGTCGGGCGGCGGAACTCGTCGAAATCGTCGAGGACTGCGTACGACGCCACATCAAGCTCCACACCCACCTCATGGGAGCCAGGGACCTGTTCCGGGAGCAGCAGGATCGCCAGCAGTTCGCCGACACTCCCCAGCGCCAGACCCTCGACCTGTACGGCCACCTCCTCACGCCTGCTCTCGACCTGCCGGTCACTGATGTCTCCGGATTAGCCGACCGATACTTCACGGATTCCTCGGGTCCGGTCGTCCGCGATCTTCCGGACCTGGCCACCCTCGTTCCCCTGCTGCTGCGCCCGGCACCGGAGCGCACGCGGTTCGCGGGAGAAGTCCTCGAACCCGACCTGGAGACGTTGGAAGAGCGGAAGCGCTTCACTAACCGCCAGTGGGAACAGGCCAACGCGCTCCTCGACCTGCCGGACGAAGTACGCACGCTGTCCGGTCTTCTAGACGAAGCGGCAGCCCTCGACCCCGAGCTTCCTGAACTCGTAGCACTCCTGGCGTTGCACGCGTACGGTCCGCAAACCGGAACAGCTCTGCGCCGCGGAGATCCCCGGGTCTTGGTGGCCGTGCACGCCGACGCCGGCCTGGACAGCCAAGCCTTCGAGGGAGACGACCTGCTCCTCACCACGGCACGGCTCGTGGACCCGGCCACGGCCGACGGCCCGGAACCGACCACGAAGAACACCGGAGGCGACAACCGATGAGCGGGGTCCTCGGCACCTACAGCGAGCACGACGCGGAGGAGGCGGCACGGCTCGTCGGATACGGCCTTCGCCCCAGGCTGCGTCCGCACCGGGACGCCGACTACGCGGCCCTCGTCCGCCGCTATGACGAGGAACCGGCGTTCGAGCAACTCGTGAGAAGGAGCGCGGCAGGCTTCGGGCTGCGGGTCATCGGAATCACCCAGCGTGCCGGTGCCGTCTTCGGGGCTCTGCCGGGCTCGGTGTTCGAGACCAAACTCGATCACTACGCACGGCAGGCGCGCCAGGCCCATCAGCGAGAGGCAGAGCGGGTGCTGCACGGCATCGCCCACCTGGCCATCGCCGCCTGCTGTTTCCCGCGGCCCGAGGATCTCGCCGACGACGGCTATGTCGGCCAGGCCACGGTTCCGACGGTGGACCAACTGGTACGTCACGCGTGCCAGGAACTATCCGAGCGTGTGGCCGGATCGGAGGAGAACAGCGACCCCATGACCGACGCCCTCGAACTGGAGCGTGCCTGGCGCGTGTACTTGCGCAGACCCGAGGCCGGCTCGACCAGCGACGGCCGCGTCGCCCCGCCGTCCACCGAGGCCATCGTGGGCAAGGCCCTTCGCTACCTGGTCGACCAGGGCATGTTGACCGAGACCGAGGACGACGAGCGCTCGGTCAAGGTCTACCGCACGACCAGCCGCTACCAACTCCAGGTCCGCGAACTGGCAGGCGTCCAGGCGTACGACGAGTTGCTGCGCCTAGGTGCCCCCGCAGGACCGGCTGCCGCAGGCATCGTGCGGGTTTCCGATTCCGGCACGCTGTACTGACGGGCTCGGGCATGGAAAACACGATGAACTACGAGCTCTCCCGAATCCGCCTCTGCTCGGTCGGCCCCGCGGGCGCACGGTTCCAGGATGTGACTCTGGACCTCAGCGGTGCCGGCCGTCCGGTCGCCCAGGAGCAGGCGGATCTGTTCGATTCCGTGACGCAAACACTGCGTCCGTCGCCCGCCAGCGTGCTCTTCCTCGAGAACGGCGGCGGCAAGTCCGTGCTTCTCAAGCTGGTGTTCTCGGTGCTGCTCCCGGGGCGGGGCCTCGTGAAGGGGGCCGACGACCCCCGCCTCCTCGACAACTACGTGATGGCCCAGGACGTCTCACACGTCGCTCTCGAATGGACGCACGCGGTGAACGGCCGGTCCCTTGTCACCGGCAAGGCAATGGCGTGGAAGAACCAGACAGTCTCCAAGGCCGCCGACAACCTCCAGGAGGGGTGGTACTACTTCTACCCCACCGAGACGCTGGCCCTGGACACTCTGCCGATCACCGACGGCGGACGCCGCTATTTGTCCTTCGACTCCTACCGCAATGAACTGCTCGAACTCAGTGACGAGGACCCCCGTCTGGGACTCGACTGGCCGAAGTCCCAAACCGACTGGACGGAGCGTCTGGCGAAGGTCGGCATCGATTCCGAACTCTTCCGCTACCAGCGGGTGATGAACAAGGGCGAGGGTGAGGCGGTACGCGCGTTCGACCTCGACTCGGACGCGAGCTTCGTCGACTTCCTGCTCAAAGCCGTGATCAAGCAGGACAGCCTCACCGAGTTGGCCAAGCTGGTGTCCCAGCACCTGGACAAGCTCGCCCGGAGGCGGAGCCTGTTGCTGGAGCAGGAGTTCGTGGAGCACACAGTCGAACTCCACGGACCGCTAATCGAGACGTCACGCGCGGAGGCCGAAGCACGGAAGCACGTCCAGCAGGCCGAGGAGGGCCTGGTGAAGTTCGCCGGGCAGCTCAAGCGTCGCGTCCAGGACGACGACACCCGCCTGGGGAAACTGGAGCAGGAGGCGACCCGTCTCGCACGGGAACGGGACGACGCCGCGCGCTTGGCCAGGCGGTGGAGCGCGACCGTTGCCGAGCAGCGACTCAGCCTTGCCGCGATGCGTCTGGAGGAGGCCAGGGCTCTTGTCGCGCGGGCGTCCACGGAGCGGGACGATGCCAACGCTCTGACAGCAGGATGGCAGGCGACGGCCGTCGTACTGCGCCACCAGGAGAAGACCGGCGAGGCGACCCGGCTGCGTGAGCTGGTCAACGCAGGCGAGGAACAGACCCGCCCCGCCTTCGAGGCGCGTGAGCAGGCCGCCAGGGCATTTGCCGCCGGGCTCTCGGCCCTCGTCCGCAAAGCCGGAACCCGGGCACGCGATGAGGAGGAGGCGGCGTGTCAACGTGACGAGGCCGAGGCGAAAGTCCGCGGCGAGCGAGAGGAGTCGCTCAAGGCTTCGACCGCAGCGGAGGCCGAGCGGCAGAGCCTCGTCCAGCGTATGGAGGCGGTCCGTGCAGACGCCCAGCAGACCGTGGCCGACGGACTGGCAGCCGACACGGAGGCGCTGCCGCAGGCCGCCCAGGACGCACAGCACGCTCTCGAAGCCGCACGCAAAAAAGTCGACGCGCTGGCAGAGGAGGCGGAAGCGCTCGCCGAAGAACACCTCGAGGTCCAGCGGCTCCTGGACGATGCGAAGGAGAACGAGGGGAAGGCACGTCAGTCTGCCGACCGCCTCCAGGACAGGCTGGAACAGGCCACGGGTCCCAAGACGGCACTGGAATCCGAGCCACGGCTGACCGAGCTCCTCAACGGCGAACGAGTCGACCTCGACCAGGACGCGCACCTCCTGGTCGAGCGTCTTGCCGGAGCGATCGCCGAAGCCGAACGGGAACACGTTGCGCTGCGGATCGAGGACGCCCGCGACGAGCAAGCCCGGCTGGCCCTGGCCGATGGGCGGCTGCTGCCTCCGCCGGCCGTCGTAACCGAAGCCTGCCGGATCCTGAGGGACCGGCAGATCGACGCCTGGCCGGGCTGGGAACATCTTGCGGACTACCCCCAGCGCAAGCGCGAGGAGTTCATAGCCAGGGCTCCCCATCTCGTCAGCGGCGTCCTGCTGAACTCCGGTGGTGATGTGAGTGAGGCCCGTGACATCCTCGCCGCGCTCACACCCCAGCCCACCGCTTACGTGGCCGTGGGCACCAGCGAGGCACTCGAATCCCTACAGGCCGGGCAACCGGACGGCGTCGCGTTCACGCTCCCCTTCCATCCCGCGCTGTACGACCACGACGCAGCCGAAACCGAACACCGGGCCGTTGAGGAGCGGTGCTCCCAACGGATACAGCGCCTCGCCGAGGTCGTGGCCTCCAAACGCAGGGACGAGGAACTCAGGCACCGGATCACCACATGGCGGGAGAGCTACCCGCCTGGTGCCGTCGCAGCCCTATCCGAAAGGGCTGCTGTGGCCGCCGAGGATCTCGCCACGGCGGAGAAACTCACAGCCGACCGACGACGCGGCGTCACCGACCTGGTCAAGCGGCAGACACAAAACCGGACAGCGCAACGCACGGCCGCGAGCGAGCGGGACCGTCTGAGGGCGGTGAGCGGCAGACTCGACGACATCGCCCAACGACTGGCCCAGATCCCGGGATGGTCAGACCTGGCCCGTGCCGCCGAAGTACGACGAGATCAGCAGAACGAAGCGGCTGACCAAGCCCTGATTGCCGCGGACGAACACCGCCGTCTGGCGAAAGAACACAGGAACACAGCCGGTGAACAACTCCGGATCAAGGAAGACGCGCTCAAGGAACGGGCTGCACTGCCCGGCGCGCAAGGTGTCCCTGACGAGGCGGATGCTCCACACGAGCCCATTGCTCTGCTGCGTAACATCTACAAGACCGCATCCGACAACTACGAGAAAGCCAATGTGCCGGACGAGTTGCGCCGAAGTCTCATCCGGGCGGAGGCGGAGGAAACGGAGGCCAGCGACGAGTACTCCACACTGGACGATGCTCCTCGTGACCAGGCCCACCGACTCCTGCTGACTCCGGAGGCCTCCGACGCGACCACCCGCGCACAAGCCCTACGGCGCGCGGGCCGTAGGCAGAAGGCGGCCGAAGTGGCGGTCGGAAAGGCCCAACTCGCCCAAGGGCAGCAGGAGAACGCCCTGAAAGAGCGGGAGAGCGAATTCCGGGTGTTCGTTTCGGAGAGCGTTGCCCCTATGCCCCTGGAGCGGCAGCCCCGCGACATCACCGCATGTCAGGAAGCGGTCGAGGAAGCCCGGTCGAAGCAGTCGGCCGCCGCGGACGCGGAGGCTTCGGTGACCTCCCTGCACACAGCGGCCGTCCTGGCATGGGAGGCGGCGAAGGACACCGCCAAGGAGTTCACCATCCTGGCGGAAACCCTCGCGGCTCTCACTCCCGAGGAAGCCGCCGACGAGCCGTTCACGGATGACGCCGCTGCGGCACGCCACGAGCACCGCCGGCTCGACCACGCCAGGAACACAGCCCGGGACGATCTGGCCAGACATGAGCGGAACCTACGCAAGGCAATCGAGAAGCTGAAGAAGCACGCGGGCGCCGACAAGTACGACTCCCTGAACATCCCCGTCCGTCGCCAGATCCTGATCCTCCCGCCCGAGGAACTGACCGCCCAGGCACGCGGCTGGAAC
This sequence comes from Streptomyces sp. NPDC003379, assembly GCF_053589195.1. Lineage (NCBI taxonomy): Bacteria > Bacillati > Actinomycetota > Actinomycetes > Kitasatosporales > Streptomycetaceae > Streptomyces > Streptomyces sp. NPDC003379. The sequence goes on along the minus strand of NZ_JBSFRK010000042.1, from coordinate 6,399 downwards.
ATCCCCCTCACCTCGCGACTGCGGAGCCTCACCGACGACCTGAACCAGATCAGCAGACACCGGCAAGTGATCATCGATCATCTCAAGGGCGAGGTCGACAAGGCCTTGGCCGTCCTGCGGTCGGCACAGCGCCTGTCCGCGCTACCGCGCTCCCTCGCCGAATGGGCCGGGCAGGAATTCATCCAGTTCAACTTCGACAGGCTCAGCGACGAACTACTCACGGCCCACTTGGGAGAGGTGGTCGACGAGGCTGCCGCTGGCGTCACCAGCGACGGACGCAAGACGCGGCGCGACGGTCTCTCCCTGCTGCTGCGTGGCGTGCACACAGCCGTCCCCAAGGGATTCCGGGTGCACATACTCAAGCCCGACAAGGTCCTGCGAACGGAGCGCGTACGGGTGTGCAAGGTCAAGGAAATCTTCTCCGGCGGCCAGGAACTCACTGCCGCCATCCTCCTGTACTGCACGATGGCGGCCTTGCGAGCCAACACCAAGGGCCGCAGAAGCGACCGCCACGCAGGCGTCCTCTTCCTCGACAACCCCATCGGACGGGCCAACGCCGACTACCTGCTCGACCTGCAACGATCGGTGGCGGAGGCGCTCGGAGTCCAACTCGTCTACACCACAGGACTCTTCGACGAGAACGCACTGGGACAGTTCCCCCTGATCATCCGGCTGCGGAACGACGCCGACCTGAGGGCCGCGCGCAAGTACCTGGTCGTGGACGAACTAATCCGCAACCACCTCGACCGTCTCCCTCCCACGGACGGCACCGGACGTCTGTCCACCGCCAGGGTCTTCACCCGCGACGCGGAAGGTGCCGGAGAATGACGCGGGAGACACCAACTGACGCGACCGCACTGCGCCGACGGGAACGTGAACTCCTCGCGCTCCTGCGACAGTGGGCCAAGGACAACAAGCGCAGAGCCGACACCAAGACGCAGATCCCGCTGGACGCCGTACTGAAGGCCTTCCGGACCATCCGCAACCGCAATCCCGAAGGAGAGTTCGAGCCGGCGGTGCTCGACGGCTGTCTGAAAGTCCTCGAACAGAATGGTCTGATCAAGGCTTTCCAGGACAGGACTCCCGAGACGGTATCCCTGCCGGTCAGTATCTGGCTCCTGCCCGAGGACCGTCCCGTCCGTACCGAAGAACCGATGCCACGCTGGCATCACGAACTGAGCTGGCTCGCCCGAGAATGGCAGCGAGCCACTCCCAAGCAGCGGACCGCCTACACAGCCCTCAACCTGTGGCGCAAGAGTGACCCGGACCTGTTCGCCGTACCGATCCGCGAGCGCGCCCTGGAGATCTTCGGCACCTTCGGCTCCGAGGCAGACTTCCCCATGCCCGAGAAGACCTTCGACGAGCTGAAGTCCGGGCCCCTTTTCTCCGATCCGGACCGGCTCGACGAGGTCATCCGAACCTTCCGGCCGCCCCCACCGCTGCTCACGGAAACCTTCCCCCTGGAGGAAACGGATGGCCGGTACTGGCGGGTCGGCACCGGTGACGTCCTGCTCGTTGTCGAGAACTCGACCACTTGGTGGTCCCTCGTCAAGTGCCTTCCCGAACAGCACCGCCTTGGATATGTCGCGTGGGGACTGGGCGGCACCTTCCGAGCGTCAGTCCGGGCCATCACCGCGGAGCACCGCATCTCGGAGATCCGCTACTTCGGCGACCTGGACCTCAGCGGTGTACGCATCCCGCTGAAGGCCTCCCACACGGCATCGCAGCTCGGTCTGCCCGCCGTGCAGCCCACCGAAAAGCTGTACGAAGTGCTATTCGACCTAGGGCGGCCCCGTAATGCCAAGGAAGCTCCGGCCAATGCGACGGAGGCCACACAACTGGCGAGCTGGCTTCCCGCAAAACACCGCGCGGATACCGTGGGACTTCTCAGGGAAGGCAAACGACTCGCTCAGGAATGGGTCGGATATCGCTACCTGCAACGAAATGCAGATTGGTACGCGGATGTTCGCTGACAGACTGGACCCTGCGGTACCCGGGACCCGCGCGAGATTCTGGCCAGTCTCAATCATGTGACCGAGAGTCTTCGTTGGCGAATCATGGTCTGAGATGTTCCTTCAGGAACGTGTGGAGGTGTCCTGTTGGCGGATCTTGAGAGGGGTAGTCGGCAGATCATGATGGTGGAATTTCACTGCGTCTGAGCATCATTGGGTGGCTTCAAGCCGCGGCGACGCCCATCAGCCCAATTTCCTGTGGTGGTCGCTGTTCTCCAAGATGCGACCTGTCTCATGAGACAGCGTATGGCGCGTCCCGCGACGCCTTCGTAGGTGGCAGTTCAGGCGGGATTGTCGGGGTGTTGGTGGATCCAGGCGAGGCCGGCGGGGTCCAGGTGGTGGCGGGCTCGGGTGACGGCGACGTATGCCAGGCGGGCTTCTGCCTCGTCGACGGGCTGGGGAACGGGATGACCCTGGGAGTCGACCTCGTCGGTGTCGGGCGGCGGCGTGAAGTCGGGTGCGATGCGCACCCGGGCCCATTCCCGGCCTTTGGCTTTGTGGGCGGTGGAAACGGTGACCTCGGCGTCGTCTTCGCGAACGAGTCGGTCGACGGCTTGGAGGATGGCGTCTGGGCCGTGCTCGTCGATGAGGTTGACGAAGGGCTGCAGGTCGCTGCCGGTCGGGTCGTGCTCCGCGTAGTCGCGCAGGGCCATCCAGGTGGGGAAGAGCACGAGCTCGGGATGGTGGGCGCGATGCCCCTGGATGAGGTCGCGGGCGGCCCATGCCAGGGTGCGAAGGGAATCGCCGCCGCCCACCAGCGCCGTTCTGGTGCCGGCCGCGATGAGAGAGAGGATCTCGGTCATCGCGCCGATGTTGGTCCGGCACAGCACTGCATCCGGGCGGCCCGCACGGGATCCGACCGTGGTGGCGATGCCGGGTGTCCCGGTCAGGCGGATGGGGGCGTTGCTGAGGGTGAGCCAGCGGTTGGCCTCGATGGCGAGCGCGGGGCCGAATCGGAAGGACTGGGTGAGCCTCAGATGATGGCCGGTGAACCTTGCCATCACATCGCGTGCGCCGCGCCAGCCGTAGATGGCTTGTGCGGAGTCGCCGACCATGACGATCTGTGCGCGTTCCTGCTGGGCCAGGACGATCTGCTCAAGGACGGGGTTGGTGTCCTGGGCCTCGTCCAGGAGGAGGAAGTCGCCGTGCAGGACAGGCTCGGTCAGCGCCCACATCTTCAGATAATGATCATGCTCGAAACGGAGCATTCCGCCGAAGGGGTCCTGCAGGTCGGCCCAGGCCTTCGCCGCGTACGGCAGGATCAGGTCGGCCAGTTCAGCATGGTCCTCGTCGTCGAGGCCCCGCAGGCGTGGAACGTGATGGTGGGCCAGCTCTGCATCGGCCGACTGGCAGAAGCGGGTCACCGTCCGCAGGGTGGCGTTGGAGAGCGTTGCCGGCATCAGCCCCGCCCTGCCGATATCGGCAGGGGCGTACAGGCCCAGGTCCTGCCCGATCCGCCAGCCGGGGCGCCGAGGGCCGTTGAGGCGGCCGCGGTAGCGGTGACCGAGGGCGGCGTAGGCCAGTGAGTGGGCCGTCTTGCACTGGACCGTCGACGGAAAACGGGCGGCGGCGTCCAGAGCGATGGCGCGATTGAAGGCGAGGTAGCGCCCACGCCGCTGCAGCATCTGCTCCGTGAGAAAGACGAGCGTGGACGTCTTTCCTGTGCCTGCGCCGGCCTGGATGGCGAGATGACTGCCGCTGCGGAACGCCTCGAGGGCGGCGGCCTGTTCGTCGGTCGGGGAAAAGGGCATGGGACAGATCTCTCCGCAGGCTCGAAGGCCCACCCCAGCGGTACGTGGGCGCAGGAAAGGGCCGCACCTTGGGGAAGGTGCCGGAGTGAAAAGTGCCAACTGACGCGCCCGCCACCTAAGCACCCGCCGCCCGGTCCCCTCGATGAGGTGACAGGACGGCGACAAGAATCCGAATCCAGGACGGATGTACGAGCGCGCTGTCCCGTTCGGGTGGCCGTTGGACGGCTCGGCTCAGGTGGCGGACGCTGGCGGTTCGTGTCCCGTGCATAGCGGACCGAGAAGCTCTCCCAGCGGCATGGTGAAGGCGTGGGCGAGGGCATGCCAGGTGGCCAATGTGCCGATCGTGCGGCCCTGTTCGATCTCGATCAGAGTGCGCCGGGACAGGCCGCTGCGGGCGGCGAGCTCGTCGTAGCTCCACCCGTGCTGCGCGCGCAGCTGTGCGAGGGAAAGCCTCAGTGCCGTCGGGTCGGGCTCCGGCGGCGGGAAGATCGTCACCCGTCCATCCGACGGTGCAGACCCCTGCCCTGACAGTGCAGACCTCTGCCCTATTTGTGTCGAAACGGAAGTGACCCCGGAAGGGCAGGGGTCTGCACTACGGTGTGCGCGCCCGAAGTCGACCGGAATGAGGGCCGGCGACTGACCGATCACGGCTTGGAGGGACCGATGTCCGTGGCCCTGTCTTCACGCGCCTGGACCGTCACGATCAGCAGTCCGGCTGGACGGCGTGTGCTGATGTGCAGTGCGTGCACGCAGCCCGTGGCCTTGGCTGTCGCCGGGGTTGTGGAGATTCGCCGGCACCTTGCAGGTCACCTCATGGAGTCCCGACTCCCTGCGCATCTGCGCACCTGCCAATGTCGGGAGAAGGTCTGCCCATGGCACCGGAGGCAGGGGCCCTGCTCGGGGCCGCTTCTCCTGCTGCTCATCCGGGCTGATCGCGGCCGTACTTGGCACCTTGCAGACGCTTGTACGGCCTGTGCCGCCGCCATTCCCCATGCCGCTACTGTCCCGGAACCTCCGCAGAGTGCGGACGGTCTGAACGCGCGGGCGTCCGCGGGTGAAGCATCGGCGGATCTCGTCGCTGACCCCGGCGAGTAGGTGGAAGCCCCGTGAGGCAGATCACCTGGCTGCCCCGCTCGTCCAATGCGCCACCGAGGTGCCGGACCTGACCTCGGCAGGCGACCCAGGTGGCACGGCCGCATTCGCGGGTTGGCCGGAAACGTGATCGGGACAGAATCGGCAGGAGTGTCCGGTCCTGCCGGCTCTCCCATAGCCTTGGCTGTTGATCCCCACGCCGTCGTCGGGAGGTTGCACCCGGCGCGCCGATCCGGAAGGAGCATGTGGGCATGGACGGGGGACGCGTCGCGGCACGAGGGTTTCTCTACCAGTATTTGCGAACACTGGAACAGCTGGTTGCGGCGATCGACGAGCCGCAGGTTGCCGGCGTCCGGGTGGAAGGCCCGCCGCCCGGCGACCAAGCGGTGGACAAGGTTGATTTTGACGTGGTGGACGCGGACGGAACCGTGCGCATGGCGGTTCAGGTCAAGAGCCGGGTCGCAGGCGGTTCCATGAGCGGTGCCCTGGCGCTGGTGGCTTCGAACGAGTCGATTGGCCCCAGAGGAACGAGTGCGCTGGCCCCGATTAGCGATCTTGGGTGCTCGTCGCGAACGAGTCGATTGGCCCCATTGCGGGGTTCTCGTAGTCGTAACGCAGCTTTCGGCGATGCCATGGCTGATGCCGGGTTCGCCCGGGGCAATCTGTCGACATGACGGTGCCCGTCAGGAGCCTTGCGTATCTCGCCTTCGCCACGCATCAGGATTGGCTCCCCGCCAGCGCTGCTGTTGAGCCTCGGTTGAATGACTCACCAACCAACCGTGCAGGGCTTCGATGTCGTGAGCCACTTCGGTTTGTGTCGGAACGAGCATGGAACGGAACGTCGTGTCGTACCACCAGGAGAACGTGTCGCCGAACAGACGTGCTGTGTACTCCTTCTGGAGGGCGCCGAGCTCGATCGCCAGCCAGAGCCGCTGGAAAAAGTAGAGGACCTGGTGGAGGTCGGACACTCCTGAGGCGCCCAACAGCTCCCGCAGTTCCCGGTAGTCCTTGTCCGCATATTGCTCGACCAGTTCGGCCGCGGCGTGCCGTGCGCGCATCATCTCCGCTCCCTGCAGTTCCCGGTGAAGGTCAAAGGTGACGGTCAGCCTGCGCTGCCTATCGGCTGACCGCCGAGTCAGGAGAGCTCCCACGAAGACGCCGACAAAGCTCGCCACGACACCAATGATCGTTTCCATTGAGGACGCGGGTCAGCTCGCTGCGGCGCGTTCGGCCTGGGCTTTGGTGTGGGCGAGTCGGTAGGAGTCGCTGCCGGTTTCGATGATGTTGCCGCCGAAGGTGAGGCGGTCCACTATGGCCGCGCAGAGCCGTGGGTCGGTGAACGTCTTGGTCCACGAAGAGAACGACTCGTTGGAGGCGATGGCCATACTGTTCTTCTCCTCGCGCTCGGTCAGAACCTGGAACAGCAGCTCGGCCCCGCGCCGGTCCAGCTCCATATGTTGGGTCGGGGACGGGACGCCGTGCACCGTTTCCGGTGTCGGTTTTCCCGTCCCCGCCCGCCGAACCGGACGTGCCCGTTGGCCGAG
>NZ_JBSFRK010000041.1:0-74682 GCF_053589195.1 Streptomyces sp. NPDC003379 | reverse complement strand
GGCGACTTCAACGGCGACGGCCACGACGACCTCGCGCTCGGCAACTGCCGCGAGATCGCCGACGAGAACATCGACGACCCCTGTGGGCCCGAGGACCGTCGTCAGTTGCTCTTGCACTTGTTGCCGGAGGCCGGGTTGAGGAGCGCGATGATGTCGATGGTGTTACCGCAGACGTTGAGGTCGTTGTCGGACAGGATGTCCTGGCTGTCGTAGACCTTGCCCGGCCCGGAGGGGTCGTCGTCGGCAAGGGCCTGGCTCGCACCGCCGACAACGGTGCTGGCGGCGAGCAGGACGGCGACGCTGAGAGTGCGGACACGCATGGATTGATCTCCTGGGTCGTAGGAACTGCGATCGCCTCCAGCAGATAACCGACGACGCGTTCGCGCGAACGCTCGCGGCCGTTCGGGCGACGCGGGCCCTACGGAGACACGAGCCCCCGCGACAGCCCCGCGACGGCCCCGCGACGGCCGTACGACAGCGGTGCGCATCGCGTTGTCAGCAGCCGCCCGGGACCGCCGCCGCGCTCGTACCGATCTGGACGGTGGACGGCGCCCCGCAGCAGCCGCCGCCGGACTCGTCGGTGTCGGCCGGTTCGTCGAAGAGCCCGGCACCACCGCAGACTCCCGTCTCGGGGAGGGTCAGCTCCACGCGCTCGGCGGCCTCCCGGTCGCCGGCGAGGGCGGCCGCGATGGAGCGGACCTGCTCGTAGCCGGTCATGGCGAGGAAGGTCGGGGCGCGTCCGTAGCTCTTCATGCCGACCAGGTAGACGTCCCGCTCCGGGTGCGAGAGCTCGCCCACCCCGTGCGGGTAGACGGTCCCGCAGGAGTGGACGTTGGGGTCGATCAGGGGGGCCAGTTCGACCGGCGCCTGGAGACGCTCGTCGAGGCCTAGGCGCAGCTCGCCGAGGAAGGACAGGTCGGGGCGGAAGCCGGTCAGGACGACGACCTCGTCGACCGGGTCGAGGCGACGGCCGTCCTCGGCGACGAGGACCAGCCGGTCGCCGCTCTTCTCGACGGCGTCGGTGCGGAAGCCGGTGACGGCGTCGGCGTGGCCGTCGTCCACGGCGGCCTTCGCCGCGAGGCCCAGGGCACCGCGGGCCGGGAGCTGATCGGCCTCGCCGCCGCCGAAGGTGGCACCGCTGATGCCGCGCCGCAGCACCCATACCGCGTGGGTGCCGGGCACCTCCTTGGCGAGGTCGGCCAGGTACGCGAGCGCGGTGAACGCGGAGGCTCCGGAGCCGATCACCGCGGTGCGCCTACCCGCGTAACGGGCCCGTACGGCCGGGTCCTTGAGGTCGGGCACACGGTAGGAGACGCGCTCCTGCGAGGCCCGCTCGCCGAGGGCGGGCAGGCCGTCGCCGCCGATCGGGCCCGGGGTCGCCCAAGTGCCGGAGGCGTCGACGACCGCGCGGGCGATGACGCGCCGCTCGCTGCCGTCGGCGTTCCGGACGTGGACGGTGAAGGGCCGCTGCTCGCGGTCGGCGTCGACGACGCGATCGCGGCCCTGACGGGAGACGCCGGTCACCGTCGCGCCGAAACGGATCCTGTCACCCAGGGCGTCGGCCAGCGGCCGCAGGTACTTCTCCGCCCAGTCACCGCCGGTCGGACAGGCCGCCCCGTCCGGCTTCACCCAGCCGGTGGGGGCCAGGAGCTTCTCGGCGGCGGGGTCGACGACCTCCGACCAGGTGGAGAAGAGGCGTACGTGCGACCACTCGCGCACGGCGCTGCCGGCGGTGGCACCGGCCTCGAATACCAGGGGTTCGATGCCCCGCTCGACGAGGTGGGCGGCCGCGGCGAGGCCGACGGGGCCCGCTCCGATCACCACGGTGGGCAGGGCGGCGGTGGACACGTGGTCGGTCTGTGCGGTCACGGTGACTCCCCATTTCTGTATCGACGTCTGTCGATACATTTGGCATACGGCCAGCATGACGCCTGCTTCGACATGCGTCAACATAGACATGCATCTATCCAGTGGCCAGGTCGGCACTCGGCGACCCCTCCTGATTTGACGTGTGTCAACATAGACGCATGTCGAATGCCAAGGCACTGCCGCTGCTGGAACCGGGCGTCGAGCCCTGCTGCCCGCCCCTGACGGAGCGCCCGCTCACCGCCGAGGAGGCGGTGCGGACGGCCGGGATGTTCAAGGCACTCGGCGACCCTGTCCGGCTGCGGCTGTTCTCGCTGGTCGCCTCGCACGAGGGCGGGGAGGCGTGCGTGTGCGACATCTCCGATGTCGGGGTCTCTCAGCCGACCGTGTCCCATCACTTGAAGAAGCTCAGGGAAGCCGGTCTGCTCGCCTCCGAGCGGCGCGGGACCTGGGTGTACTACCGCGTCGAGCCGTCCGTGCTGGCCGCGATGGGGCACATGCTGGGCCGCGTCACCGCCTGACGGCCGGGAACCTCTTGCGCCAGGCCAGCGACACGTACACGAGCCCGATGAGGACCGGGACCTCGATGAGCGGCCCGACGACGCCGGACAGGGCCTGGCCGGACGTCACGCCGAAGGTGGCGATGGCGACGGCGATGGCCAGCTCGAAGTTGTTGCCCGCCGCGGTGAACGCCAGCGTCGTGGTGCGGTCGTAGGCGAGGCCGAGGCCCTTGCCGAGCAGGAAGGTGCCGAAGAACATGACGGCGAAGTAGACCAGGAGCGGCAGCGCGATGCGGGCCACGTCCAGCGGCTGCGAGGTGATCGTCTTCCCCTGGAGGGCGAAGAGGACGACGATCGTGAAGAGCAGACCGTAGAGGGCCCACGGGCCGATCCTGGGCAGGAAGTCGGACTCGTACTTCCCGCGGCCGAGCCTCTTCTCGCCGACGCGGCGGGTGAGGAATCCGGCGACGAGCGGGACGCCGAGGAAGATGACGACGTTCAGGGCGATCTTCCACATGGAGATGTCGAGGTGCTCGCCGTCGCCGAGGCCGAGCCACTTCGGCAGGAGGTCGAGGTAGAGCCAGCCCAGGAGACCGAAGGCGATCACCTGGAAGACGGAGTTCAGGGCGACCAGGACGGCGGCGGCTTCCCGGTCGCCGCAGGCCAGGTCGTTCCAGATGATGACCATGGCGATACAGCGGGCGAGGCCGACGATGATGAGCCCCGTGCGGTACTCGGGCAGGTCCGGCAGGAAGATCCAGGCCAGCGCGAACATCACGGCCGGGCCGACGATCCAGTTGATGACCAGCGACGACACCATGAGCCTGCGGTCGCCGGTGACGGCGTCGAGCCGGTCGTAGCGGACCTTGGCGAGGACCGGATACATCATGACCAGCAGGCCGACGGCGATCGGCAGTGAGATGCCGCCGATCTCGACCTCGGCGAGAGCGCCGTCGAGGCCGGGGACGAGGCGACCGAGCCCGATCCCGACGGCCATCGCGAGCAGGATCCACACCGCGAGGTAGCGGTCCAGCGTCGACAGTTTGGCGACGATCGAGGCGTCCTCGCCGCCCTGGGGCGGTGAGGTGGTTCCGGTAGGGCCAGTGTTATTGGTGGTGCTGCCGGTGGCACTGGTGGTGCCGGTGGTATTGCGGTCGTTCGCGGTCATCAGCAGGATCGCTTTCGGTTCGTCTCGACGGTGGTGCGCGCGGTCTCGGCGAGCTCGCCGAAGGTCGCCGCGAGTGCCTCGATGACCTCGGGCCTCAGCTTGTAGTAGGTGAAGCGGCCGCACGGCTCCGTCTCCACCACACCGGCCTCGCGGAGGACGCGCAGATGGTTGGAGAGGTTCGTCTGCCGGGCGCCGGTCTCCGCCACGAGGTGCGTGGTGCACAGCGTCTCGTGGGCGAGCAGGGTCACGATCCGCAGCCTGAGCGGGTCGGCGATGACCCGGATCAGTTCAGTGCCGGCTGATGTCATCATGGACTGATACTTTCACATCAGCGTCCAGTGATGCGACTGTGCGCGACAAGACAAGAGAGACCTCAGATGCCCGAGAAGCCTTCCGTCCTGTTCGTCTGCGTCCACAACGCCGGCCGCTCCCAGATGGCCGCCGCCTGGCTCACCCACCTGGCCGGTGACCGCGTGGAGGTCCGCTCGGCGGGGTCGGACCCGGGCGCGGAAGTGAACCCGGCGGCGGTCGAGGCCATGCGCGAGGTGGGCGTCGACATCTCGGCCGCGACCCCGAAGATGCTGACCGTCGACGCGGTCAGGGAGTCGGACGTCTGCATCACGATGGGCTGCGGCGACGCCTGTCCGGTCTTCCCCGGCAAGCGGTACCTCGACTGGCGGCTCGAAGACCCGGCGGGCCAGGGCGTCGCGGCCGTCCGCCCCATCCGCGACGAGATCAGGGCCCTGGTGGAGGGCCTGATCGCGGAGATCGCCCCCGAGCAGACGGCGTGAACGGGGCGGACGACGGTCGCTGACGCAGCGGCGGGGCGCGGTGGCAAGACCCACGGGCCGCCGCTGTCGGGCCCGCCGTCGCAGCCATCGCCGGGGCACATTTCCGGCCAGAGCGTGGCAGATCGCGGGCGAGACTTTCCGGGACGCGACCCGGAGGGGCGTGCACGACACGACCACCCGTGCCCGCCGACGTGCTCTTCGGAGGCCAGTGACTCACCGTGCGTGGCAGCAGCATGGCGCCGGTGTACGAGGACGGCGCCCACGTCCGCGTACACCGCGGCGGACGGATCGCGGCGGGGCGGGGCGGGTGGTCGTACTGGAGGGCCCGGCGCGGGAGGTGAGTTGGCCGCTGCGTCGGCCGACCTCGCGGCCTCTCCCCGTGCGGTGGCGGTCCGGCGGTGGATCGTCAAACGTGTGGCGGCGGTCCCGAGTGAGCCGGCCCCACTGGACCGCGTCCCGGGCCTGGACCGTACGGCGGGCCCTGTCGTACCGCCGGGCCGACTCGTACTCCTCGGTGACAACCCGCTGAACGGCTACGACTCGCGGCAGGCGGGCTACTTCCCCCTAAAACGGTCCTGGGCACGGTCGTCGGACGCCGTACGGCGCAGGCCCGCTCGCTCACTCCGCGTCGATGAAGAACTCCTGGGAGAGAGCCGACGTACACGTCTGGCGCATGACCTCGACGCCCTCCGCGGTGCCGCCGCCCACCATGCCCAGGCACTGGCCCGTGTTCGCGTCGCGGATGCGGAACCCGCCCGGCGCCGGGGTCTCGACCGGTTCGACCAGGAACACCGTGGCGGCGGCGCAGGCGTCCCACGGTTCCAGCATGCCGGGGACCGGGCCCCCGTCCATGACGGTCAGACAGCCGATGCCGAACTCGGGGTGGTGCCATTGAATGCGGTAGCGGCCCGTGCCGACCTCTTCGAGGTAGGTGCGGGGCGGGACGGCCTGGGCGCACGAACGCTGGACGGCGACGGCGCTGTGGTAGAGGCCTTTGCGGTCGCGGCCTTCGGTGACGCACAGGGCGGGCGCGCTCGCCGGGCGGATCTTCGCCCAGCCCAGCGTGGGGCCCTGGTAGCGCTCCTGGGTGAAGACGGCTCCGGGCTGGCGATCGCAGCCCCACTGGCGCAGCTGCGCGCCGTCGGCGGTGGAGGAGCCGCTGACCTCCAGGCACAGCGGGGACGCGGAGACGGTCCTGGGCTGGATCCAGACCCCGCCGTCGGCCTCGGTGAAGGTGAAGCTGGCGCCGGGCTGGTTGCCGCAGGTCTGCTGCCGGACCGGGGCGCCGGCCGTGGTGCTGGAGTTCTCGACCGCGGCGCACTTGCCGCTGTACACGTTGACGATCTGGTACGAACCACCGCCCAGGGCCGAGGACTTCAGCGTCCACAGCGCGTTCTCGCGTCCGGCGCACCGGCGTTGGGTGATCACCTCGCCCTCGGTGGCGGTGCCGACTTCGAGGCACATGCCGCTGTGGGTGGCGATGATGTTGATGTCCTCCGTCGCGGCCTCGGCCGCACCTGCCGTTCCTTGCACGCCCGTCAGCGCGAGCAGGAGGGTGACGACGGCGAGCAGCGCGGCGTGCGTACGTCCGTGACCGGGTCTTCGCATGGGTTCCCCTTGGATGGGCCGGTGGGGGCGGAGCTTTACACAAGGGGCTGACGTGAGCCTGACACAACGCGGGCGGCTGCGGGGCGGCTGCGGGAGGGCCGGTTCGTCAGCAGCGCGTCAGGGCGCGCGGCCACCATCGGCCCCGTACCGCCAGTAAGGGACGGACCGGGCCGGCCGAGACGAGGGTCGGCCAGGACGATGGCCGACCGAGACGAGGGGTGTACGCACCATGAGTGGAAGACCCAGGAGCCGGCTGCGCCGGCTGCGTCGCCTGCGCGATGTCGTGGGCCCGCTGGCCGCCGCCGCGCTGCTGTGCGGGGCGCTCACCGCGCCCGCCTCCGCGGCGGCCGAAGCCGATCCGGCGTGCTGGCTGCGGCCCGGTGAGCCGCATGTGGACTGGACCGGGATGAGCTTCACCGGGGACATGTGGTGCGACCTCACCCCCGGCTCGGTGCGCATCCAGTCCCGCTCGACCAGCCCGGTGGTGGGCAAGATGCTCTTCAGTCCGCGCTGGTTCGTGTGCTGGAAGGAGGGCTCCGACTACATGGGCAACAACATCTGGTACTACACCCAGGGCGACCAGATCGTGACCTCCCCGAAGGTCAAGGCGTGGGGCTACATGCCGGCGGTCGCGGTCAAGGCGCCCCAGCATCCCTTCCCCGGCCTGGCCCAGTGCTCCTGGTCGTGACCGCCCGCTCCCACCCTTCTCCGCCCGTGACGACCGATCAGGAGTACGCCGTGAAAAGGAGATCGTTCCTCCCCCGCACCCCGCCCCGTACGACCGCCGTCGCCGTCGCCGCCACCGTCGGCGCCCTCCTGTGTCTGCCGTTGGCGGCCACCCCCGCGAGCGCCGGCGAGCGGGCCACCTGTTCCCTTCAGGACGGCCTCGTCATGCGCGACACCATCGGCAACACGTTCACCAAGGCGCTGTACTGCGACAACCTGGGCTCGGACGTGTACGGCAGGCCCACGTTCGATGCGCCGATCACCGGATGGCTGCGCCTCTCGCCGTCCTGGTTCACCTGCTACACCATCGGTCCCAAGGACACCCAGGGCAACAACGTCTGGTACTACACGCAGGGCGACCAGGTGGGCGAGCTGCCCACCATCAAGGGCTGGGGCAACGTCCCCGCGGAGGTCGTCCAGATCCCCTCCACCATGTCGCACCCCGTCGCCGGGCTGCCGCGCTGCCCCTGGTACTGAGCGCTCCCGCCTCATCCCTAACTGTCATGCACCGAGCTGTGAGGAGTCCCCGATGAAGACCAGACGTACGATCCGAACGGCCGCCGGGGTGGCCGTGGCCGCCACCGCGCTGGCGATGTCCGCCGCGGGCCCCGTCGCCGCCCGCGCCCCCCAGAGCGCGCCGCCGTCGGCCGCCACCCTCGGTTTCACGGACCCCCACGGAGGGGCCCACCCCGAGGCCGCCGAAAGCGCGACGGGCACCGAATGGCGCCTGTGCATGTACCTGGGCGGGCACACGACCCTCCAGATGGGCAGCACGGGAGAGACCGTGCGGCACCTCCAGTGCATCCTCAACGACGTCTACCGCTACGTGAACGTTCCCAAGACCGGCGTCTTCGAAGAGGTCACCAGGGCGTCGGTCGAACACCTGCAGCGCCAGTTCTCCCTGCCCGTCACGGGCGTCGTGGACTCCGCCACGTGGGGCGCGCTGCATCCTTGAGGCGGCACCGTCGTGATCTCCGGTCGACGGAAGCGGACCCGGAGTCACCCTGACCGGCCGGCCCGGCCACCGCTGCTGAACCGCATTCACCGCGGCGGCAGCCGGTGCGGCGTCACGTCGTGCACGGCGCCGTCCGAGACGGTCAGGGTGAGGAACGTACAGAAGGGCTGGCGTCTGCGGTCGGTGGGAGAGCCGGGGTTGAGCAGTCTCAGGCCGCCGGGGGCGCGGGTGTCCCAGGGGATGTGGCTGTGGCCGAACACGAGCACGTCCAGGTCGGGGAAGCGTTGAGCGCACCGGCGCTCGCGACCGGTGGCCGCTCCGGTCTCGTGCACGACGCCGAACCGCAGCCCGGCCAGCTCCGCCCGTGCGACCTCGGGGAGCCGTCGGCGCAGCGGCGGGCCGTCGTTGTTGCCGAACACGCCGATCAGCCGACGCGACCTGGACTCGAACAGGTCGAGCGTGGCTTCGTCGATCCAGTCCCCTGCGTGGATCACCACGTCCGCCTCGTCGATGCCTGCCAGCAGGGCGTCCGGCAGCCTCTTCGCCCGGGCGGGCACATGCGTGTCGGAGGTCAGCAGCAGCCGCATGGGATCAGCGTAGGCCGACTCCCGGCCGACCACGTCCCTGACCGCGCCGAAGGGCCGTCATGGGCCGGGCGAAACTCCCGAGGAGGTCGTCGTCCACGTCTGGGGGGACGCTCGGCGAAGTCGCCGTACCCGTGGCGCTGGAACGCGACCCCCTCAGCCGCGGCCGGGCGGTGCGGATCACCGATGACGCCGACCGTCCCCTGGCCGACCGGCGTCGGCGGACTGCCCGCCGGGGTGACGGCGGCGCCGCTGCACCTGCTCGGACGCGTGATCGACGCGAACCTGGCGGTCGGCTTGCCGAGCGGATGGTCAGGGGTCACATGCCCGCGCAGTGCGCGGCCTCAGCGCAGGTCGAGTCGCATCAGGATGCGAGGGTGGCCCGCCAGGACCGAGGTGGTGTCGGCGGCGTGGACGAACCCCGCGCGCTCGAAGTTCTTCCGGATGCCGGCGTACGCCATCGTCGGATCGACCTCGGCGTCGCCGTTGTCGAGGGGGTACGCCTCGACGGCCGGCGCGTCATGGGCGCGGGCGAAGTCGACCGCCCCGGCGATGAGGGCGTGCGAGATGCCCTTCCTCCGGTGGCCAGGTCGTACGCGGACGCACCACAGCGACCAGACCGGCAGCTCGTCGACGTGCGGGATGGTGCTACTGCGGGCGAAGGAGGTGGCCGACCTCGGTGCCACGGCGGCCCAGCCCACCGGCTCGTCACCGTCGTAGGCGAGTACTCCCGGAGGCGGCCCCGTACGGCACAGTTCGGCGACGTACTCGGCGCGGGCCGGCCCGCGGAGCCCGTTGTTGAGCCGGGACGGGATGCGGTAGCTCAGGCACCAGCAGACGTTGGCCCCGGGTGACTTCGGGCCGAGCAGTGCGCGGACGTCCTCGAAGCGCGAAGCCGGACGGACTTCGATGGTCATGGCCCCACGATGGCACGTCGGAAGGGGTCCCGGCGGTCGCGTTCACCGAGGCGGGCAGCGGGGGCAGCGCCCTCACGGCAACGGCGCCGCCCACCGGACCGTCACTCTGTGTTATTCTCAACCGTTTGCGCGCACGCGCCGGCCGGGCCTTCCTCGGTACGTTCCTCTGCGGAAGGCTTCTCATGGACCACCACTCGGACCGCCCCGACACCTCGGACGGCGACCTCACCCCGGCCATGTCGCCGACCGTGCCGCCGATCGCCTCCTTCGCCGAGCTGGAACTGCCGGCCGCGATCCTGCGCACGCTCACCCGGCTCGATGTGCGCGAGCCCTTCCCGATCCAGGCCGCCACGCTGCCCAGCGCCCTCGCGGGGCGCGACGTCCTGGGGCGCGGGCGCACCGGTTCGGGCAAGACGCTCGCCTTCGGTCTGCCGCTGCTCGCGCGGACGGCGGGGCGGCGCGCGGAGCCGAAGCAGCCGCTCGCCCTGGTCCTGGTGCCCACCCGTGAGCTGGCCCAGCAGGTCACCGAGGCGCTCACGCCGTACGCCGACGCGCTGCGGCTGCGGATGGCCGCGGTCGTCGGCGGCATGTCGATCGGCCGGCAGATCGCCGAGCTGCGGGACGGGGCGGAGGTCGTCGTCGCCACGCCCGGCCGTCTGCACGACCTCATCGAGCGCAAGGCCTGCCGCCTCGGGCGGGTACGGATCACCGTTCTCGACGAGGCCGACCAGATGTGTGACCTGGGCTTCCTGCCGCAGGTCACCGAGGTGCTCGACCAGGTGCACCCCGACGGGCAGCGGATGCTGTTCTCGGCCACCCTGGACCGCGACGTCGACGACCTGGTCCGGCGCTACCTCCACGACCCCGTCGTGCACTCCGTCGACCCGTCCGCGGGCGCGGTCACGACGATGGACCACCATCTGCTGATCGTCCACGGCCCCGACCGGTACGCCGTCACCACGGAGATCGCCGCCCGCGACGGCCGCGTACTGCTGTTTCTGGACACCAAGCACGCCGTCGACCTGCTCACCCGGCATCTGCGGGCCGGCGGGGTGCACGCGGCGGCCCTGCACAGCGGCAAGTCCCAGCCGCAGCGCACGCGGACCCTCGCCCAGTTCAAGAGCGGCCAGGTCACCGTCCTGGTGGCGACGAACGTCGCGGCCCGTGGCCTGCACGTCGACGACCTCGACCTCGTCGTCAACGTCGACCCGCCGACCGACCCCAAGGACTATCTGCACCGCGCTGGCCGCACCGCCCGGGCCGGTGAGTCCGGCAGCGTCGTCACGCTGGCACTGTCGGGCCAGCGCCGCGAGGTGACCCGGGTGATGGCCGAGGCCGGCATCGAGCCGACCGTCACCAAGGTCCGCTCGGGCGAGGCGGAGCTGAGCCGGATCACCGGCGCCAAGGCCCCCTCCGGTACCCCCCTCGACGCTCCCGCCACACCCCGCCCCAAGAACACCAACACTCCCTTCCGTGGCCTCGGCACCAGCAAGGACGCCTCCCGCACCACCGGCGGCAAGTCCCGCAAGAGCGGCGAGGCCCGCAAGCTCGCGGAGGCCCGCAAGGCGGCACAGGTGCGCCGGGGCCGCTGAGGGGAGGCGCGCGTACGGACGTTCCGGCCGACCGATCATGGTCTTGCCAGAGGGTCGGCCGTCGCCTGGAATATGGGTCCGGACTCGGAGAGGGAAAGAATGTCCTTTCGGATTCATTTCACCCGTGACGATCTCCTTCGTGTATCTCTGGCACAGCAGCCCAATCCGCTGAGCGAGACGATCTTCAGCCTGCGGCTTCTGCACCCACGTCATCCGGACGCCGTCTTCGGACCCTGGCGGCGCTGGTCGCACGCCCGCATTCCGCACTCCGTACAGGTTCTGCGCACGCTCGTGCCGTCGCCCCACGGCTTCTGTCCGGACTTCCTCACCCCGACCGGCGCCACCGACCTCGAGGCGGGCCTCGACGAGTTACTGCGCACGCCGAAGTCGTACCTGCAGAAGGATCTCGAAAGGTTCGCCCACGCCGCCGGTACCCCTCTGACGGCCTGGGCCGCCTCTCTCGCCGAGGGCGCGCCGCCGGCCCTGGAAGCCGTGAGCCGGGCCGTACGCGACTGGTACCGGGCGGCGATCACCCCCATGCTGCACCACCTGCACGCCCAGTTCGAGGCGGCCCGGCTCTCGGCGGTGCGCTCCCTGGTGAGGGGAGGCCTTGACACCATGCTGTCCGGCCTGCACCCCACGATCCGCTGGACGCCTCCCGTCCTCGAACTGGCCTGCCCGGAACACGAATGGGACATCCACCTCGACGGCCGGGGGCTTTTCCTGAGCCCTTCCTTCTTCATCGGCCACGAGCCCGCGATCAACCTCGATCCCGAGCTGCCTCCCGTGGTGATCTATCCAGTGCCGCACGACGTCATCTGGACACCCCCGTCCGCCGCTCCCGCCGCGAAGGGCTCCGTCGCCCGCAGCCCCCGGCTTGCCGCGCTCCTGGGCCAGGGCCGTGCCGCGGTGCTCGCGGCGATCTCGGCCGGGCACGGCACCACCACCGATGTCGCCGGCCGCACCCGGCTGTCCCCCGCCACCGTCTCGCACCACACCACGGTGCTGCGCGAGGCCGGGCTCATCACCACCTCCCGTACGGGGACCAGCGTCCGCCACGAAATCACCGCGATCGGCAGCCAGTTGCTCCACGGCGAGCAGCGGGATGGCTGATTCCTTCCGCCTTTCACCGATGCCTTTCGAGCACCGTCAAAAGGCTTGCCGGTTGACAAGAAATCGAGAAACGTAGAGGCAGATCCAGAGCGTACGTACGGGGGATGCGGTGCTGTCAGACGATGCTGTCGACATCCGTTCGAGACCGCGGCGACACGTGGTCTCCCGAGACCTTTCCACTGTTCCCGAAGTGGCCGCGGCGCTGCACGGGCTCGGCCTGGGGCAGTGGCCGGCCGATGCCGTGGAGTCCTTTGCCGGGCGCAACGACAACTGGGCGGGCACGACGTCGACCGGCGCGGACGTCTTCGTGAAGCAGGTGGCCCCAACGGGCCCCGCGCGCGAGGGATTTCGCCGTGCCGTGACGTTCGAAGAATGGGTCGCCCGTACGCCCGTACCCGGACTGCGTTCCCCGCCCTGTCTGGGTTGGGACGAGCAATCCGGCTTACAGGTCTTCGCATGGCTGAGGGATACGCGGTCGGGGACCGAATTGGCCGCCGACCGTGCCTTCGAGGAAACGCACGCGCATCGGGTGGGCCGCGCGATCGGCGCCCTGCACGGTGCGGAGTTCGGTGAACGGGACGGTATCGACCGAACTCCCCCTCCCATGCCGTCCGTCGAGCTTCTCCGCGTCCTGCCGCTGCGGCAGTACCTCGACGCGACAGCGGGCGAGCTGGCGTTCTGGCAGCTGGTCCAGCACGACCGGCGGCTCGTGGACGGCCTGGTCGCGCTGCGCGAGGCGGAGGCGGCGGCCGAGGCCCGGCCCGTGCACGCCGACCTCAGGCTCGACCAGCTGCTCGTCGCCGGGGAGACGGTGTTCGTCACCGACTGGGAGGAGTTCCGCCTCGGTGATCCGGCCCGGGACGTGGGCGGCTTCGTCGGTGACTGGCTGTCCGGCGCGGTGCGGGGCATCACCGCCGCCGACGACGACACCGACACCGGGGGGCTCTCGCACGACGACATCATCGCCCGCGGCACCGCGGAGCTGACCCGGGTGCGTCCGCTGCTGCGGTCCTTCTGGGCCGGGTACCGGGAGGCCCGCCCGGTCCGCGATCCCGAACTGGCCGTGCGCGCCACGGCGTTCGCCGGATGGCACATGTTCGACCGGCTGCTGGCCGCCGCCCAGCGCAGCCCCCGGCTGTCCGCCGTACAGCGCGCGGGAGCCGGTATCGGCCGGAACGCGGTCCTCGCGCCCCAGCGCTTCGCCGCCGTACTCGGTCTGGACGCCGCCTCATGAACGACGCGCTCTCGCCCGCCCTGACCCAGCTGCTCGCCGCGATCACCGTGCGCCCCCGGGAGCTCCGCGCGACGGTCGCCGACCGCGAGGTGACCGCGGACAACGCCCATGAGCTGCGCTCGCGCCTGGCCACCGCCGTCTACGAGGAGTTCCACCAGGGGCGGCACGGCGACACCGGGGCGGTCCCCCGCACCCTGCGCGATCCGGACCTGGAGCGCGCCTTCCTGGCAGCGACCCCGCACGGCCACACCGAGCTGCCCGCCCGCCTCGTCGAGGGTGGGGAAGACGAGGGTGGGGAAGAGCGCGAGGAAGACGGGAGCGGGGCCGCCGTCGTCCTGCTGCACGGTGTGCGCGTGGCCGTTCCCTCGCGCGACATCCGGCGTACGACGGACGGGCCCGGACCGCGGTCGGCGCTGGTCCGGACCCCGGCGACCCGCGCCGCCCTGTCGCCGGGGTTCTTCTTCGCCCACGGCTCGCGGGGCGTGGGCCGGGCGTCGGCGCGGCGGTTCCGTCTCTACGTGCATGTGCGCGACGAGGGCGCCGCCGTGCGCGTGTGGAGCCGCGTACTGGAGACGCTGGAGGCGTCGGAGCTGCGGTACCAGGCCAAGGTGCTCTCCGCGCGTTCGTCGTACCCACGCCGTGACGCGGTCGTCGTGTACCTGGACCGGAACGCCTGGGATGCGGCGGGCGAACTGGCCTCAGTCGTCGCCGGATCGGACGGTGTGGGCCGGTCCGTCTCGCCGTTCTGCGAGGCGCTGGCGCCGGGGGTCTCCCGGGCCGAGGAGCCGGCCGACGCCAGGCCGGGCCGGGGCGGGCTCAGCTTCGGCGAGCACCGCGCCGCCGCGCTCGCCGAGGGGCTCCTCGACGCCGCGCAACACACCGGTGGCGGTGGCGGTCGCCGACGGGAGCGAGCCGTGGCCGCCGCGCTCCGTGCCGCGGGCGTCGACCCGTCGCGCCCGTACGTGAACACCGCGCCGGCCCAAGGGTTTCCGGAGCGCCATGGTGGCGCGCCGGAGAGCTAGATGAGTCACCCGAAGAGGAATCAGAGAACACACGAACAGGGGAGAACACATCATGCAGGTCGCCGAAGTCACCCAGGTCACCGACACCGCCGACAGCGGGGAGCTGTTCGCGGGATACAGCACCTACACCGACGCGAGCGAGATCGACGCCACGTTCGGCCAGGAAGAGGCCGTCAACGTGACGCCCACGATCATCTCCACCGCGACCATCCTCGTGAGCTGCCTGTGCTGATGCCCGTCGAGGCATAGGCCCACCACCGCGGACGCCCCCGTCCGGCAGACATGCCGCACGGGGGCCCGCGGCCCCACCCGGACCAGCCGCTGGAAGAGAGGACCGCGAATCCGGTGCAACCCCAGGTGAAGCAGGTGTCGGCGTTCGGCAACGGCAACGTCCGGACCGTCGTGACGGAGGTCGGCGACGGCGCGTCGTACCACTGGGTGCGCACCCCCGGCCGGCTGCGGACCGCGCCGCTGTGGGCCGCGCCCGGCCAGGTGCTGGGCGCCCTGTCCTCGGCGGGCACGGAGCGGGTCGAGGTGGCCGTGGTCGAGACGGTCGGCGACACGCAGCGCCACCGCCTGCTCGGACCGTCGAGCGTGGCGTTCAACGTGCTGTTCGAGCGGCGCGACCCCCAGGGATTCACCGCGCTGCTGCGGGAGACGGGCCGGATCGTACGGCGCGTCCACGAACTTCCTCCGGTCCTCGGGTTCGACGAGCCGCCCGCGCTCCTCACCGGTCTCGCGGCGTGGCTCGACACCGGCCGGGGTCCGCGAGACGCCCCCGCCCTGCACGCGCTGGTGTCCGACCGGCTCGGCCGCCGGCGCCGGGAGCGGCTGCGGCAGTGGTGCGACGACCTCCTCGGGGACGCCGGGACCCGGCGTCTCCTGCACGGCGCCGCCGGAATCGGCCAGATCGTTCCGTTCCCCGGACGCGACCGTGCCGCCCTGCTGGCCGGGACGCACACCGGCGTGGGCGCACCTGCCTGGGACCTCGGCTCGTGCCTGGGGCAGCTGCTCGAACTGCATGAGACCGGGCGCCGCGGATTCGCCGGGCGGCCGCCCGAGGGTGACTACGGCGCCTTGGCCGCGGCGTTCCTGGACGGCTACGGCGACGGGGCGGACCCGGTCGCGGTCGGTCGGGCCGCCGCGCTGACCTGCCTCAACCACGTCCGTACGTTCGTCACGTACGGCGCCTGGCACGACGACGTCGCGCTCCACGTCGACCTGGTGCGCGACCTCGTCGACGAGGAGGGCGGCAGCGCGCTGCGGGGCGAGGCGTGGGCGGCCACCCCGGCGGCGGCCGGTCACCGACCGGGCCCGGGGAGGTGAGGGCGATGACGACCGCGCCGCTTCCCGCGCCCTCGGTGATCGTCCCGGTGCAGACCACGAGCCCTGACACGGTGGCGCCGTTCGCAGAGTCGGTACGGGACGCCGCGGGCCGGAGGCTGTGGACCGGGCAGGGCTTCTACACCGACGCGTATCAGATCTTCGCCCATCTGGCGGGCCGCGGCCTGGCCGTGCCGGTGGGCGTCTCGGTGGGCCTGATGGCGCTGCGCCATCCGTTCGAGGCGGCGCTTCAGGCGCGGACCCTCTCCGTGGTCACCGGGTTCCCCGCGGTCGCCGGATACGGTCCGGGCGAGCCGGAGTTCGTCGAGGCGCTGGACGGCGGCCGCTATGCGGCGCCCGTGGCGTTCTCCCGGCGGTACGCGCATACGGTGCGCTCCCTGCTGCACGGCGAATCGATGCCGGACGACGACGGACCGGTGCCGGGCGACGGCGAACCGATGCCCGGCGACGGTCGGCGCCCCGTCGGGCGCGCCCGGCTGCCCGCCTTCGACCACCCGATGCCCGAGGTCGGTCTCGGCGTGCTGCGGCCCGCCATGGCCCGCGCCGCCGGAGCGGTCGCGGACGTCGCCATCACGTGGATGACGCCGCCCCGCTACGTGGCCCGCGTGATCGTGCCCGCCCTGGAAGCCGGTGCCGACGGACGGCGAGCGGTTCCCCGCGTCGTGACGGTGGTGCCCGTGGCGCTCACCGGCAAGGGCCGTGACCCGGAGGCGCTCGCGTTCCACGCCACCCGCCACCACGTGGGCGTGCCGCACTACGCGGACATGCTGCGCCGGGCCGGGGTCGCCGTCGACCCGGCCGACCCGCGGGCCTCGTCGCGGGCGCTCATCGGGGCCGACGCGTTCGTCACCGGTGACGCCGACGAGATCGTGCGTGCGCTGGAGCGCTACCGGGACGCCGGGGTGGACGAGGTGGTCCTCAACCCGGCGGGCGTCCTGGCGACGGAAGGACTTCCCGCGGCCGTGCGGGACGTCGAGGAGATCTTCGCGGCCGTGGCCGCGCACAACCGGGCCGCGCGGCGTCCCGCTGAGGAGGCGAAGGCCCGTGGGTGAGAGCGAAGTGCCCGTCCTCGTCGTCGGCGCGGGACCGACCGGGCTCGCGCTCGCCGCCGACCTGGCCCGGCGTGGCATCGCGTGCCGGATCGTGGACCGGTCCCCGGCGTTCCCGTCCGGATCACGGGGCAAGAGCGTCCAGCCGCGGACGCTGGAGGTCTTCGAGGACCTCGGCGTGCTGGACGAGGTGAGGGCGTTCGGGGCGTCCGTCCTGCCGTACCGCGCCTACGACCGTGACCGGGTGCTCGGCGTCTGGTCGAGCGCCGAGCAGATGGAGGCCACCGCTCAGGTTCCGTACCCGAACGTCCTGATGGTCGCCCAGGAGCGGGTCGAGGCGGCGCTGCGCGAACGTCTCGCCCGGCACGCGATCGACGTACAGCTCGGCACCGAACTGCTCACCTGTCACGCCGACGACGAGGGCGTCACCGCGACCCTCGCCGACCGGAGCACCGTCGAGCGGGTGCGGGCGCGGTATCTGGTGGCCGCCGACGGCGGTCGCAGCACCGTGCGCAAGCAGCTGGCGATCCCCTTCGAGGGCGTGACGTACGACTCCCAGCGCATCGCCGTCGCCGACGTGGAGGCGGACGGCCTCGACCGCGCGCACTGCCATGTGTGGCCGCGGGCCACCGGCGGGACGATCGCCCTCTATCCCCTCCCCGCGACGCGGTCGTTCCAGCTGACGGCGACCGGTGACCTCGGCGACTCCGGGGACGCGCTGCGCGAGGCGTTCGCGCAGCGGACCGACAGCATGGGCGTGAGGGTCCGCGACGTGAGCTGGATGTCGCGGTACCGGGTCGTGATCCGTACCGCCCAGCGGTTCCGGGCCGGTCGCGTGTTCCTCGCCGGTGACGCCGCGCACGTGTATCCGCCCGCGGGCGGGCAGGGCATGAACGCGGGCATCCAGGACGCCTACAACCTCGGCTGGAAGATCGCCGCCGTCCTCGCGGGCGGCCCCGCTTCCCTGCTGGACACCTACGAGGCCGAGCGCGTGCCGATCGCCTCCCGGACGCGCGAGGCCGTCTCGGAGCTGTACCACCGTTCGCTGCTCGGGGGCACGGGCGACCGGACGGGTGCGCCGGACAGCGGTCAGCTGGCCGTGAGTTACCGCAACGGTCCGCTGGCGCTCGACCGTCGCGGCCGGGCGAGCCGCGTCCGGGCGGGCGACCGGGCGCCGGACGCGCGCTGCCATGACGGATCCGGGGCGGAGATCCGGCTGTTCGACGCGTTCCGCGGGCCGCGGGCGACGGTGCTTGCGTTCGGCTCCCGGTACGCGGAGACCTGGGACGAGGGCTCCCGGAACGCGGGCTCGACGGTCACCCGGGTGGTCGTCCGGCCGGGGGAACAGGCGCCGCCCACCGCGATCGTGGACACCCACGGACACGCCCACCGGGCCTACGACGTCACGTCGGACACGGTCGTCGTCGTACGGCCGGACGGCCACATCGGCATGGTCTGCGAGGGCGCCGACGCACTCGCCGAAGCGCACCGGCACCTCAGGGCGCTGGGCTGAGGCGGCACGGAGTACACCCGAGAGGAGACGGTGAACAGTGACGCATGTCGCGGCGGTACCGACCACCGGATGTGAGCAGGGCAGGCATGAACTGCGCACGCCCCGGCTGCTCCTGCGCTCCCCGACGCTGCCGGACCTGGCTGCGGGCAACGCCGGCGGCAGCGACCCCGAGGCGCAGCGGTGGCTCGGCTTCCCCGAGGAGGCGGTCGTGCCCGAGCCGCGGCGCGGCGAGCTGCTGGCCGCGCCGCCGGGCGGCGGTGAGTTCCGGGACCTGAGCGACCTGTTCCCGGACTCCACGGCGCTGGTGGCGGCCGATCCCGCCTTCACGCGGCACGTCGGCTCGGTCGGTGTCGAGGTGCACCCCTGCGGCCTGCACCATGTCGGCGGCTGGCTCGCGCCGCGCTCCCGCGGGCAGGGCCTCGGGACGGAGCTGTTCGCGGGCGCGGCGCTGCTCGCCCACGAGCACCTCGGCGTCCGGGACCTGTACGCCGCCACCGAGGCGGAGAACGCGGCGAGCCGCCGGGCGCTGAGCTCCGCCGGGTACGTCCCGGCGGAGGGCCCCGCGACGCATACGCTGATGAACGGCCGGAGCGTCCCGGTGATCTGGTACGTACACCAGGGGGTGGCCACCGGGCGCTGCGCGGGGTGAGCCGCGCGGCGCCCGGCGGTTCCGTTCAGGCGGTCGGCGTCAGTCGTCCGCCGCCGCGGCGGCGGGGTGTCCGCGGGGCAGTGTCAGGGTGAGCGCCAGGGCCAGGATGATCAGGCCCGCGACCCACCAGAAGGTGTGGCGGTGGACCTGCTGGCGGCGCGGCAGGACACGCTCTTCGTGGAGGTCGGCGCGGGCAAGGGGATGGGGGAGCTGGCCCGCAGGCATCTGCGTACGCTGCGGCACGCGCCCGTCGCCTCGCTCCCGCTGACCGGCGGCGAGGAGCCCGCCGCCCAACTGCTCGGCGCGCTCGGCCAGGCGTGGGAGGCCGGGGCCGAGGTCGACTGGGCCGCGTACTACGACGGGGAGACGCGGCGCCACTTCGAGCTGCCCGGCTACCCGTTCGCCCGGGACCGCTACTGGCTCGACGCGCCGGCCCGTGCGCAGGCGCCGACCGTGACCGCCGACGGCAACGACGCGCAGGCCGCCACGGCCGCGCGCGAGGCGTCCGCCGCTCCTGTCCCGGCCGGCTCCGGCAGCCGCACGGAGACGATCGTGCTGGCCGCCTTCGCCGAGGCCTTCGGCATGGACGACCTCACCCTGGAGGACGACTTCTTCGGCCTCGGCGGCACCTCGCTGCTCGCCGCCGAACTCGTGCACCGGCTGCGCAAGCAGCTGGGCACCGACTTCCCCGTGCGCTACCTCTTCGAGGCGCCGCAGGTCTCCGAGCTGGCCGCGCTGATCGACGGCGGCAGCGACGGCGGTACGCGGTCCGGTCCCCCCGGGTCCGGAGAGCCCGATGAACTCGACGAACTGCTGGCCCAGCTGGAAGGACTGCGAAGGACTGCGAAGTGGGACACCCTCCGTTTCCTCGACCCGCCGAGGACGCGGTCCCACTTCGGGATCACCGTCCTGGAACACCTGGTGGTGGGGCCCGTTGATCTTGGGCACACGTAGACGAGTGATCTTCTTGTCGTCCTCGTGAGGGAGCGCAATGACCGTAGGCCCGGGCCCCGTTCGACGCATGGACCGTGAGCGGCGCTTCGATCTGCGCGCGACCGCCCTGTTCTTCGTCCTGCTCGCGATCATCCTGTGCGTCGCGGCGTTCCTGGTGCGCACCGCGGCGAGCATCGTCGAGAGCCGCCCGCTGTGGGCCGTCGTCCTGGCCGTGGTGGGCGTCGCGGCCGCACTGCTGTGCCGGTTCAGGTGGCGCCGCTTCTCCGCCGCGCGATACGCGCGCCACGCCGCCGAGGCCCTGGAGGAAGCGGCGGAGAGGGCCTCCGACACCCTCCACGCCACGGCGACGGACACAGAGGCGCCGCCCCCCGCGCCCGACTACCTCGCACTCGACGCCGACGGCTTCGAGCAGGCCATAGCGGAGCTGTGCGCCCGTGACGACTGCCAGGAGGTGGAGGTGGTCGGCGGGGCCGGCGACCTGGGCGCGGACGTCATAGCGGCCACCTCCGACGGGAGGCGCGTCGTCATCCAGTGCAAGCACTACGGCGACACCAACAAGGTCGGCTCACAGGACCTGCAGCGCTTCGGAGGTACGTGCTTCACCGTCCACGGGGCCGACATCGCGGCGCTCGTCACGACGAGCGACTTCACCGCTCCGGCCCTCGACTACGCGCGGCAGTGCGGCATCGTCTGCGTGAACGGCGAGGATCTCCACGCCTGGCACGACGGCACGGGGCCCAGCCCCTGGGCACATCGACAGGGAGCGATGAGCGACGTATGCGCACAAGGTGAACCATAGAGTCTGAATGTGACCGATGTGGTCGCCGCGCGGGCCCGCCCGTGCGGCACAGCAGGGAGGTGCCCATGTGCGGTCTGAGCGGTGAGGTCCGCTTCGACGACCGGCGGCCCGACGTGGCCGCGGTGGAGCGCATGACGGACCGGATGGCGGCCCGTGGGCCCGATGGGCGGGGCATCTGGTCGCAGGGCCCTGTGGCGCTCGGCCACCGGCGACTGAAGATCATCGACCTGTCCGAGCGGGGCGCGCAGCCCATGGCGGACACCGGGGCCCGGCTGACCGGTGTCTTCAACGGTTGCGTATACAACTACCGGGAGCTGCGGGCGGAGCTGCACGCGCTCGGGCACCGGTTCTTCTCCACCTCGGACACCGAGGTGGTGCTGAAGGCGTACCAGGAGTGGGGCACGGACTGCGTCGACCACTTCATGGGCATGTTCGCGTTCGCCCTCGTGGAGAACGACACCGGACGTGTCGTACTCGCCCGTGACCGGCTCGGCATCAAGCCGCTGTATCTGTCGCACGGACCCGGTCGGCTGCGGTTCGCCTCGACGCTGCCCGCCCTGCTCGCGGGCGGCGGCGTCGACACGTCCCTTGACCCCGTCGCACTGCACCAGTACCTGAGCTGGCACGCCACGGTGGCCGCCCCGCGGACCGTGCTCAACGGAGTGCGCAAGCTGCCGCCCGCGACCGTGCGTGTGATCGAGCCGGACGGCTCCTACCGCGACCGTTGCTACTGGCAGCCGTCGTACACGCGCCGCGCGGAGTACGCGGACATGGGCGCGGCGGACTGGCGCGACGCGGTCCTCGACGCGCTGCGGACGGCGGTGCGCCGCCGCATGGTCGCCGATGTGCCGGTCGGCGTGCTGCTCTCGGGCGGCCTCGACTCGTCGCTGATCGTGGCCCTGCTGGCCGAGGAGGGCCAGCAGGGCCTCGCGACGTTCAGTGTGGGCTTCGAGTCGGAGGGCGGCGAGGAGGGCGACGAGTTCGCGTACTCGGATCTGATCGCCCGCGTCCACGAGACCGACCACCATCAGCTGATGGTGCCGTCGGACCGGGTGTCGACCGCCCTGGACCGGGCGGTCGCGGCCATGAGTGAGCCGATGATCAGCCATGACGTGGTCGCGTTCCATCTTTTGTCGGAGCAGGTCTCCAAGGAGCTGAGCGTCGTCCAGAGCGGCCAGGGCGCCGACGAGGTGTTCGCCGGCTACCGCTGGTATCCGCAGATGGCCGCCGTCGAGCGCGAGCGGGAGCCGGAGACGTACGCGGAGGTCTACTTCGACCGCCCGCACTCCGACTTCGCCCGCGTCCTCCAGCCGCACCTGCTCACCGGCCGCGACGAGTCGGGCCGGTTCGTCCGTGAGCACATGGCCGTGCCCGGGGCCGAGACCGCGCTCGACGCGGCGCTGCGGCTCGACACGCACGTGATGCTCGTCGACGACCCGGTCAAGCGCGTGGACAACATGACCATGGACTGGGGCCTGGAGGCCCGCACCCCCTTCCTCGACCACGAGCTGGTGGAGCTGGCCGCGGCCTGCCCGCCGGAGCTGAAGGTGGCGCAGGGCGGCAAGGGCGTCCTGAAGGACGCGGGCCGCAAGCTGCTGCCCCGGGAGATCGTCGACCGGCCCAAGGGCTACTTCCCGGTTCCGGCGATCCGCCACATGGCGGGGCCGGTCCTCGAACGGGTGCGTACGGCGCTCTGTGCCCCCGAGGCCAGGGCGCGCGGCGTCTTCCGTGACGAGTACGTCGCCGAACTCCTCGCCGCCCCCGACGACCACCGTACGAAGCGCGGGGCGAACGCCCTGTGGCACGTAGCGTTGCTGGAGATATGGCTGCAGACACACGGGATCAACTGACCGTATCCACGTCGGCGGCGCCCGTGCCGGTGCCGCTGGCCGACGCGGCGGGCCTGCGGGACACGCCTCAGCCGCTGGTCTCGCACGGCTGCTGGTATCCGTCCGTGGACCCCACGGGCGAGCACGTGGCGTTCATCTGCGACCGGACGGGCGTCCCGCAGCTGTGGACCGGGCCGGTGGACGGTGCGGAGGTCCACCTGCTCGACGCGGACCCCGACCCGGTCACGGAGGTGGCCTGGTCCCCCGAGGGGCGGTGGATCGCCTACACGGTCGCCCCGGGCGGCGGCGAGCACACGCGGGTGCTGTGCGTACGCCCGGACGGCACCGGCCGCCGGATCGTGGCGGGCGCGGACTCCGGCAGCTCGGCGTACCTGGGCTGCTGGACGCGCGACGGCTCGGCGGTGGCGGTGACGGTGGCCGAACCGCCGCCCACGAGCCGGGCGGAACGCGACGGTCAGGCCACACTGCTCGGCGCCCCGGGCGGTCCTGAGGGAGCGCTGGACCGGCTCGGCGCGTATCTGGTCGACCCCGAAGGGGTCCGGACGCCCGTGCTCGTCGCCGCCGAGTCGGGGGCCGCGACGCTGCGGGTCTGCGACATCAGCGAGGACGAGCGGTTCGCTCTGGTGCGCCGGGGGCCGCGGGGGCGGCGGGAGGCCATGGTGGTGCGCACCGCCGACCTCGGGACCGGTTCCGTGCTGCGGGTGGCGGACGGGGACCCGTGGATCGGCCGGTTCTCGCCGGACGGCCGCACCCTGTGGCTGCGCAGCGACCACGAGCGCGAGTTCGCCGCCCTGCTGGCGGCCGGTCTCGACGACGACGGCGGGCGCCTCGGCGTGTCGGTGGTGGCCGAGCGCGAGGGCAGCGACCTGGAACTCCTCGCCTTCGCCGAGGACGGCCGCACGGCCGCCGTCGCGTGGAACGTGCGGGGCGCCAGTGAGCTGCAGACGCTGGGCCTCCCTGCGGGCGGGGCCGTGGTCGGCGGCGCGGTCACCGGGACCACGCCGCCACGCGACGTACCGCTGCCGCACGAGGTGGTCACGCGGATCACCAGGGCCGGGCCGGGCGGGATGGTGCTGGCCGTGTCCGGTTCGCAGCGCCGCCCCGGAGTGTGGTGGGTGCCCCCGGGCGCACCGTCGGCGCGTACGCCGTGGTCGTCCCGGGACGAGGACGCCGTACCGTCGGGCAGGCCGCCCGTACGGCCCGTCCCGCTGCGGCCGGTCGCCCGCGACGGGCTGCCCCTCGGCGGCTGGTACTACCGGGCGCCGGACCGCGCGGCCGGCCGGCCTGCGCCGTGCGTGATCCATCTGCACGGCGGCCCGGAGGAGCAGGAGCGGCCCGTGTTCGACCCGCTGTACCACGAGCTGCTCGGCCGGGGCCTGGACGTCTTCGCGCCCGATGTCCGCGGCTCGTCCGGGTGGGGGCGGTCGTTCGTGGACGCCGACCTCGGCACCGGGCGGTTCGCGGCGATCGACGATGTCGCCGACTGCGCGGCCCACGCGATCCTGAGCGGGCGCGCCGATCCGACGCGGCTCGCCGTGATGGGACGCTCGTACGGCGGATACCTGACGCTGGCGTCCCTCGTGTGGCATCCGGAGCTGTTCCGTACGGGTGTGGCGGTGTGCGGGATGTCCGACTTCGGAACTTTCTTCGCGGGGACCGAGCCGTGGATCGCGGAGTCCGCGGCGCACAAGTACGGCCATCCGGTGCGCGACCGGGAGCTGCTGCGTGCCCTCTCCCCCATGAGCCGCGTCGACGAGCTGCGCGTACCGCTCCTCGCGGTGCACGGCGAGCACGACACCAACGTGCCGCCCGGTGAGTCCGGGCAGGTGGTGCGTGCCGCGCGGGAGCGGGGACTGGCGGCCGAGCTGCTGACGCTCCACGACGAGGGCCACGAGTTCCGCCGGGCGGACAACCGGCGGCTGTTCCGCCGTACCGCCGCCGACTGGCTGGAGCGTCACCTGAGCGGCTGAGGGCCGCCGGGCGGCCGGGCGCGCCCGGCGGGCGGGCTGCCACAAGAACCGCCATCATGTCCGATTTATCCCGACCTTCGCCGGGTACCCGGTAGGACATGATCACTATTGGGGTCGAGGAAGAGTACGTGCTGCTCGATCCGGACACGTGCCTGCCGGTGCCGCTCGGGGACCAAGTGCGGGGAGCGGCCGGACTGGGGCCGATCGTCGAGGACACCGAGGTCCAGTCGGAGCTGCTGCAGGCCCAGGTGGAGGTCGCAACCCCGGTCTGCGGCGACCTGGAGGAGGTCGGCGGGCACCTGCTGCGGCTGCGGCACGCGCTCGGCGCGGCGGCGGAGCGCAGCGGCTGCCGCATCGCCGCCTGCGGGACGTTCCCCTATCGGACGGCGGCACCCGTACCGGTGACCCGCAAGGCCCGCTATCTGGCGATGCGCTCCCAGGCCCCGCAGCTCGTGGCCGAGCAACTCGTCAACGGCATGCATGTGCACGCGGCCGTGCCGGACCAGGAGATGGGCGTCGCCGTCCTGAACCGTATCCGCGTCTGGCTGCCGGTCCTGGTCGCCATGTCCGCGAACTCGCCCCTGTGGGACGGCGACGACACCGGCTTCGCGAGCTGGCGCACGGTCGTCTTCGGCCGCTGGCCGGTGAGCGGGCCACCGCCCCGCTTCGCCTCGCTCGCCGACCACGAGAGCCGCGTCCGGTCACTCCTGGACACCGGCATCATCACCGACACCGGCCAGCTGTACTGGCAGGCCCGCCTCTCCGACCGCTACCCCACGGTCGAGGTGCGCTGCGCGGACGTGCAGCTGCGCGCCGACTCGGCGGTCATGTTCGCGGGGATCGTCCGCGCTCTGGTCGCCTCCGCCATACGTGACGAGAAGGCGGGCGCCCCGGTCCCGGAGTGCACGCCAGAACTGCTGCTCGCGTGCAACTGGCACGCCGCGCGGCACGGACTGAGCGGCACGCTCATCGACCCCACCGGCCAGGCCCGCCGGGCGGGCGACGTGCTGTGCATGCTGCTCGACCACCTCACGCCGGCCCTGGACGAGGCGGGGGACACCCGCGAGGTGACCTCGCTCGTGCACCGGCTGCTCCAGGAGGGCACCCCGGCCGACCGCCAACGGCGCGCGCTGGCCGAGCACGGCCTGCCCGGCTTCGTGGAGCTGATCACCGGGGAGACGGTCGCCCCCTGACGCCTGTCCGCCCACAGCATGCGTCCGTCCCGCCGCTGTACCGCGCGGCGGGACGGACGGTCCGGCTCAGTCGGTGTTCTCCGAGCGTTCGCCTTTGGGGCCGCGCCCTCGTTCGGTGCGCGGGCCCCGGCTCTGCCAGTCGGGGTCCTCCTGGAGCGCCTCGTTGGCGGCCCGGTTGGCGTCCTGGTCGGAGACTCCCGACCGCTCGGCGTCCTTGCGCAGCCGTGCGCGGCGGGTGTCGTACTTCTTGCTTCCTGGTTCGGGCATGACCATCACCTCGCGGCCCGGGCTGTCCGCTCCGGGCTACTCGTTGTCGAATACGACTTTCTGGACCTTGTCCGGCCCGTCGAACTGGTCCGTGGAGGCGTTGGTGAGCTTCTCGACGAGTGAGTCGTCGGCGCCGTTGTCCTTGGCCAGGCTGACCAGGTCGTCGCGGCTCGCGGGGTACTGGGCGCCCTTGAGCGCCTTCTGCAGGTCGATCGGGCTGATGCTCGCCATGGGTCGTCGTCTCCTTGCCTGTGCTGCCTCGGTGGTCGGACGGATCCATCGTGTCCACAGTCGGTGCGGCGGCGCATGTCGGGACGTATGCGAAGGGCCGATCCGGGTTACCCAGGCCGATACGCACGTGAAGGGACAGGAGTGAGGAGCTTCCCGTGAACGGACAGACCCGGCGCGGACAGGCCCGGCGTGGACAGACCTGGCGGCGGGCCCTGGTGACCGGCGGCGCCGGATTCGTGGGGTCCCATCTCTGCGGTCGGCTGCTCGACGGCGGCTGCGAGGTCGTCTGCCTCGACAACCTGGTCACCGGCGCCCACGACAACGTGGCCGAGCTGCGCCGGCGCGAGGGCTTCCGCTTCGTCCGCGGCGATGCCACCGATCCCGCGGCCTGGCGGGCGCTGCCCGACCGCTTCGACGCGGTGCTGCACTTCGCCTGCCCGGCCTCCCCCGCCGACTATCTTCGGCTCCCGCTGGAGACCCTGGACGTCGGCAGCAACGGCACCCGCCTCGCGCTGGAGCGGGCCCGCGCCGACGGCGCCCGCTTCGTCCTCGCCTCCACGTCGGAGGTGTACGGCGATCCGCTGGAGCACCCGCAGCGCGAGACGTACTGGGGCAACGTCAATCCGGTCGGGCCGCGCAGCGTCTACGACGAGTCCAAGCGCTTCGCCGAGGCCCTGGTCACCGCGCACAGCCGCGTGCACGGCACCGACGCGGCCATCGTCCGCATCTTCAACACCTACGGCCCGCGCATGCGCACCGGTGACGGCCGCGCCGTGCCCACCTTCATCGCGCAGGCCCTGGACGGCACGCCGCTGACCGTGGCCGGCGACGGCAGCCAGACGCGCTCGCTGTGCTACGTCGACGACACCGTCGACGGTGTCCTGGCCCTGGCCGCCTCCGGCGAGCCAGGGCCGGTCAACATCGGCGGCGGCGAGGAGATCACCATGGTCGACCTCGCCCACCGCGTCGTCGACCTCACCGGCTCCGCCTCACACGTCCGGTTCATCGAACGCCCGGTCGACGACCCGGGGCGCCGCCGCCCCGACACCCGGCTGGCCCGTGAGGGCCTCGGCTGGCAGCCACAGGTGGACTGGACCGAGGGCCTGAAGCGGACGATTGGCTGGTTCACCCGGTCGATGGCGGCCTGAGCCGCTCCGGCCGGGGCGGACGCCGCCCCGGGTTGCTGTCGGGGGAGTTGTCTCCAAGTGTTTGAGACAGCCTCAGCGCGGGACCCGCGAGACCAGAATGACCCGTTACGTCGCCCGGGACGGAGTACGCCCCCCATGCGCATCCTTGGAATCAACGCCCTCTTCCACGACCCGGCCGCCGCCCTCGTCGTGGACGGGCGCACGCTCGCCGCCGCCGAGGAAGAGAGGTTCAGCCGCCGCAAGCACGGCAAGCGACCCGTGCCGTTCTCCGCGTGGGAGGTGCCGGAGCTGTCCGCCCGCTGGTGTCTGGAGCACGCCGGTATCCGGCCCGGCGAGCTGGACGCGGTCACGTACTCGTACGACCCCCGGCTCGCCCGGCCCGCCGCCGACATGGGCCTGGACGACCCCTGGGACCCGTTGCGCCAGGACTACGCCCGCCGCGCCCCCGAGTTCCTCGCCGAGGCCCTGCCCGGACTCGACCCCGACCAGGTCGTCTTCGTCCCGCACCACGTGGCGCACGCCGCCTCCGCCGGACGCGCCGCCCCACACCCCGACAGCGCGGTCCTCGTCCTGGACGGCCGCGGCGAGTGCGCCTCCCACCTGGCCGGCCGCTACGACGGCGGCAAGCTCGACACGCTCTTCAGCCAGCCGCTGCCCGACTCGCTCGGCCTCCTCTACGAGGATCTGACGCAGCATCTCGGCTTCCTGCGCAGCAGCGACGAGTACAAGGTGATGGCGCTCGCCTCCTACGGCAAGCCGCGCTTCCTGCCTCAGCTGCGCCAGTACGTCCACGCCACCGGCGACGGCGGCTTCCGCGCCCACGGCGTCGACTGGGCCGCCCTCGCCCCGGCCCGCGGCAAGGACGAGCCGTGGACCCGGGAACACGCCGACCTGGCCGCGAGCACCCAGGCCGTCCTGGAGGAAGTCCTCCTGGAACTCGTGCACTGGCTGCACCGCGAGGCCGGCGGCGAGGCCATCGCCCTGGCCGGTGGCGTCGCCCTGAACTGCGTCGCCAACAGCAAGATCGCGGCGCGGGGCCCGTACCGGCACGTATGGGTGCAGCCCGCCGCCGGGGACGCGGGGACCGCGCTCGGCGGCGCGCTGCACCTGGCGGAGAACCCGGAGCCGATGCCCGGCGCCGACCTCGGGCGCGGCTGGAGCGACCAGGAGATCCGCGCCTGGCTGGAGGAGGCCGGCGTGCCCTACGAGGAGCCGGCCGACATCGCCGAGACGGTCGCCGACGAGCTGGCCGGGGACGGTGTCGTCGCCTGGTTCCAGGGGCGCAGCGAGTACGGGCCGCGCGCGCTGGGCCACCGCTCCCTGCTGGCCCATCCGGGCCGCGCGGAGAACCTGGAGCGGCTCAACCGGGTCAAGGGCCGTGAGGAGTTCCGGCCGGTCGCGCCCATGGTCCTCGCCGAGCGCGCCCACCAGCTGTTCAGCGGGCCGCTGCCGAGTCCGTACATGCTCTTCGTGCACGACGTGGCCCCGCAGTGGCGCGACCGCGTCCCGGCGGTCGTGCATGTCGACGGCACCGCCCGCGTCCAGACCGTCGAGGCCCGCCAGGAGCCGCTCGTGGCGCGCATGCTGAGCGCCTTCGAGCACCGCACCGGGCTGCCCGTGGTCGTCAACACCAGCCTGAACACCGCCGGGCGGCCCATGGTCGACGATCCACGCGACGCCCTGGAGTGCTTCGGCTCCGCTCCCGTGGACCTGCTCGCCATCGGTCCCTTCGCGGTGCGTCGGGGCGCGATGTACGGGAGGGCCTGACGTATGACCGCTTACGCCGTAGTGATCCCGACGCTCGTGCGCGACACGCTCGCCGACTGCCTCGCCGCGCTCGCCGCCGCGACCGGGCCGGAGCCCGAGGAGATCGTCCTCGTCGACGACCGGCCCGATACCGAGCCGGACCCGGCGGCGCTGGAGCACCCGCTGAGCGTCCTCGGCGACCTGCGCGAACGCACCCTGGTGATCCACAGCGGCGGGCGCGGGCCCGCCGCCGCCCGCAACACCGGGTTGCGGGCCACCACCACGCCCTGGATCGCCTTCCTCGACGACGACGTGCAGGTCGGCCCGCACTGGTGCGACCAGCTCGTCCAGGACCTGGCGGCGGCCGGGCCCGACACCGGCGGCGTGCAGGGCGTCATCGCGGTGCCGCTGCCCGGCGAGCGCCGCCCCACCGACTGGGAGCGCGGCACCGCCGGCCTCGCGCAGGCGCGCTGGATCACCGCCGACATGGCCTTCCGTGCCGAGGCGCTGAAGCAGGTCGGCGGCTTCGACGAGCGCTTCCCGCGCGCCTTCCGCGAGGACGCCGACCTGGCCCTGCGCGTCCTGGACGCCGGGTGGGGCATCCGGCAGGGGCGGCGCACCACCCGGCATCCGGTGCGGCCCGCCGACCGCTGGGTGTCGCTGCGCGCGCAGCGGGGCAACGCCGATGACGCCCTCATGCGGCGTCTGCACGGGCCCGACTGGTGGCAGCGGGCCTTCGCCCCGCGCGGGCGGCTGCGCGGCCATCTGGCGATCACGGCGGCGGGGCTCGCCGCCGCTGCCCTCGCCGTGACCGGGCGCCGCCGGGCCGCCACGGCTGCCGCGCTGGGCTGGGCCGCGGGCACGGGTGAGTTCGCGTGGGCGCGCATCGCGCCGGGGCCGCGGACCCGGCAGGAGGTCGACACGATGCTCGCCACCAGTGTGCTGATCCCGCCCGCCGCCACCTGGCACTGGCTCAGCGGCCGGTGGCGCCATCGCGGCGCCGCTCCCTGGCGGGAGGTGGCGCCGTGAACGCGATCGACGTGGTGCTGTTCGACCGCGACGGCACGCTCGTGGAGGACGTGCCCTACAACGGCGACCCCGACCTGGTGCGGCCCGTGCCCGGCGCCGGCGAGGCCCTCGCCCTGCTGCGCGCCCGCGGCATCGGCACGGGCGTCGTCACCAACCAGTCCGGCGTCGCGCGGGGCCTCATCTCCACCGCGGACGTCCGCCGCGTCCATGAGCGGCTCGACGAGTTGATGGGCCCCTTCGACGTGTGGGCGGTGTGCCCGCACGGCCCCGAGGACGGCTGCGGCTGCCGCAAGCCGCGGCCCGGCATGATCCTCATGGCCGCGGAGCGGCTGCGCACCCCGCCGGAGCGGATCGCCGTGATCGGCGACATCGGCGCCGACGTCGAGGCCGCCCGCCGGGCCGGGGCCCTCGGCATCCTCGTGCCCAACGCGCAGACGCGGCCCGAGGAGGTCACGGCCGCCGAGCACGTGGCGGCCGACCTGCTGTCCGCCGTGCGCGCGGTGCTCGATGGGCCGCCCCTCAAGGGCGTACTCACCGACGAGCGCGTACTCACTGACGAGCCCGTCGTCCAGGACGCCGGTGGGAGGGTGCCATGAGGGCTCTCGTCACCCGCCTGGACAGCTTCGGCGACGTGCTGCTCGCCGGGCCCGCGATCCGCGCCGTCGCCGCCCGCGCCGACCACGTCACCGTGTTGTGCGGGCCGCTCGGCGCCCCCGCCGCGCGCCTGCTGCCGGGCGTCGACGACATCCTCGTATGGGACGCGCCCTGGGTCGGCTTCTCCCCGCCGCCCGTCGGCCGCGGAGAGGTCGAGCAGCTCGTCGACACGATCGACGCCGACACGGCGCTGATCCTCACGTCCTTCCATCAATCGCCGCTGCCGACCGCCCTGTTGCTGCGGCTGGCCGGTGTGGAGCACATCGCGGCGGACAGCGTGGACCACCCCGGCTCGCTGCTCGACGTACGCCACCGGCGCGCCCCGCACGCCCATGAGGCCGAGGCCGCTCTCGATCTGGCCGAGGCCGCCGGGTTCCCGCGACCGGACGACGGGCGGCTGCGAGTGGTGGTGCCGCCCGTCACCACTGGTGTCACCGGCCCGGGGCCGTACGTCGTGGTGCACCCCGGAGCCAGCGTCCCCGCCCGCGCCTGGAGCGCGGAACGGTGCGCCGAAGCCGTACGGGAACTGACGGCGGCCGGGCACCGGATCGTGGTGACCGGCGGACCGGGGGAACGCGAGCTGACCGCGGCCGTCGCCGGTGAGCACGGCCTCGACCTCGGCGGGCGCACCGGCGCCGCGGAACTCTCCGGGGTGCTCGCCGGGGCGGGGGCCGTCGTCACGGGGAACACCGGGCCCGCCCATCTCGCCGCCGCCGTCGGCACGCCCGTCGTCTCCCTGTTCGCCCCCGTCGTACCGGCCGAGCGCTGGCGGCCCTACGGCGTCCCGTACGTCCTGCTCGGCGACCAGGACGCGCCCTGCGCGGACAGCCGCGCCCGGCACTGTCCGGTGCCCGGCCACCCGTGCCTGGAGTCGGTGACCGCGCACGACGTCGTGGCCGCCGTGGAGAAGGTGTTGGTTGCTCGATGAGGATTCTGATCTGGCACGTGCACGGCTCGTGGACCACGGCGTTCGTCCAGGGCCCGCACACCTACGTCGTCCCGGTCACCCCGGACCGCGGGCCCGACGGCCTCGGCCGCGCCCGCACCTTCGACTGGCCGGATTCCGTACTCGAACTCCCGCCGGAAGAGCTGCGGGACGCCGGTATCGACGTAGTGATCCTGCAACGCCCGCACGAGTACGCCCTCGCGCAGGAGTGGCTGGGCCGCCGCCCGCCCATGGTGTACCTGGAGCACAACGCCCCGGACGGCGACGTGCCGAACACTCGGCATCCGGCATCCGACCTGCCCGGCGTCCCACTCGTGCACGTCACGCACTTCAACCGTCTGATGTGGGACGCCGGGAGCACCGCGACCAGCGTCATCGAGCACGGCATCGTCGATCCAGGGCCGCTGTGGACCGGCGAGATCCCGCATGCGGCCGTCGTCACGAACGAGCCGATCCGGCGCGGTCGCACGACGGGCACCGACCTGCTGCCCGCCTTCGCGCGGGCCGCTCCCCTGGACGTCTTCGGCATGAGGACCGACGGGCTCGCCGACCACCTCGGCCTGCCGCCCGAGCGCTGCCGTACGCACGAACTCGTCCAGCGCGAGCTGCACACGGAGATGGCCAGGCGCCGCCTCTACCTCCACCCGGTCCGCTGGACCTCCCTCGGCCTGTCGCTCCTGGAGGCGATGCACCTCGGCATGCCCGTGGTCGCCCTCGCCACCACCGAGGTGACCGAGGCCGTGCCACCGGGCGCCGGGGTGGTCTCCACCCGCGTCGATGTCCTGGCCGACGCCGTCCACGACTTCATCGCCGACCCGCAGTACGCCCGTACGGTCGGCGACGAGGCACGCGCGGCGGCGCTCGACCGGTACGGGCTGTCCCGCTTCCTGGACGACTGGGAGCGGCTGTTGAAGGAGGTGACCCGATGAGGATCACCGGTGAGCCGATGAGGATCGCCATGGTGTCCGAACACGCGAGCCCGCTCGCCGCGCTCGGCGGTGTCGACGCGGGTGGCCAGAACGTGTACGTCGCCCGCCTCAGCGAGGAGCTGGCGCGCCGCGGACACGACGTCACCGTCTACACGCGGCGCGATTCCACCGACCTGCCCGACCGTGTGCCGCTGCCCGGCGGCGCCGTCGTCGAGCACGTCACGGCCGGACCTCCCGAGACCGTCCCCAAGGACGCGCTGTTCGAGCACATGCCCGCTTTTGGAGCCCACCTGGCCCATGCCTGGCGCGACGAGCGACCCGATGTGGCGCACGCGCACTTCTGGATGTCCGGCATGGCGTCCCGGCTCGGCGCGCACCCGTACGGCATTCCGGTCGTCCAGACCTTCCACGCCCTCGGCACGGTCAAGCGGCGCCACCAGGGCCGGGACGACACCAGCCCGGCCGAGCGCCTCGGCATCGAGCGACAGCTCGGCCGCACCTGCGCGCGGACCCTCGCCACCTGCTCCGACGAGGTGCGGGAACTCGCCGCCATGGGCGTGCACCGCCAGGCGGTGTCCGTGGTCCCGTGCGGGGTCGACGTCGACTGCTTCCACCCCGGGGCAAAGGACGCCGGCACTCCCGCGCGCGAGCGGCGGCACCGTCTCCTTGCCTGCGGCCGGCTCGTGCCCCGCAAGGGCTACGACCAGGCGATCCGCGCCCTCGCCCGGATCCCGGACACGGAACTGCTCATCGCCGGCGGCCCGGCCGCAGGCGTGCTGGACAGCGACCCGGAGGCCGCACGGCTGCGCGAAGTCGCCGAGAAGGAAGGCGTGGCCGACCGGGTGCGGCTGCTCGGCGCGGTCGGCCCGCGCCGGATGCCGGCGCTCATCGGCAGCGCCGACCTGGTCCTGTGCACACCGTCGTACGAACCCTTCGGCATCGTCCCGCTGGAGGCCATGGCCTGCGGGACACCCGTCGTGGCCACGGACGTCGGTGGCCACCGGGACACCGTCGCCGACGGGTGCACCGGACGGCGCGTGCCGCCGGGTGACGCGCCGGCGATCGCCGACGCCGTCCGTGACCTGATCGGGGACGAGCGGAGGCTTCGCCGCTTCGGCGAGGCGGGACGCGAACGCGTGCTGGCCCGTTTCACCTGGCAGCGCGTCGCGGACGGAGTGGAACAGGTCTACCGGCAGACCGTCCGGGGCCGCCGAGAACTGCGTACGGAGGTCGCCTGATGAGCACCCACGCCGAATCGTCCGTCACCGCGCACTGCGACGAACACGTCGACGCCATGGCCCGGTTCCGCGACCGGGCCCACCTCACCGAGCGGTGGGGCGAGCGGCTCGCGACCGTCCTCGGCGGTGGCGGCCGACTGCTGGCCGCGGGCAACGGCGGCAGCGCCGCGCAGGCCCAGCACCTGACCGCCGAGCTCGTCGGCCGCTACCGCGACGACCGGCCGCCGTTCTCGGCGATCGCCCTGCACGCCGACACGTCGAGCACGACCGCCATCGCCAACGACTACGGCGTCGACGAGCTCTTCGCCCGCCAGGTGCGCGCCCACGGCCGCGCCGGTGATGTGCTGATGCTGCTGTCCACCAGCGGCGCGAGCGCCAACCTGCTGTCGGCCGCCGACGCCGGGCGCGCCGCGGGCATGACCGTGTGGGCGCTGACCGGGCCCTCACCGAACCCGCTTGAGGCGGGCAGCGACGAGGCGCTGTGCGTGCCGGGCACCTCCACGGCGACCGTCCAGGAACTCCACCTGGTGGCGGTGCACATGGTGTGCGCGGCGTTCGACGCGGCGGTGGAGAGGGGGGCGGCATGAGCGGCTCCAGGACACCGTTGCTGGTGGTCGGCGACGCGCTGCTCGACCGTGATGTGAGCGGCACCGCGGACCGGCTCGCCCCCGACGCGCCCGTGCCGGTCGTCGCCGAGCACGGGCGGCGGGCGCGGCCGGGCGGCGCCGCCCTCGCGGCCCGCCTCGCGGCCGACGACGGCCGGGACGTCACGCTGATCACCGGAGTGGGCGACGACCCGGCGAGCGAGGAGCTGCACCGGCTGCTGGACGGCCGGGTGAAGGTGATCGGCCTGCCGCTGACCGGCGCGCTGCCGGAGAAGACCCGGGTGCTCGCGCAGGGCCGTCCGGTGCTCCGCGTCGACCGCGGTGACGGCCGCGTCCACGAGGCCACCGACGAGGCCCGCGAGGCGGTCCGCTCGGCCCCGGCAGCCCTGGTCGCCGACTACGGCCGCGGCGCGGCCGACGCCCTGCGGGACGTGCTGGCCGAACGTCCCCCTGTCGTCTGGGACCCGCATCCGCGCGGCGGGGCACCGGTGCCGGGGACGCGGCTTGCGACCCCGGCGCGGTCGGAGGCACGTACGTTCGCAGCGGCGGCCGACGAGCGGGGAGGCCGCGATGCGCCGGAGGGCGACGTGCGCGGCGGGGCGCCGGCGCCGGGGACGCGGCTCGTGACTCCGACGCGGTCGGAGGCACGTACGTTCGCAGCGGCGGCCGACGAGCGGGGAGGCCGCGATACGCCGGAGGGCGACGTGCGCGGTGAGGCGCCGGTGCCCGGGACGCGGTCGGAGGCACGTACGTTCGCGGCGGCGGCCGACGAGCGGGGCGGGTTCGATGTGCCGGAGGGCGACTTGCGCGGTGCCGCCCGCGATGCCGCCGCGCTCGTACGGCGATGGGAGGCGGCCTCCGTCTCGGTGACCATGGGTGCGCGGGGCGCCCTGCTGTCGTACGGCGACCATCCCCTGTTCATCCCCGCGCCCGCCGCGTACCACGGTGACCCGTGCGGTGCGGGTGACCGGTTCGCCGCCACGGCGGCGGGTCTGCTGGCCGACGGCGCGCTCGTCGGTGAGGCGGTGGAAGGTGCCGTGGCCGCCGCGAGCGCGTTCGTCGCCGAGGGCGGCGCGGGTGGGGTGACCTCCGGTCCACCGGAGGCGCGCTCCCGGCCGCCGTCCGCTTCCGCCGACGAGGGCGCCGAGGACGCGGCTCCCGACCCGCATGCCGTCATCGCCCGGGTGCGGGCCGCCGGTGGCACCGTCGTCGCCGCGGGCGGCTGCTTCGACCTGCTGCACGCCGGGCACGTCCGTCTGCTCCAGACGGCCCGCCGGATCGGCGACTGCCTGA
The DNA here is from genome assembly GCF_053589195.1 of Streptomyces sp. NPDC003379. Lineage (NCBI taxonomy): Bacteria > Bacillati > Actinomycetota > Actinomycetes > Kitasatosporales > Streptomycetaceae > Streptomyces > Streptomyces sp. NPDC003379. The sequence goes on along the minus strand of NZ_JBSFRK010000041.1, from coordinate 39,199 downwards.
TCGTCTGCGCGAACTCCGACGCGTCCGTGCGGCGCCGCAAGGGCGAGGACCGGCCCGTCAACCCGCTCGTCGACCGGGCCCGCGTACTGCTCGCCCTGGGCTGCGTCGACGCGGTGGCCGTCTTCGACGAGGACACCCCGGAGCGGCTCCTGACGGAACTGCGCCCCGACGTATGGGTCAAGGGCGGCGACTACTCGGGCGCGGAACTCCCCGAGGCGACGCTGCTGGAGGAGTGGGGCGGCCAGGCGGTACTCCTGCCGTACCTGGACGGCCGCTCCTCGACCTCGCTGCTCGCGCGGGCCGCGAGTGCCCGGCCTTGGGCCACCGGGGCCACCGGGGCCGAGCGTACGAACGCCCGTGCGGAGGACGTCCGATGACCCGACCCCGGCTGCTCGTCCTGCGTGCCCTCGGGCTCGGTGATCTCCTCGCCGGTGTGCCGGCGCTGCGCGCCCTGCGCCGGGGGCTGCCCGAGCACGAGCTGGTGCTGGCCGCCCCCGCCGAGCTGGCTCCCGTCGCCGCGGCGACCGGCGTCGTGGACCGGCTGCTGCCCGCCTCCGCCCCCGGCCGCGCCGTACCGGACCACCTCGACTGGACGGGCGCCCCGCCCGACATCGCCGTCGACCTGCACGGCAACGGACCGCCCAGCCACCGTCTGCTCCAGACGCTCGGCCCGCGGCGCCTGTTCGCGTTCGCCCACCAGGAGACCCCGGAGATCGAGGGGCCCCCGTGGTGGGCGGAGGAACACGAACGGGACCGCTGGTGCCGCTTCCTGGAGTTCTACGGCATCCCCGCCGACCCCACCGACCTGCGGCTGCACCGCCCATCGGCCCCCTCCCCCGCGCCGGGCGCCGTCGTGCTGCACCCGGGCGCCGGCGCCCCCTCCCGCTGCTGGCCCGTCGACCGCTACGCCGCCGTCGCCACCGCCCTGCGCGAGCGCGGCCACCGCGTCGTGGTCACCGGAGGGCCGGGCGAGGACGACCTCGTGGCCCGGCTGACCAAGCGGGCCCAGCTGCCCGACACCGACACCTTCGCCGGCGGCCCGCCCTTCGAACGGCTCTCCGCGCTGGTCGCGGGCGCCCGCGCCGTCGTCAGCGGCGACACCGGCATCGCGCACCTCGCCGTGGCCTACGCGACCCCGTCGGTCACCCTGTTCGGCCCGGTCCCGCCGAGCCGCTGGGGCCCACCGGCCGACCCGCGCCACCGCGCGCTGTGGCACCCCGGCCCGGACGGCGACCCGCACGCCCGCGACACCGACCCGGCACTGCTGCGCATCGCCACCGATGACGTACTGCAAGCCCTCGACCAACTCCCCCACGCCTCATGAACCCCACACCCGACACAGGCGTCGTGATCGCCACCCGCAACCGCGCGGACAGCCTGTGCCGCACCCTGCGGCACCTGCTCGACCTGCCCGAACGGCCCGAGATCCTCGTCGTCGACAACGCCTCGAAGGACGACACCCGGGCCCGGCTCGCCCGCGACTTCCCCCAGGTCCAGGTGGTGGCGATGCCGCACAACCGGGGCGCTCTCGCCCGCACCGACGGAGTGCGCGCCCTGCGCACCCCGTACGTGGCGTTCAGCGACGACGACTCCTGGTGGGCGCCCGGGGCCCTGGAGCACGCGGCCAAGCTGATGGACACGCATCCCCGGCTCGGCCTGGTCTCCGCCCGCACCCTGGTGGGCTCCGCCGAGGAACCCGACCCGCTCAACGACGTCCTCGCCACGTCCCCGCTCGGCCCGGCGCACGACCTGCCGGGCACTCAGGTCCTCGGCTTCCTCGCCTGCGCCTCCGTCGTCCGCCGCAGCGCCTACCTGGAGGTCGGCGGCTTCCATCCCCTGCTGTTCTTCGGCGGCGAGGAGACCCTGCTCGCCTACGATCTCGCCGCGCGCGGGTGGGGCGTCACCCACTGTCCGGACGTGGTCGCCCACCACCATCCCGACCCGGCGCCGCGCGGCGGCCGCCCGGCCAGGATGCGCCGCAACGAACTCCTCACCCTGTGGCTGCGCCGCCCCCTGCCGCACGCCCTGGCCCGCACCGGCCGGCTGGCGGCCGACGCCCGCCGCGACCCGGCCGCCCGGCAGGCCCTGCGCCAGGCCCTCGCGCGCCTCCCGGCGGCCCTGCGTGCCCGCCGCCCCCTCCCCCCACACCTTGAGCAAGCCGCCTGCACGCTGGACGGAGCACAGCCATGACCGACCCGCGCACCACCGTCGTCGTCATCACCCACAACCGCCGCCCCGAGTTGCTCCGCACCCTGGACCGACTGGCCGAACTCCCCGAAGAGCCAGAGGTGATCGTCGTCGACAACGCCTCCACCGACGGCACCGCGGACGCCGTCGCCCGCACGCACCCGTGGGTGCGGCTGCTGTGCCCCGGCCGCAATCTCGGCGCCATCGGCCGCAACCTCGCGGTCCGCGAGATCCGTACGCCGTACGTGGCGTTCTGCGACGACGACTCATGGTGGGCGCCCGGCTCGCTGTCGGGCGCGGCCGACCTCCTCGACCGGCACCCCGCTGTCGCCACCGTCACGGCCCGCATCCTGGTCGAACCGGAGGGCACCGAGGACCCGATCGTCGAGGAGCTGCGCCATTCGCCCGTGCCGGGGCCGGAGTGGCTGCCGGGCCCCGCGCTGGGCTCCTTCCTGGCCGCGGCGACCGTGCTGCGCACCGACGCCTTCCGCGCCGCGGGCGGCTTCAACCCGCGGCTGTGGCTGGGCGGCGAGGAGGAGTTGCTCGCCGCCGACCTGGCGGCGGACGGTTGGTGGCTGACGTACGCGGACCACCTGACGATCCATCATTACCCTTCCCGCGTACGGGACTCCACGCTCCGCCGGGCACACGGCATCCGCAACACGCTGTGGTTCACCTGGCTGCGGCGCCCGGCGCGCCCCGCACTGCGCCGCACCCTTCACCTGGCCCGCACGGTCCCGCGCGACACCGTGTCCCTGCGGGCCTTCGCGCAAGCCGCGGCCGCCCTGCCGTGGGTACTGCGCGAGCGCCGTGTGCTGCCGACGGAGGCCGAGGCGCGTTTGCGGGTCCTGGAAGAGGCACAGCGGCAGTCGTCGGCCCGCCGCTACGTGGGCTGAAGCGGACCGGAGTCCGCCCGCTCAGGGCTCCGTCCAACGGCACAGCAGCCGGAACGCCGCGTACAGCGTCACCGGCCACACCACGGCGAACGCCCAGATGACCCCGGGCTCGGAGGTCCTGATGCCGGTCACCATGAGCCCGACGGACACCGCGAGCAGCAGGGCGACAGCGCACGCGTGCGACGGGCGGGCGACCGGGCGGGACGCGGACGGCCGGCGCCCGCGCCGGCTCAGCCTGCGCAGCCGCCGCGCCAGACGACGGTCGCGCCGCAGACCTCGCTCTATCTGGTGCAGGATGCGCTGCTCATGTTCGGGGAGCCGGCTGATCGACACGGTCACTCCTCTGCGGGCCGCCGGGACTCGCGTCCGGGTGCCCGGCCGTCCAGGGAGCTAACGCGAAACGGACCGCACCGCCCTACTCATGGGGGTTGTTCGTGCCGCGGAAGCGGCCGAACGCCTTCGTGAGGGCGCTCAGCGGCGAGCCGTCCGCCTTGGCCGGCCCCGGCGCGGCCGACCGGGGCACACCGTCGCCACCGCTCGTCTCGGCCAGCGCGGCCATCGCCGCCTCGGCCGCCTCCTGGTACAGGTCACGCGATTTCGTCATGGCGTCGAGCGCCTCGGCGTACTTGGTGACCATGCCCTGGGCGTGGACCAGCTCCTCGTCCGGGGTGAGCAGGTGCCAGCCGTGGCGCAACCGCGTCAGGGCCCGCTCGGCGTCGGCCCGCAGCGGGTGCGGCAGCGCGGCGAACTCCCTGATCCTGTCGATCAGCTCGGTCGGTTCCGAACCGTCCAGGAAGACGCTGCGCACCGTGAAACGCTCCGCGTGGTCGTCCACACCCTGCTCCGCCGTGGGCAGCACGACGGCGCCGCCGCGCGGCATCCGCACGCCGAGCTCCCGCTTCATCGCGAAGTCGGCGATCTGTGCCTGCTCGGGTGTGCCCCGGTGCTCGACGACCCGGTGCCACAGGCTCGGCGGCAGGAACGCCGAGACCGGCTGCTGCCCCCTCGCGTCCGGCGTCATCGCCTCGTGCACCACGACGTGGATGAACCAGCTCTGCCGGGTGCAGTCCCGCAGCCGGTGGCGCAGCTCGTCGTCGTCCTTCGGCAGGTGGTTGGTGATCCGCAGGCGGACGCCCGGCACCGTGTCGTGGTCCCAGGCGACACGGTCGCTGTCGGGCCAGAACATCGTGGCGGGCGAGGGCCAGTGCGCGTCCCACGCCCGTTCCGCCTCGGCGGCGAGGACCCAGGTGACACCCTCGCCCTCCTTGCGGCGGGCCTCGGGTTCGTACGTGGTCAGCTGTGCCCGCACCGTCACGTCGTCGGCCACGCGCCAGCGGGCCTCGAAGAGACGGCGGGCGGAGGGGCCCGGGGCGGCGGACTCGTCACGCGGGTGCAGGACGGTGGAGCGGGCCGCCTCGACGGGGTCGAGGTCCAGGAAGTCGTCGAGCACCCCGGCCGCCTTGAGGGCGATCAGGTTGCGCCGGACGTCCTGCTCGGGCTCGGGCCCGAGGTGGCGCCCGCGCCCCAGCCACGCGGTGTCGGGGACGGTGGTCGAGGAGGTGCTGTTCTTGGCCATGGAGTCGTTCTGTGAGTGATCGGGACTCGACCAGTATGGTCATTCGGCCTGGTAATGGAAGTGGTACAGCGTTTCGACGTCCGGCGGGGGCCGGCCTGGGCGGCTGCCATCGACGGATGGCAGCGGCTCGGACATGACCGGCCCGTCCATCGTCGTCCAGTCGCCGACACCGGCCGTGCGGGAAGCCGCAGGCCCACCGCCCGGGCCGGGGTGAACAGCACCCCGTCCGGAGAAACGCCCCGGAGCCGACTCGCCCTCCTCCTCGTTCTCCTCGATGTACTGGTGCTCCACACCGCCGCACAGCCGCCACAGAGCGGCCGCCTCCGCGGGCAGTCCGTGCCCGAGGTACCGCGTCAGACGGCCCTCGGCGGTGGCGATCTCAGCTGCTGCCATGCGTGGGTGACCCGCTCGCGAGGAAAGACGTGTGCCCGAACACCTCCAGGACGACGAGGCCGTGCAGGCGGCCCCACGCGCTCAGGAGGAGCGTGGTCGCGGGAGCGGGCATGTCCCCCAGCCCGTCCTGTGGCAGCTGTTCCAGATGCGCCCGGAGTGAGGGTGAGAGCGCGGGAGTCTCGGCCGCGGCGAGTTGTTCCGCGGTGAACCCGTCGAACATCTCGCGTTCGAAGATGGCGCTCATCCGCCACATGGCGTGCGTGGTCGGGCCTTCGGAGGGTGCCGCGTAGTCCCTCAGCGGCGTTCCGTAGAGGAGCCGGAAGCGCTCGGGGTGGGCGATGGCCCATCGGCAGTAGCCCTCGGCCGCGACCACCAGGCGCGGCAGGGCCGAACCGTCCGGCGCGGTGTCGACGGCGGCGCGTACGGGGCGTCCTCGTCCCCGCCGCGATGCGGCTGCTCGGCCGCTCCGCCTGGTACGCGCCCGGCTTCCTGCGGAAGTTCCACCGCCGGTTCGTTCGGTCTCGGCGAAGGCGGCCCGGCCCCGGAGCAGGCCCAGGCCCGACGCCAAGGCGAGAGCCAGGCTGTTTGATCATGCGTCACGTCGCAAAAAAAGACACCCGCGTTCAACCTCTTGCGCCGCCGTCGGCTCCTCTGCCACATTCGCCCCAGCCGAAAATGGCATGCACGCGCCAGGACAACCCGCCTTCTGTGCGCGTGCTCTCGCTGCATACCTATGCGGCCTCGTCCTGATCAAGGACGTCCATCCCCACATAATGGAGACGCACGTGCGAATATCCAGACTTGTCCCCGCACTCGCGGCCGTCGCCATGACCGTTCTGGGGCTCGCTCCCACAGCGGCGGCCCAGGCCCCGACGAGCGCGAACACGGCCGCGCCCACCGTGGCGGCCGACAACGGGCCCCAGCCGATCATCGGCGGTGGCTACGCCGGCAACGCGCCCTGGGCGGCCCGGCTCTTCTCCAACGGCCGCCAGACCTGCAGCGCCACGATCATCGCCCCGACCTGGATCCTGACCGCGAAGCACTGCGTGAGCGGCGGCGGGCTCTCGTTCCGCATCGGCAGCCTCGACCAGACGTCCGGCGGCACCACGGCCAACGGCGTCAGCGTCCACAACCACGCGGGCTCGGACCTGTCCCTGGTCAGGCTCGACCGCTCCGTGTCGGCGACCTACTCGCGTCTCGGCGCCCCGGGCTCCGTGTCGGTCAACCAGACCGTGCAGGTGTACGGCTGGGGAGCGACTTCCCAGTGCGGCTCCGAGATCAACTGCCAGTCCCGGCTCCTGAAGGTCGCCAACGTCGTGGTGACCGGCGGCTGCCGCGACGCCTACCAGGGCCAGGCCATCTGCGCCCGGCGCGGCGACGGCATCACCGCGGGCGGCGACTCGGGCGGCCCGATGATGGCCAACGGCGTGCAGGTCGGCGTCGCCTCCACCAGTGACCGCCAGACCACGACCGCGTACACGAACGTGACGGCGTACCGGTCCTGGATCCAGAGCATCGCGGGCGTCTGAGAGGGCGTCTGAGAAGGCGTCTGAGAAGGCGTCAGAGAGGGCGTCTGAGAGAGCGCGTACTCGCCGGGTCCGGTCACCGACGAGTACGCGCGCTTTCTGTGGGGGCGAGGGCGGACAGCGCGCCGTCGGTGGCGAACAGCGCGCCCGGCAGGCAGATCCGCCGTACGACGGAGCAGGAGACGTCACCCTCGTTCCACTGCTCTCCCGATACGTCCGCCGCCATGGCGGTGTAGCCCCGCACCAGCACGTCGAGTTCCCTGATCCGGCCGCGGCGACCGGTTGCGCCGACATGTCCGGTGCGCGCCAAGCCCGCCGCGATGCCCGCGACGAGCCCGGAGAGGGCGGCCAGCACCTCGTAGTCCAGGGAGCGCGGATACACCTGTCCGACGGAGGCGAGGACGTCGCGGAAGCCGAGGTGGTCGGCGACGCGGCGCTCGACGCGGGCCAGCGCCTTACGGTCGCCGCCCAGCAGGTCGAGCATGTCCTGGGCGGTGCCGACGGCGCCTTTGACGCCCCGCAGGGGGTACCGCTCGGCCACCGCGCGCAACGAGGCGGCTGCGGTGGTCACTCGGGACCCGGGGGCGTCGGCGTGGGGATCGGTGTGAGGGTCGGTGTGCGGATCGGTGCTCGCGTCCTCGGCGATCCGGTCCGCCGCCGCGGTGGCACGGCGGTGGAGATGTTCCATCGACAGCCTGACGCGCACCTGGGTGACGTTGTCGGTGATGTCGCAGGAGGTCAGGCCCTTGTGTATGTGCTGGTGACCCGCGAGGGCGTTGAACTCCTCGATACGGGCCTTGAGGTCGTGGCGGGTGACGCGCTCCCGGGCGGTGATGGAGGCCAGGTCCACGTGGTCCAGCACCCGTTCGTAGTCCGCGAGCACGGCCGGTGCCACGCGTACGCCCTCAGCCGCCTGGGCGCGCAGCACCGCCAGCCACAGGCGTCGCTCCAGGACCACCTGTCGCTCGGGGGACCAGAGCGCCCGCAGGTCCGGTGAGGCGCACTGCTCGGCGAGGACGTCGGGGACGTCAGGTTTCGTGGTGGCCGCGGGGCGGGGGCAGATAGCCGCTGGAGCGGTAGAAGTCGAGGTAGCGGTCGAGGAGCGCGGTGTCGGTGGGTGGGCAGTGCAGTCCGGTGCCGCGCAGGGCGCGGTCGATGTTGCGGCGACCGAGGCTCGGGAAGACGCCATCGAGGTACATCTCCTTGACGCTGATGTCCGACTGGTTGCTGCGGTCGACGCAGAGGGAGACGAACGGGGCCGTCGGGCTGCTGGGGTTCTGTGCCACGTGCTTCACCAGCTCCCGCACCCACGCGACGTAGCCGAGGTCGCGGATGCGGTATCCCGCGGCGCGCATGCGGGCCAGCATGTCGGTGAGGCGTGCGGGGCTCGGATTGGTGAGGTGGTAGGTGCGGCCGTCGGCGGGTTCGTGGGTGGCCAGGTGCAGAACGGCGTCGGCGAGGTGGTCGACCGGTACGAAGTCCAGCGGGAGCGGGATGTCGGGAGCCAGGCCCGTCTCCGCGACGACCCGGAACAGCGAGCTGATGGCCGTCTCGGTGTTGCAGATGCCGGTGTGCTGCTCGCCGGTGACCTCGTACGGCCGGTAGACCGCGACGGGCAGACCGGACGCGGCCGCTTCCTTCAGCATCCGCTCGGCCACCCACTTGCTCTCCGCGTACCCCATGGTCAGGTGATCGGCGTGGTCGAGCGGGGTGTCCTCGTCCACGTGCCGCACCCCGGCGGTGCCGAATCCGGCAAGGACCGCGACGGTGGACAGGAAGTGCACGGGCACCCGGCGGCCCGCGGCAAGCCGCAGCACCTCGCGCGTCCCCTCGACGTTGGCAGGCCGTAAAGAGGCGTAGGGATAGAGGAAGTTGACGTGTGCGCCGCCGTGGATCACGAGGTCGACGGAGTCCGCCAGCTCGCCGAACACTTCCTCGGAGAGGCCGAGACGCGGCCGGGTCAGATCGGCGGGGAAACAGGACAGGCGTGCTTGTTCCGGGGCCGGGGACAGTCCGTATCGGGCGAGGTTGGCGTGCACGCGGTGGCGCGCGTGGGCCTCGTCCCGCGCTCGTACGGGGCACAGCAGGTGCGCGCCTGTACCGCGCAGGAACCGGTCGAGGAGGAAGGCACCGACGAATCCGCTGGCGCCGGTCAGCAGCACGCGCCCGGGGCGGCGCCAGTCGGGCACGCGGCCGCGCCGGGGCGGCAGCCGCAGCCCGAGGCACGCCTCGTGGGCGAAGTCGACGGCGTGAAGGGCACGGTCGGTGGTCTGTTCGGCGCCTCCCGCCTGCGCCACCGCTCGGGCGTACGCCTCAAGGGTCGGCGCCCGCAGCAGACTGCGCACCAGGAACGTGCCGTGGGCGGCGTCCAGGTGCAGGACGCTCATCGTCCTGGTGGTGACCTCGGCGATGAGCAGGGAGTCGCCACCCAGGTCGAAGAAGCTGTCGGTCGGCTGCGGCCGGACCCGCAGGGCGCGCTCCCAGATGTCCGCCAGGGCGATGAGCAGGGCCTGTTCGACCGGCGGGCGGTCGCGGTGGGAGGCCGCGGCATCAGGTCGGGCGTCGTCGGACACGGCGCCGTCGGCGGCGCTCTCGGCGCGGGCTGCCAGGGCCCGGCGGTCGATCTTGCCCGCGCCCGTCACGGGAAAGCGGTCCACGGCGTGGAGGTGACCGGGCACGGCGGGCGGCGGCAGCCACCGGGTCAGATACGCGCGTACGTGCGCCACCGGAACCGGCGAACCGGCACGCGCGGGCGTCACATGAGCGATGAGCCGGGCCCCGGGGCCCTCGCCCAGGACGTCCACGCAGGCCTCCCCCACCGCGGGGTGCGCGCGCAGGCGTGCCTCGACCTCGTCCAGTTCCACGCGGAAGCCACGCAGTTTGACCTGCCGGTCCCGGCGGCCGAGGTACTCCAGCGATCCGTCACCGCGCCAGCGGGCCCGGTCCCCCGTGACGTACAGGCGCTCGCCGGAACCGGAGGCGGCCTCGACGAAGCGCGCGGCGGTCAGCGCGGGATCGTTCCAGTAGCCGAGGGCGAGCCCGTCGCCGCCGACCAGCAGCTCGCCCTCCTCGCCGACGTCGGCGAGCGTGCCGTCGTCCCGGAGGACATGACACGTGGAGTTGGGAAAGGGACGGCCGATGGGGACAGCGCCTGTGCCGGGCGGCAGTTCACCCACGACGAACGCGCTGGACACGACGCTGTTCTCGGTGGGGCCGTAGAAGTTGACCAGCATGGTGTCGGGGCAGGCGGCCAGCAGCTGAGCGGCGAGCCGCGGGTCGAGCACCTCTCCGCCGGCCGAGACGAAGCGCAGCCCGCGCAGCGCCGAGGGCCGGTTGCGCACCACGTGGTGGAGCACTCCAGCGGTCAGGAACGCCACGCTCACGCGCTCGTCCCGCAACAGGCGTTCCAGCGCGCCGATCGACAGCAGCGTCTCGCGCTCCGCGACGACCAGGCACGCACCGGACAGGAGCGCCGACCAGATCTCGATGGTCGAGGCGTCGGAGGCGCAGCTGTAGGCGTGCAGCACGCGGTCATCGGCCGTGGGAGGGGCGAGCCAGGGGGCGGAGGCGGCGAGGCGCATGATGCCGCGGTGCGGGACGGCGACGGGTTTGGGCCTGCCCGTGGAGCCGGAGGTGAACATCACGTAGGCGCAGTCCGTCGCCGAGCCCGGTACGGTCCCGGCGGTCCCGGCCGGCCCGGGGCCCCGTCGGCTCCGGAGCCCTTCCGTGACCGGCCCGGGCAGGACCGTGCCCACGTCGACACAGGCGCCCAGGCGCCGGACGCGGCCCGTACTGCCCGGCAGGGACACGGCCACCCGGACGTCGGCGTCCTCGGCCATGGCCTGCAGGCGGGCGGGGGGCAGCTCGTCGTCCAGCGGCACGTAGGCCGCGCCGCACTTGAGCACGGCCAGGAACGCCACGAGCGCCTCGGGGCCACGGCCGCCGATGACGCCGACGTGGGTGCCTGGCCGGACGTCTGCGGCGAGCAGCCGCTCGGCGAGCAGGCCCGAGTGCCGGCTGAGGTCGCCGTAACTGAGCCCGCGGTTGCCGTGCCGGACCGCGGGTGCTCCGGGCGCCGCCGCCGCCACTTCCTCGAAGACCTCGTGGAGGCAGCGGTCCCGCGGATAGGGCGTCGCCGTGTCGTTCCACAGCGCCATCTCGTCCGGCCCGTCGGTGCGTGGTGTCGAGGCACCGGGCATGGTCGACTCCTTGGGTTCTAAGGGGTGAAAGCGGCCGCGAAGGAGGAGAAGTCCGCGGTACGCCAGCGCTCCGGCCGCACGCGAATGGTCGCGTCGGTCGAGAGCTGCTCCGCGGTGGCGGCCAGATAGGCGCGGGCGGTGTCGGGGTCGAGATAGCGGTGTGCCATCGCTTCCCGTTCGCCCGCGTCCACGACGTTCTCGTACGCGACGACGGGGCCTTCGACGCTGACGTATTTGTACGGTGCCGTTTCTCGTTGCACACAGATGACGAGTCGGCCTGCCGTTCGGACGAGGCCCGTCTTGGTCGAGTCCCGGCCGGTCAGGACGGTGATGTCGCCGCCGGGGCGGTAGGCGTACCAGACGGGTACGAGCAGAGGGCACCCGCCGTCGCCCGCGCTGACTCCCAGCACCCCGATGTGGACCCCGGCGAGGAATTCCTCTCGTTCCGTCGTGCTCATCGCAAGAGACATGCGTCGACAACTCCTGTTCCTGAAAAACGATTCCGTGGACGCCATTCGTCGAATACCCACGTCACGCACCGGGCCAATTCACTCGAAGGGGTGCCGTGGGAGTTATTTCATCGGCCACCGGCGTACTTTCACCGCCCCGGTGTGCTCAGGGAAGACTCGTGCGCCTCATGGCTTCCCTCGTACCCCCTCACCACCTGGGCCGGCGGGCCGACTCGGTTTGTCAGGGGGTACGTGAATGCAGACCTTTAGTGGGCGCGGCTGCCGCAGGCCGCGTATCTCCCCGCCGAACCAGGAGATGCCGCATGTCAGAGCGGAAAACAGCCCCGCATTCCCCGCGCCGGCCGCCCGATGACGGCCCGATTCCGGACCCGCCCGACCCGCGTGCCACGTGGCCCGCGCTGGCCGCCTCGCGTCAGGCCCGCCGCCGCGCCGCGCTGGATCCGCTCACCCGCGTGGCGGGCGCTCCTGGCGAGCGGCAGCACGTCACCTGGGTCGGGGACCTTCAGCAGGGCGACGGCGGGAAGGGCGCCATGACCGATCGGCTGGCTCCCTCGCACCAGGTGGTCGTGCGCGTCCAGGGTGGTGACAACGCGGGCCACACCACGGTCTTCAAGGACTCGCGGGGCCGCACGCACACCCTGAAGAGTCACTTGCTCCCCTCCGGCCTGCGCCATCCCGGCGTGCTGGGCGTGATCGCCAATGGAGTGATGGTCAACGCCGAGACTTTGGCCCGGGAGATCGGGTCGCTCTCGTCCCTGGTGCCGGGGCTGCGCGACCGGCTGGTGGTGAGCGACCGCGCCCATCTCGTCCTGCCGCTGCACCGCTTCGTCGACGCCCGTCAGGAGAGCGGCGACGGGCGCTGCACCGAGGTCATCGGCACCACACGGCGCGGTATCGGACCGGCGAACGTCAGCAAGGCCAACCGCATCGGCGTCCGCGTCGGCGATCTGCGCGCCCCGGAACTGCTGCGGCGCAGAGTCGAGCAGAACGTCCGCTTCTTCGGACTGCCCGATGACCACGCGTCCACGGACCTCATCTGGCTCGACAAGTACCGCGAGCTGCTGCTGTCACTGGCGGCGGACACGGTGACGCTGCTCGGCTCCGCCGCCGAGGCCGGGTACTCCGTCCTGATGGAGGGCGCCCAGGGTCCCGTACTCGACATCGATCACGGGACCTATCCGTACGTGACGACCTCACCCACCGCCTTCCACTCCGTGAGCAGCGGTACCGGCCTGGACGGCTCCCTGGTGAGTCACAGGATCGGCGTGCTGAAGGCGTACCAGACCATGGTGGGCAACGGGCCCTTCGTCACGGAGGACCACGGTGAACTCGGCGAACGGCTCCGCCGGGCCGGGGAGGAGGTCGGCACCACCACGGGCCGCTCCCGGCGCTGCGGCTGGCTCGACCTGTCCCACGCCCGGTGGGCCGCGGGGCTCAACCGCTACACCAGCGTGGTGGTGACGAAACTCGACGTCCTGGACGACTTCGACCGCATCGGCGTCTGCGTGCGCTATGCGTCGCCGCACGGTGAGTACGGCGAGTTCTTCCCCGCCAACGACTACCTGAGCACGTGCACTCCCCGGTACTGCTGGTTCCCCGGCTGGAAACGTCCCACCCGGGGCGTGACCCGCTACCGCGACCTGCCGCCGGAGGCACGCGACTTCCTCGCCTACATCGCCGACTTCCTCGGTGTGGAGGTGGCGGCGGCGAGCACCGGTCCCGCCGACCACGAACTGCTGGTCGCCCCCGACTCACGGCTCACCGGTCTGCTGCGCCGCTCTCCGGAGACGGATTCCGAGGGGCTGGTGGCGCCATGACCCCGAGGGAAGCGGACGAATCGCGGAGTCTGTGTGTGTTCACCGGCGCCAGTGCGGGGGTGAGTGAGGAGCACATCTCCATCGCCCGGCGCCTGGGGAACGCCTGTGCCCGACGCGGTATCCGGGTCGTGTACGGGGCCGGGGGCGTCGGCATGATGGGCGCGCTCTCCGACGCGGTCCTGGCCGCGGGCGGCAGCATCACCGGCGTGATCCCGCGGGCTCTGCTGGACCGCGAGTACGGCCGACGCGACCTGACCGACCTGCGGATCGTCGGCTCGATGCATGAACGCAAGGCCCTCATGCACACGTTGAGCGACGCCTTCCTCGCTCTGCCGGGCGGGTACGGAACGCTGGAGGAGCTGTTCGAGATCACCGCCTGGGCGCAGCTGCGCCTCCACCGCAAACCCGTCGTCCTCCTCGACGACCGCCGCTTCTTCGCGCCGCTCAGCCGCATGCTGGACCACGCCCGTGACGAGGGTTTCCTCACCCCGGCCGACCGCCGTCTCGTCCAGTACGCCGACTCGGTCGAGGACGCTCTCGACCGGGCCGCCCGACCGGTCCCTGCGGCCACGGACGAGCCCCCCGCCATCACCGCGGCGCAGACCTGAAGGAGCGCTGGATGCCCGACGAGAGCACGCCGCCCCGCTACCCCTTCTCCTTCCGAGGAGACCGACTCGCACCGGAACTGCACGACGCGGTGCGCGACTGTCCGATCAGCCGGGTACGCACGAACACCGGGACCGACGCGTGGCTCGTCACCGGCTACGAGCAGGTGAGGACCGTGCTCCGGGACCGCCGCTTCAGCCTCTCCCTCACCTCCGACCCGTCGATGCCCAGGCAGGACCCCCTGATTCCGCCTCTCGCGGTCACGGACATCCGTACGCACTGCGAGCGTGCCGGGCTCCTCAAGGACCTCTATCAGGGGGTGGGCCCGCACCAGCAGTATCTGACGCCTCGACACGTACGCGAAGAGGCCCACGCCCTGGCGCGCGCGTTCCTCGCCGGGGAGCAGCCCGGCGACCTCGTCAAGGGCTTCATCATGCCGCTCTCACGCGCGCTCACCCTGCGGTTGCTGGGGTTGCGTGACGACGGCTGTCCCGACGACGACACGCTGTTCACGATCTTCCGCACCGGATCCGAAAGCCACCTGGAGGTGCCGCGGTGCTGGGACGTGGCGCAGGAGTGGATGCTCGGACAGCTGCCCCGGCTGCGGGCCGAGGGCGGCGGGCTGCTGGGGCGGCTGCTCGCGCTCAGCGACGCCTCCGCGGTGCTGGGCGAGGAGGACGTGGCGCACCTCTTCGTCTTCCTGCTCATCTCGGAATTCGGCAACCCCGCGACCTTTCTCGGCGCCGCGACAGTGGGCCTGATGCGGCATCCGGAGCTGATGGACCGGCTGCGTGAGCACCCCGAACTGATGCCGCGAGCCGTCGATGAGCTGCTGCGCTGGGTGGTTTTCCTCGGCGACGGCCTGCCGCGCAACGCCCGCGAGGACGTGCTGCTCGACGGCGTCCTGATCCGGCGGGGCGACCTGGTCCTGGTCTCCACGGACGCCGCCAACTACGACCCGCGTGTCTTTCCCGACCCCGAGCGGCTGGACATCGACCGTGCCGTGTCCGCCCCGCATCTGCGTTTCAGTGACGGCCACCATCGCTGCCCCGGCGGCGCCGTCAGCCGTATGCAGGCCACGGAGACGCTGCGCGCGCTCCTGGCGGAGGCGGAGGGGCTGCGGCCGGCGGTGGACGCCGACGACATCGAGTGGCACCGCTACTACGCCGTCACCCTGCCCGTCGCCGTACCCGTGCGCTGGACAGCGCCCGCCGCCGACGCCGACGCGGTGCCGTAACCGCTCACGCTGTCGCGCCGTGCGGCTTCCGCTCTTCTTGCGCGCACTTGGGGCAGCTCGGGTTGTGGCAGGGGCCCGACTTCCACAGGGGAACGTAAACCCCCATCGTCTTGTGCCGCGCGATCTGCGCGGACACCGGCTGGTTGCAGGCGGGGCAGACATGTCCGGTCTGCGCTGTCGTCGCACGCTCAGTTCTGGCCATATACAAAGATTAAGCTACTTTGCCCGAAAATGGGCTGAATATTGCACTTTCGGAGCTGCCGGTGAGGTAGGAGTCGGCGTTCACGGACGCCGGACGCTCAGCACGACGGACGCCGCGAGGACCGCGACGATGACAGCGAGGCTGACCGGCGACGGAATCTCCGGGATGCTGCTGCTGATCATCTTGTGTGATGCCTGAAGGATCAGCTTCACGGCGATGAAGGAGAGGATCAGCGCGAGACCCTTGCTCAGGTAGCGGAACCGGTCCAGCAGGCCGGCGAGCAGAAAGTACAGGGCGCGCAGTCCGAGGATGGCGAACGCGTTGCTGGTGTAGACGATGAAGGCGTCGTCGCTCACCGCGAGCACGGCGGGCACACTGTCCACGGCGAAGATCAGATCGGCCGCCTCGACCGCGGCGACGACCGCGAGCAGCGGGGTGGCGACCCGCTTCCCGGCCTCCTTGACGAAGAACCTCATCCCGGCGTACTCGTCCCGGACGGGAATGATCTTGCGCAGCAGCCGTACGGCGATGCTCTTGCCCGGGTCGAAGCTGTCCTCCTCCTCCTTGAGGATCTTGTAGGTGCTGTAGAAGAGGACGGCCGCGAAGGCGAACAGCACCGCGGTGAACCGGCTGACGACAGCGACTCCGGCGGCCAGGAAGACGCCTCGGAACACCAGCGCGCCCATGACGCCGAAGAACAGCACGCGGTGCTGGTAGGCGCGCGGCACCTTGAAGTAGGCGAAGATCAGCGCGAAGACGAACAGGTTGTCGACCGACAGGCTCTTCTCCAGCAGCCACGCGGTCGTGTACTCCACCCCCGGCGTCACACCCAGGACCAGGAAGACGACCGCCCCGAAGACAAGGGCGAGTCCGACCCAGACCCCGCTCCAGGCGGCGGCCTCCTTGAAGCCGATGACGTGTGCCTCCCTGTGCGCGAGAAGGTCCACGGCCAGCGCCACGACCACGGTGACGGCGAACGCGATCCACAACCAGAACGGCACATCCAGCACGGGAGCCCCCTCCCACGGACGGGGGTGAAAGCCTGCCTCTGTAAAAAGTCTGGCCCAACGGGTCCCGCTTGTCGCCCGCGCCCCCGCGCATGTCGCCCGCGTCCCCCCGCGCAGGGATGGCACGGCTCAGCCGTGGGTACCCGCCGCGCGTCGGCGCGCTCACCGGGACGCGCCCCGAGCGAGAAGACCAACCACCATGACCATGACCGCCGGAAAATCACTGTGGGCCGCCGCCGGACTCGCCGCCGGGGCCGCCGTCGTCGCGCGACGTCACAAGGCGCGCCCGGCGGATCCGGCCGCCGCGGACCGATGGCTGACGGTGACGATCAATCTGGGACCGGCCGACGTGCAGGCCGACAAGCTGCCGTCGCCGCTGCGGGAGTACGGCGAACGGATCGAGACCCGGACCAGCCCCGCGCCGGGGGATCGCGGAACGGAGCTGGCCGTGCGCTTCGCAGCGCCACAGTCGAAGATCACGCGGTCCGTGCCCGCACGGCTCGCCGGTGCGGACCCGCGCCAGGATCTGCGCCGCGCCCTGCGCGAGGCCAAGGCGCTCCTGGAGACGGGTGAGGTCATGCGGCCCGACGCGCCTCCCACCACACGCAAGACGCCCGGTGGAAAACTCGTCGGCTTGCTGAGCCGGCGCGCGGGCGGGGAGGGAGTGCTGTGAAGGCTCTCTGCTGGGAAGGCGTCAACAAGCTCGGCGTCGAGCAGGTGCCCGACCCCGTCCTGCGCAACGAGCAGGACGTGATCGTACGGCTCCTCGCGGGCACCACCTGCGGCTCCGACCTGCATCTCATCGGCGGATACATCCCCTTCATGCGGTCCGGGGACGTCATCGGTCACGAGTTCCTCGGCGAGGTCGTCGAAGTGGGAGCCGGTGTGCGCCGGCACTCCGTCGGCGACCGCGTGGTGGTCTCGTCCTTCGTCGGCTGCGGCCGCTGCTGGTACTGCGCCAACGACCTGTGGTCCCTGTGCGACAACACGAACACCAACCCCGGCATCGGCCAGGCCCTCTTCGGCGCCGACACCGGCGGCATCTTCGGCTACTCGCACGCCATGGGCGGGCTGCGCGGCAGCCACGCCGAGTACGTACGCGTGCCCTTCGCCGACCACGGCGCCTTCCCCGTCCCCGAGGGCATCGACGACACGAGCGCGCTGTTCGTGTCCGACTCCGTGCCGACGGGCTGGATGGGCGCCGACCTGGCGGGTGTGCAGCCCGGTGACGTGGTCGCCGTGTGGGGATGCGGGGCGGTCGGCCAGATGGCGGCGCGCGCCGCGATCCTGCTGGGCGCGGAGCGTGTGATCTCCATCGACCGGATCCCGGAGCGGCTGGAGATGACGGAGCGGCACATCGGCAGCGAGGTCATCGACTACACGAGCACCGATGTCGGAGCCGAGCTGCGGGAACGCACCGGTGGCCGTGGCCCCGACGTGTGCATCGAGGCGGTCGGCATGGAGGCGCACAGCGACAGCCCGGTCGACCTCTACGACCGGGCGAAGCAGCAGCTGCGGCTCCAGACGGACCGCCCCACCGCCGTGCGGCAGGCCATCCACGCCTGCCGCAAGGCCGGTTCCGTCTTCGTCCTCGGAGTGTTCGCGGGGGCCGTCGACAAGTTCCCCCTGGGCGCCGTGATCAACAAGGGCCTGACCGTACGGGGCGCCCAGCAGCACGGGCAGCGCTACATCCCGATGCTGCTGGAGCGCATGGCGGCGGGCGAGCTGAGCACGTCCCATCTGGCGACCCACAGCGTCTCACTGGACGAGGCGCCGCGGGCGTACGAGATGTTCAAGGAGAAGGAGGACGGCTGCGTACGCGCTGTCATCCGGCCGACGTGAGCAGCGCGCGGTCACTTCGTCGCGCACAAGGCGTCGTCGATGAGCCGGTCGGTACGGTCGTCACGGTCATCGGCGGCGATGCTGGTGGAGCGCATCACGATGACTCCCCTCTTGCCCTTGTCGACGAAGCCGTTGGTGTTCAGATGGCCGAGGGTGGTCCCGCCGTGGCCCCAGTAGGCGCCTCCGCAGCTGAGCCGCGTCCGGAAGACGCCGAGCCCCATTTCCTGGACCACCTTGCTGGCCTCGTCGGGGGCGGGCACCGTCTTGAACATCTGTGCCATCTGCTTCCGCTCCAGCAGCTTGCCGCCGAGGAGGCCCTGCCAGAAGCGCGTGAGGTCGTTCGAGGTGGTGATGAGGTCGCCCGCCGAGCCGCCCCACGTCATGTTCACCTCGGTGCTGTCGACCAGTCGGCCCCCCGGCTTGAACTGCTGGTACGCCTTGGCGTGCGGCTGGGGAAGGCCGGTGCGCCCGCCCGGCGAGAAGGTGTGCTTGAGGCCGAGGGGTTCGATGATCCGGGTGCGGACCTCGTCGCTCCAGTGATGGCCCGTCGCCTTCTCGATGATCATTCCGGCCAGTATGTAACCGGTGTTGGAGTAGCTCCATCCTTCGCCGGGCTCGAAGAGGGGCCGGTTCCGCAGGGCCAGGTCGACCAGGCCCCGCGGCTCGTAGTGGTCGAAGCGGTGCTTCTGGAACTCCTCCTCGTCGGTGATGGGCAGGCTGTCGTCGTAGTCGGGCAGGCCGCTGGTGTGCTGCAGCAACTGCCGTACGGTGATCCGCCTGCCGTCGTTGCCGTTGGCCTCGACCACTCCGGGCAGCCATCGGTCGACGGTGTCGTCGAGGCGTATGCGCCCTTCGCCGACCAGTTGCAGCACCACGGTGGAGACCAAGGTCTTGGTATTGCTGCCCATGCGGAAGTAGCCCTGGCGCGGGACCGGCCGGTCGGTGCCGAGTTCGGCGGTGCCGCTGCTCACGGAGCTGCGGTGCTTTCCGTTCACCAACGTGCCCTGGGCGCCCACCACTCCGTCCTCGCGGACGATGCCGTCCAGGTCTCGCTGGAGGTCCGCCCGGCCGTAACCGGCCTTGTGGGTGCCGGAGTCGGCCCATGCGGTGGAGAGCGGCATCGCCAGGGTCGCCGTGACGGCGAGCGCCGTCACCGCGCCCAGGGCGACTCTGCGGACGCCCTTGGCGTCACGTGTGGTGGAGTTTCGCGGCTGCGTCATGGTGGTTGCCTCACATCGCCGGAAGGCGTACGACAGCACCCGACATCCCTGCGGTGGCGGGGTGTCGGGTTGTCGAACGGGTGGCCGGCAGTACGCCCGCCCCAAGATCATTGACCCATGGGAGCACAGCGGCGGGCCATGGAGGCACCCCCCTGACGGAAGGTACGGAGAACCCCACCACAGCGGGGGTGCGCCTATGACTTTGGTCAAAGCACTGGCCGACCTCCAGATCTGCTCGCGGCTGAGCATGAAGCACCGGCTCGGGATCTCGCGCCAGGCGGTCTCCCAGCACCTCGCCGTGCCGGAGGCCGCCGGGCTCGTCGAGACCAGGCGGGAAGGCCGCTACAAGTTCCATGATGTGAACAGGGCCCCGCCCCGGCGGATCACCGAGCGATGGCCTCGTGACCGACCCGCCCGACGCATCGGAGAGCACCCTATGAAGATCCATCTGACCAGCGTCTTCGTCGACGACCAGGCCGAGGCCCTGCGCTTCTACACCGAGATCCTCGGCTTCGTGAAGAAGCACGACGTCCCGGTGGGCGAGAAGGACCGGTGGCTGACCGTCGTCTCGCCCGACGAGCCCGGCGGCGTCGAACTCCTCCTGGAGCCCGCGGCCCACCCGGCCGTCAAGCCGTACCGCGACACACTCGTCGAGGAC
This sequence comes from Streptomyces sp. NPDC003379, assembly GCF_053589195.1. NCBI lineage: Bacteria > Bacillati > Actinomycetota > Actinomycetes > Kitasatosporales > Streptomycetaceae > Streptomyces > Streptomyces sp. NPDC003379. The sequence goes on along the minus strand of NZ_JBSFRK010000041.1, from coordinate 19,363 downwards.
GGCATCCCGCTCGCACAGTTCGCCGTCGAGGACGTGCACGCGGAGTACGAGCGGCTGCGCGGCCTCGGTGTCCGCTTCACCCAGGAGCCCCTGGAGATGGGCCCGGTCACCACCGCCGTCTTCGACGACACCTGCGGCAACCTGATCCAGCTCGCGACCGAGCCCCAGTAGGCGGCCGGCAGGCACTTCACAGCCAGTGCCGCAGCAGGAGCTTGGGTGTGCTGTGGACCAGCCAGGCGCCGGCCAGCCCGATCACGGCGCCGACGGCCACGTCGGTGGGGTAGTGCGCGCCGGAGTGCACCCGCTCGACCGCGACCGCCGCCGCGGGGACCGCGCAGACAGCGCCCCAGCCGGGGCTGGTCGCGGCCACGGCGGCGGTGAAGCCGACGGCTGCCGCGGTGTGCCCGGAAGGGAACGAGGAGCTGTCCGGGCGATCCTTGACATCGTCATGAGGGATCAGCTCCTCGGGCGGCCTGCGTCGTTCGTAGAGCTGCTTGCACACCGTGTTGGAGACCAGCCCCGCGACGCCCATGCCGGCCAGTCCCGCGACCGCGGCCTTCCGTTCCCGGTAGCCGCCGGTGGCGGACATGATCGCCGCGGCGGCCCACCACAGTTTGGTGCGTTCGGCCGCCGACTCCACCGCGGGCAGTACGTGGCGCGTCAGGGGCGAGGTCCAGTGGGCCATGCGACGGGTGAGCCGCCGGTCGCCTTCTTTGAGGTCCGTCAAGCCGATCATGTGTGGCAGTTTCCCCCTCCCGGCCCTGTCATGCCTGGCGTGCTTGGCGTGCCTGTCATGCCTGGGGTGCCCGTCATGCCTGCCGTGCCGATGGGTTCAGTCGAGACGGCGGCGGTCTTCTTCGGTCCATTTGGCGGTGTCGCGCGGTTCGACGTACGGCTCGTCGGTCTCGGGGTGGCCACCCTCCATGGCCCGCTGGCGGGCCATCTCCGCGTCGAACTCCAGGCCGAGCAGGATCGCGAGGTTGGTGAGCCACAGCCACACCAGGAAGACGACGACGCCGGCCAGGGTGCCGTAGGTCTTGTTGTAGGAGGCGAAGTTCGCCACGTACAACGCGAAGCCGACCGAGGCGATCATCCACAGCAGCAGCGCGAGGAAGCTGCCGGGGGTCACCCACTTGAAGCCGCGGCCCCGGGCGTTGGGCGAGGCCCAGTACAGGATCGCGATCATGATGACGACGAGCAGGACGAGGACGGGCCATTTGGCGATCGACCACACCGTCATGGCCGTGTCGCCGACTCCCAGCGCCGAGCCTGCCCGCTGGGCCAGGGGGCCGGTGAACACCACGATCAGCGCGCTGACGACCGTGAGGACCATCAGGACCACCGTCAGGCCCAGGCGCAGGGGCAGCACCTTCCACGCGGGCCTGCCCTCGGGCATGTCGTAGACGGCGTTCGAGGTGCGGATGAACGCCGCGATGTAGCCGGAGGCCGACCACACGGCCAGCACCAGACCCACGACGGCCATGATCGAGCCGGTGCCGCCCTTGCCCTGCAGCTGCTGCACAGCGTTGGAGATGATGTCCCGGCCAGGGCCGGGAGCGAGGTCGCGCAGGTTGTCCATCACCTGCTGGGTGGCGGACTCGCCCGCGATACCGAGCAGGGACACCAGCACCAGCAGAGCCGGGAAGAGGGAGAGGATGCCGTAATACGTCAGGGCCGCGGCCCGGTCGGCGAGCTCGTCGTCCTTGAACTCCTTCACTGTGCGCTTCAGCACCGCGCGCCACGACCTCTTCGGCAGGGAAGTCGGCTCTTCGGGCGCGCCGTGAGGGTCAGGTGATTCCGGTGTCCGTGCCATGCCGGATGGGTAACCGATCACGCCGGGATGGAAACAGCGACGCATACGGTGCGGTCTGCAGGGCACACGGGGCTGTACGTTCTGCACAGTTTCAGACAGGAGGAGATGTCATGTCGTTCCTGTGGGCCATCATCGCGGGGCTCATCATCGGTCTGCTGGCCAAGCTGGTGCTGCCCGGCCGTCAGCCCATCCCCCTGTGGATGACGGTTCTCCTGGGTATTGTCGGCGCCGTCGCCGGCAACGCGCTCGCCAGCGGCTTCGGCGTACGCGACACCGGTGGCATCGACTGGATCAGGCACATCTTCCAGATCGGCGTCGCCGCCGTCCTCATCTCTCTGGTCACTCCCTTGTGGGCCCGACGACACGCCTGACTCCGCCCAAGGCGCACCGCTCCCCGACGCGAGGTCGGCCCGCAGGTGATCCGGACTCCCCGGATGCTTCCTGCGGGCCGACTTTCACCGTGCGTGGAGCGCCCACTTGCTGCCATCGACGTACGCCGTTCCGGGCAGCGCGATGAGTTCGGGCTTGAACAGCGGCGGCGCGCCCATCGCGGGCTCCCAGGTCGCCAGCTTCTCGTCCTGCGGGACCTCGATCCGCCTGTCCTCGGCGAGGTCGCCGACCACCTTCAACAGCAACCGCACACCGAGCGGGGCCAGGTGGTCGCGCCACAGGCTCTGCGCGGTCGAGCCCGGGGGCACGAACAGGTGCTCCTGGGCGGCGAGCGGGCCGCCGTCGGTGCGCTCGGTGAGGTGGTAGACGCTGCCGCCCGTCACCTTGTCACCGTCGCGGATCGTCCAGCGGATCGCGTCCCGGCCGCGGTGCAGCGGCAGCAGGCTCGGGTGATAGCCGATGGTGGCGACGGCGGCCCTGGCACGCGTCCGGCGGCCGAGGAAGGCGTGCGAATGCGCGGCGACGATGATGTCCACGCCGTCCGGGACATGCATCGCGCGCAGCTCGGCCGAGTCGGTCCACGGAATGCTCCTGGGGTAGGCCCAGGAGCGCAGGCGGTCCCAGGACAGCGCGTTGCTCTCGTCGGACTGCCCCTTGCGCAGCCGGGGTGCGGCCACACCGACGATCCGGTGTCCTTCGTCGAGCAGCGCCTCCGCAACCTGTACCGCGAATGCCCCTTGCCCTGAAATATAGATATTCATCACTCAGCCGATCTCTTTCAGTCCGGAGTGATCGGGACGGAACCGCACCGGCATCGTGGAGAACCCGGTCAGGAAGTTGGACCGGATGCGCAGCGCCTCGTCGGTCCGTTCAAAGCCGGTGGTGAAGTCCCGCAGGGCCATGAGCAGTTCGGAGATCTCCACCTTGGCCAGGTACGAGCCGACGCAGAAGTGCGGGCCATAGCCGAAGGCCATGTGTTTGTTGGGGGTACGGCCGAGGTCGAACTCCCCGGGCCGGTCGAAGGTACGTTCGTCCCGGTTGCCGGAGGCGTGCCAGAGCGTGACGATCTCGCCCGGCCGCAGCCGTACGCCGTGCAGTTCGGTCTCCTTGATGGCACTGCGCCCGAAGTGCATCGTGGGTGACGCCCAGCGCAGCACCTCGTCCACGGCGGTGTCGATCCCCACCTCACCGTGCTTGAGCCGACGCCACTGCTCCGGCCGGTCCGCGAGCGTGCCGACGCAGTCGATCATCGTGAGCCGGCTGGTCTCGTCGCCGCCGATGATCAGGCTGTAGCAGTTGAGCACGATGTCCTCGTCGGACAGCGGCACACCGTCGATGGAGCTGCCGATCAGCATGCTGATCACGTCGTCGCCCGGCGACTCCCGCCGCTCCTCGACGATGTCCATGAAGTACATCAGGATCTCGTTGCGGGCCATCTCGGAGTCGACCCCGTCGACGTCCTCGTCGACGTCCTCGTCGACGCCCGCGCCGTCGGTCGACAGCGCGGTCTTGGTCTGGGCGAGAAGGAAGTCCCGGTCCTGTTCGGGCACGCCGAGCAGGTTCGAGATCGTGGTCATCGGGATCCGGCTGGCGATCTGTTCGGCGAAGTCGCAGCCGCCGGACCCGACCGCCTCGCGGAGCAGCTCCCGGGTGTTGGTCCGTACCGTCCGCGCGACCTCGTCGAGCACCCTCGGCGAGAGCACCCGCTGAAGGATCTTGCGCAGCTCGTGGTGCCGGTGCCCGTCGGTGACGGCCAGCATCCGGCCCGCACCGGCGTCACCGCCGCCGAGCAGCGTGACGAGCACGTTGCCCCGCTCGGACGTGAAGTTCACGTTGTCCCGGTAGGTGGCCATGATGTCGTCGTAGCGGGAGAGCACCCAGAACCCGCGGCGGCCGTCGGCCGGAGGGTTCCAGTACACCGGGGCGGTGTCCCGCAGGGTGCGCCAGAAGTCGTCGAGGTCGTGGTCGGCGAAGGTGTTCGGGTCGCCCAGGTCCACGGTGTCCAGTGCCGGTGTGCTCACGGTCACCAGTCCGTACGCCAGAACCGGCGCGGCTGGAACGGATAGGTGGGCAGTGGCACGCGGTGGCTGGTCTCCCCCTGGTGCAGGGAGGCGAAGTCCACCTGCTGGCCGTTCACCCAGGCGGCGGCCAGATCGGACAGTGCCTGTGGGTCCTGTCCGGAGTGCACGATCCCGTTGTCGTTGCGGTGGAAGGAGCCCAGGTCCACCCGCGGGGCGTTGCCGGTCGTGGCGGCCGGGCCGCGGGTGGTGTCGGCGGACAGCGCCTCGATCAGCTCCGCGCGGCTGCGGACCACGGCCGCCCACCGGCGGTCCATCACCTTGCGGCCCATGGTGAGGCTGAAGCAGATGTCGTCCAGGCGCAGGCCGGGGTTGGCGACCAGCCACTCCTTCAGCCTCCCGCGCTGACGCGCCAGCGCTTCGTCGTCCAGGGCGGAGAGCGTGGCGAGGCGTGGCCTGCCGACGGCCTCGGGGGCACGCTCGGCGACGGCCGGCGCCTCCTCGAGAACGAGGTGCGCGTTGTAGCCACCGCCGCCGAGCGAGGTGACGCCCGCACGGCGGATTCCGGACTCCGGCTCCCAGTCCGCCGATTCCAGCTGCGGCACGAACGGGGTGCTGGGGAGGTCGAGGTCCTGGTTGACCTCCGTCAGGTTGATCGTCGCCGCGAGCTTCTTGTGGTGCAGGGCCAGCACGGTCTTCATCGCGCCGAAGCCGCCCGACACCACACCGCCGTGGCCCACGTTGCCCTTGACCCCGCCGATCGAGGTGGTGCCGGTCTGCTTGCCGAACGCCATGCTCGCCGCGTGCACCTCCAGCTCGTCGGTCATCGGCATGCCGAGACCGTTGGCCTCGTACATGGACACGGTGTCCGGGGTGACGCCGGCGACCTCCATGGCGTTGGCGATGCACGCGCTCAGCCGCTCGGGCTGGGCCAGGCCGTAGGCCATCGCGCTGACACCGTTGTTGTTGATGGCCGTGCCCTTGACGACGGCGTAGATGTGGTCGCGGTCGGCGACGGCCTGTGCCACCGGCTTCAGCAGCACCGTGACGACACCGCTGGACAGCGCGGTGCCGGTGCCGTTGGCGTCGAAGGGGCGGCAGTGGCCGTCCTTGGACAGGATGCGGTTCTCCTCCCACAGATGACCGCGGGGGTGCGGCAGCCGGACCATGGCGCCACCGGCGACCGCCATGTCGGTCTGGCCCAGCAGCAGCGACTGGCAGGCGAGGTGCACCGCGTAGTGGAAGCCGGCGCAGACCGCGGCGACGGTGACGGCCTCGCCGGTCAGGCCCATGTAGTACAGCGCGTTGGACGTCATGGTGTCCGGCGACCACGCCAGGCTCGCCTCGATCGCCTCGGGGCCGACCGACACCCGGTCCGGCGGGGAGCTGTAGAGCGCGGCGGTCTGCGGGTTGTTGGCGCCGTACATGCCTATCTCGGCCGTGACCCGGTCCGGGTCGTAGCCGCCGTCCTCAAGTGTCTCCCACGCGCTCTCCAGGAACAGCCGGTTCTCCGGGGTCATGGCGGCCGCCATGCGGTCGCTGATGCCGAACACCGACGGGTCGAACTTGTCGTACGTGTCGAGGACGCCGCAGGCCCGCACGTAGGACGGGCTGTGGATCAGGGTCTCGTCGACGTGGATGTCGTCCTTGGCGAGGAACGACACGGACTCCCTGCCGTGCACGAGGTTGTCCCAGAACTGTTCCTTGGTCCTGGCGCCGGGCGCGCGGAGGGACATGCCGATGACGGCCACATCGCCCGGGTCGTAGTCCTGCTCGGGGCTTTCGGTCATGGGAAGGCTCCTGCTTCGGGTCGGGTCGGGGTGGCTCAGCCGCCGGTGGAGGTGGCGCGGCCGCGCAGCGCGGCGCGACGGGCGTTGCCGCGCAGGCGGGCCGACTGGACCACCTCGGGGGTGGCGCCGCTCTCGTCGTCGAGCCAGCGGCCGAGGGAGGAGATGTCGCGGAAGCTGAACAGGTCGGGCACGCGGACGCGGCGGCCGAACCGCCGGGTCATCAGCCTGGCGAGCCGGACGAGGAGCAGGGAGTCGCCGCCGAGGTCGTAAAAGGCGGCCTTGACGTCGATGCCCGCCGGTTCGAGGCCGAGCAGCTGGCCCCAGATCTCCGACAGGGCCACCTCGGTCGGTGTGCCGGCGGCCGTCGCGGGCGGGCCGGTGTCGGCGGCCGGCGGCTCGGGAAGCGCGGCGCGGTCCAGCTTTCCGCCCGGCGCCAACGGCAGCGCGGTCAGGAACACGATCGTCCCCGGCACCATGTGGTCGGGCAGCTCGGTGGCGAGCTTGCCGGTGATGGTGGTCTGGAGCGCGGCGTCCCGCCGGACGCCGTCCCCGGGGCCGCCCTCGGGATCGCTCTCGGGGTCGCTCTCGGGCACGACATAGCCGATGAGCCTGTTGCCCCGTACGACGGCGGCGGCTTCCCTGACCTCGGGGCAGCCGGTCAGCCGGGCCTCGACCTCTTCCAGCTCGATGCGGTAGCCGCGCAGCTTGACCTGGTGGTCGGTGCGGCCGCCGAACTGGAGTTCGCCGTCGTCGGTGAACGTGACGACGTCACCGGTGCGGTACATGCGCTCGCCGTCCAGGAACGGGTCCGGCACGAACCGTTCGGCCGTGGTGCGCGGCCGGTTGACGTAGCCGTGGGCGAGGCCGACGCCGCCGATGTAGAGCTCACCGGGCACACCGGCCGGCAGCTGCTTCAGGTCCTCGTCGAGCACGTAGGCACGGGCGCCGGCTGACGGCGTGCCGATCGAGGGTTCGTCGGTGTCCTCTTCCGGCACCAGCTTGAACGAGCAGAAGACCGTTCCCTCGGTGGGGCCGTAGGCGTTGAAGACCCGCTCGACACTGGTCTGCTGGTACGCCCGGTCGACCAGCTTGCGCCGCAGGGGTTCGCCGCCGAACACGACCGTGCGTACGTTCGGTGGCAGGTACCCGGCGTCGAGCAGGCCGTTCATCACCGACGGGACGACGTTGAGGTGGGTGATCCTGTCGGCGTAAGGGCTCTCCGGCAGGTGGACGGCGGTCTCCACGAGCACGACGGCGCCGCCGCGGCACAGCGCGGCGAAGATCTCCATCACGGACATGTCGAAGCAGACCGAACTCGCCGCCGAGACGCCGCTCAGGTCGCAGCCTTCGAAGACCCGGTCCATTTCGGACAGCATGGCGACGCAGCCGCTGTGGTGAATGGCCACGCCCTTGGGCCGGCCGGTCGATCCCGACGTGTAGATGATGTACGCGGTGTCGCCGGGCACGATCGGCACGGGCCGCTCGCCGGGCTCGGTCGTCACCGTCCCGTCCAGCACGACCACGGTCGGTCCCGCGGGGCAGTTGGCCCGGGACGCGGGCGTGGTCAGCAGCAGGCGGGTCCCGCTGTCCCGGACCATGAAGGTCAGCCGCTCGGCCGGATACCTCGGGTCCAGGGGTAGGTAGCAGGAGCCTGCGCGCAGGGTGGCCAGGATGCCGACGAGCAGGTCGGGTGTGCGCTCGACACAGATGCCGACCGGGACACCGGGCCCCGCGCCCTCGGCGACGAGCCGTTCGGCCAGTTCGCGGGACCGCTCGTCCAGGTCGCCGTAGGTGAGGACGCCGGCGTCGGAGTAGACGGCGGGCGCGTGCGGGTTCTTGACCGCTTGTTCGATGAACTCGGAGTGCAGGGTCTCGGTCACTGGTCCGTCTCCTCGGGGCGGCCGCTCCGCGCGATGTCCCGGAGTGCCAGGTCGGGGTGGGCGATCGAGTCGAAGAGCACGGTGCGGTAGAGCGCGAGCAGTCCCGTCACGGTCTGCCTCTCTAGGTAGCTCGGTTTGTACTGGATGTGGCCGACGACCTCGCCGTCGATGTCGGCCATCGAGATCTCCAGGTCGAATTTGGCGAGGTGTCTGCGCACGTGCAGCGGTTCGAGCGGCAGGGCGCTGTCGGGCGCGATGGTGTCGCCGATGCCGTGGAAGAGCTTGACGGACCGGGGGAAGGCGTCCGATGACAGCCAGTTCACCACCACGTCGAACCACGGGGAGCGGCCCTCGGCCCTCGGCGGCTTCAGCCGGGACGCCAGCAGGTCGAGGGGGTAGTTCATGTGCTCCAGGAGGCCGAGCGAGAAGGAGTGGACCTCGCTCAGCAGGTCCCGGAAGCTACGGTCCGCGGCGGGTCTCGCCCGCACCAGCACCGTGTTCAGGTAGTACCCGATGGCGGACTCCCAGCCGGGTTCGGCGCGTTGGGCGATGGCCGTGGCCAGCACGGAGTCCTGGACTCCGGCCGCGCGGTTGAGCGTGGCGAAGAAGCCGGCCAGCACGACCGTGCTGATCGACACGCCTTCGCGTACCGCGAACTCCCTGAGCAGGCGGGTCTCTTCGGCGCTCCAGCGGAACGTGAGGTCGCGGCCTTCGTAGGTGACGCCCGGGGGGCGCTCCTTGGTGGACAGGTCGAGGTGGGCGGGCGGGTCGGCCAGCTTCCGCGACCACCAGCTCAGTGCCGCGTCGGCCGCCGGTCCCGCCAGCCACTGCCGCTCCCACTCGACGAACTCCGTGTAGGGCGCGACCGGTTCTCTGTCGGCGGGGTCGGCGCCCTCGTAGAACTCCTGGAGCTCGCGGATCATCACATCGGCCGATGCCGCGTCCGACGCGATGTGGTGCACGAGCACCAGCAGGTAGTGGTCAGCGGGCCCACGAGTCATCAGCACCACGCGCACCAGCGGCCCGTTGTCCAGGTCCAGCGGCAGGTGGCCGTACTCGGCCAGGTCCTCGCGGGCCTGTTCGTCGTCCAGGTCCGTGCTGTCCACGACCACGAACTCGTACACCGGTTCGTCCAGGATGACCTGGTGCGGGCTGCCGCCGGCCTCGACGAAGAGCGTACGAAGGGCGGGGTGCCGCTCCATGACAGCCTGTACGGCGCGGTCGAGCGCCTGCTCGTCGACCTCGGTCCGGATCCGGGCGGCCACCATGAAGTTGTAGGGCACGGCGTCCGGCGAGACCTGCTGCATGAACCAGAGCGAGGCCTGGCCGTGCGAGGCCGGTGCCAGTCGGAGACCGAGGCCGTCGGCGCGCAGCTGGTCCAGCGCCGGTGCGTCGGTGGCTTCCAGCAACCCGCGCATGGCCAGTTCGTCCACCAGCTCCTCGGCGTCCAGCTCGGAGAGGTCGTCGAGGAAGGTCCGGGTCGACTCGGCTTCCGGTGCTGGTGCTGGTGCTCGTTCTGGTCCTGGTGCTCGTTCCGGCACCGGCACCGGCTGCGGCACCGGCTGCGGCTCCGGCTCGACCGCCGTGGTCGTTGCCGGTCGGCCGACGGCCTCGACGACGTGGGCGACGACCTCGGAGATGGTCCGGCCGTCCAGGAACACCACCGGCGACACCCGCTGCCCGTACAGCGACTGCAACCTGTTGACGAGGCGGATCGCCAGCATCGAGTCGAGGCCGAAGTCCCGCAGGGTGGCGCCTTCGTCGAACTTGCTCGCCGCCACGCCCAGCGCGTCGGCGATCTCGCCGAGGACGACTTCCTCCAGCGGCCTGTCCGCCACGGCCTCCACGGCGGGCTGGGCCACGGTCGCGACCACGGACTCGGTGACGGTCTGGGCGACCGGTGCCGACGACGGCGCGACCTGGGGGCGCGGCGTGGTGTCCAGCCAGTAGCGGTCCTTCTGCCACTGCACGAGCGGGGTCTCCACGACCTCGACGTCGTCGGCGAACAACGAGTCGAAGGTCAGCGGGAGGCCCCTGACGTACAACGACGCGGCGGCCCCCAGCAGGCAGCGGACGTCACTCTCCTCGCGCCGCAGGGAGTTGATCGCGTGCACCTGGGCCCCACGGGTCAGCGCGATCTCCTCGACCGCGCCGCGCAGCGTCTCGTGCGGGCCGATCTCGATGAAGGTGCCGACGCCGTCGTCGACCAAGGCACCGATCGTCTCGGCGAACCGGACCTGGTTGCGCAGGTTGTGCACCCAGTAGTCGACGTCGGCGACCGGGTTCACCGTGTCGGCCAGTGCTGTGGAACGGAAGGGGATGATGTTCGTCCGTGGGGTGATGCCGTCGATGAGTTCGCGCAGCGGCTGGGTCAGCGGGTCCATGCCGGGGCTGTGCACCGGCCTTTCGACGCGAATCCTCCGGGTCGAGATCCCGTCCCGCCGCAGGTCGGCCTCCAGGGCGTCGACGGCTTCCGGCGAGCCGGAGACGGCCGCGCTGGTGGGGCTGTTGACCACGGCGACGGCCGCGTGCTCGGCGTACGGGGCGAGCCTCGGCAGCAGCTCCTCCTCCGGCAGGTCGACGGAGATCATGGCGCCCGGGGCCGCCACGCGTTCGAGCAGGTGTGACCGGGCGACCACGACGCGGGCGGCGTCCTCCAGCGACAGCGCACCGGCGACGCAGGCGGCCGCGACCTCGCCGAGGCTGTGCCCGACGACGGCGGTCGGCTGGATGCCGAGTGCGAGCCAGACCTTCGCCAGCGAGACCTGCAAGGCGAAGAGAACAGGCTGCTGGAAGTCCATCTCCTCGAACCTGGCCCGGTCGGCCGGAGCGGCGAGCTCGTCGAGCACCGAGCAGCCGCCGGCCGCGCGCACGGCGGCGTCGCAGGCGTTCATCCACGTACGGAATCCGGCGTGCGAGCGCATGAGTTCGCGGCCCATGCCGACCCACTGGGTTCCGCCGCCGGAGAACACCAGCGCCACCCGCCGGTCGCTGTTGCCGGCGACCGTGCCCATCACGACATCGGGGTGTGGCTGACCGGCGGCGACCCGGGCGAGTCCGTCCAGGACGTCCTGACGGTTGCGGGCGAACAGCGCTATCCGCTGGTTGTGGTGGGTACGCCTGGTCGCGAGCGTGTAGGCGAGGTCGGAGACCCGCAGGCCCGCGTCGCGTTCGACATGGTTGGACAGCTCACGGCAGGTGGCGGCCAGCGCGTCCGCCGTGCGCGCCGTGACGGGTACGAGGTGCACCTGTTCGTCGGCCGCGACGTCGCCCCGGGTCGGCACGGCGTGGCGTCCCCGGTCGCCCGCGGTGAACGGGCCGGGAGTGACGGTAAGGCCCGCGGTGTAGAGCGCGCCGAGCGAGCCGAGCAGGGTCGAGGCTTCGTCGGCGCCGCGGCGGAGCGAGGGCAGGGTGGTCGCCGACAGGATCTCCGACACGGACTTGAGCAGTACGGGGTGCGGGCTCAGCTCGATCACGGCGTCGATGTCGTGGTCGCGCAGGGTCGTCAGGGCGTCGACCACCCGGATCTCCTGGCGCAGGTTGTTCGCCCAGTAGTCCGGCCCGAGCTCCGCGCCGTCGACGAGTTCACCGGTGACCGTGGAGATCATCGGGATGCGCGTGGCCTGCGGCTTGATGCCGGCGAGTTCGACCTTCAGCGGGGCGAGTACGTGGTCGACCAGCGGCGAGTGCGGTGCGTGGCCCATCCGTACGCGATGGCTGGTGAGGCCCTCTTCGGTCAGCCGCTGGACGAGTCCGTCGATCTCCTGCGGTGTGCCGGTGACCAGTGTGGAGTTCAGGCCGTTGTGACCGGCGACCGTGAGCCGGCCGGTCAGATACTGCTTGACGACGTCCGCACCGGTCATGACCACGATGCCGTCGCCGCGTCCGACGGCCAGCTGCTGGAGGAGCCGACCGTGGTGGGCGGCCAGGAGCGAGGCGTCCTCGAAGTCGAGCGCACCGGCGATGTGGGAGGCGGCGAACTCACCGACGCTCTGTCCGGTGACGACGTCCGGCTCCACCCCCAGCGAGCGCCAGGTGTCGGCCAGAGCGACCTGCAGGGAGAACAGCAGCGGCTGGAACACGTCCATGTCGTCGATGCGGCCGTCGGCCGACAGCATCTGATCGACGAGTGAGAAGCCGAGCAGTTCCCGCATCCGCTTGTCGGACTTCATCATGGACCGTCGGAACACGGGATGGCCGGCGAGCAGCTGCCTGCCCATGCCCACCCACTGCGAACCGTTGCCGGAGAACAGGAACGCCACCCGCGGCTTGCGTCCGGTGATCTCCCCGACGCTCAGTCCGTCGGCGGTCGCGCCGGCGCTGAAGGCGTCGAGTTGCGCCCTGAGTCGGGTCATGTCGCGGGCGGCGGCCGCGAGCCGGAAGCTGCCGTCGCCGGGCGTCCGACCGCAGAGGGCCCGCAGGTCGTTCTCGTCGCGCAGCGCCGAGGCCCGCTCGGCCAGCTCCTCCTTGGAGTCCGCGGCCAGCAGGAGGAGCGAGCTCTCGGGGCGCGGCAGCTCCTCGACGGCGACGTGGCAGATCGCGCCGCCGAAGCCGAACGAGCTGACGCCTCCCCGGCGCGCGTCGGACCGTCGCGGCCACGGCGTCAGCCGGTCCTGGACGGTGAGGTTGTACTCGTCGAACATGATCTGCGGGTTCGGGGCGGTGTAGTGCAGGCTCGGCGGCAGCACGCCGTTGCGGATCGACAGGGCGAGTTTGACGAGGCCGACGATGCCGGCCGCCGCCTCCAGGTGTCCGACGTTGGACTTGACGGAACCGAGCCGCAGGGGCTCCGTGCGGTCGCCGCCCAGGACGGCGCCGATGGCATTGGCCTCGATCGGGTCGCCGAGGGGGGTCGCGGAGCCGTGACACTCGATGTAGTCCACGAGGGACGGCGCGATGCCTGCCCGCCGGTACGCGTTGCGGAGCATCAGCTCCTGCGCCTGGGGGTTGGGCGCGGTCATGCCGTTGCTCAGACCGTCGTTGTTGGACGAGCTGCCCTTGATCACGCAGTACACGGGCAGATCGCGTTCGAGGGCCACGCTCAGCGGGGCGAGCACGACGACTCCGGCGCCCTCACCACGTACGTATCCGTTGGCCCGGGCGTCGAACGACTTGCAGCGGCCGTCCGGGGCGAGCGCGCCCATCGCGTCCATGGCGGTGTAGTAGTCGGAGACGAAGCTCAGGTTCACGCCACCGGCCAGCACCAGCTCGCTCTCGCCCATCCAGATCGACTGGCATCCCACGTGCACGGAGACCAGCGATCCGGCGCAGGCGGCGTCGATGGCCATGCTCGGGCCCTGGAGGCCGAGGATGTAGGAGACGCGGTTGGCGATGATGCCGTCGTGCATGCCGGTCGCGGTGTGCGGGGTGATCTGGCTGTCGGGGCCGCGATAGTGCGCCAGCGCGGCGTAGTCGCCCCAGCAGGAGGCCATGAACACGCCGGTGTCGCTGCCGACGAGGCTGTGGGGCGCGACACCCGCGTCCTCCAGCGCCTCCCAGGCCAGCTCCAGTACGAGGCGCTGCTGCGGGTCCATCTGGACGGCTTCGCGGGGTGAGATGCCGAAGAACAGCGGATCGAACTGGTCGATGCCGTCGATGAACCCGCCCCAGCGCGCCTTGTCGCCGATGAGTTCGCGCCGTGCGGCCGGCACCGGGCCGACGGCGTCGCCGCCCTCGGTCAGCAGCTGCCAGAACGTGGACGGGTCGGGTCCGCCGGGGAACCGGCAGCCGATGCCCACGATCGCGATGGGCTCGTGCGACGCGACACGGCGGTCGTTGCCCGGGGCCGCGGTCGCGGTCTCCGCGGTACGCGGACCGTCGACGAGCGCACGGGACAGCTCGCCGAGTGTCGGGTACTGCCACATCCAGGTGACCGGAACTCTCCAGCCGAGGAATTCGGACAGCGAGGCGGCGAGAGTCGACAACTTCAGCGAGTCCAGGCCGTACTGGTGCATCGGTGCCCAGCGATCCACCGCGTCCTTGGACGTGTCCATCAGCTCAGCAACGCGAGACAGCAGAAAATCCGTTATGTCATGCGAATCTCGTGCTGCGTGCTCTTGGGGCATTTCGGCTCCTCGGCAGGGCGTACGGAAAATACCGGTAAGGCATGCGGCCGGCTGATCGAGGGCTCGGAAACTTCGTCAGCCATGCAAGAGCGGCAGGAATCGCAGCGGCTCGGGAAATGGGGATGGCTCATGACACGGAAGATTCGCTTCGACGTGTCGAGCGTCGCGGTGGAGCCCGGACGTGAGGAAGTCCCGTCAGTGGTAAAGGGATTCGCGATACGACTCAGGAAGGCATGACTGTGGAGAGACTCGTACCTGCACCGCGACCCGACCCCCGTTAAGTCGTTCTGGCTGAATCAGATCGGGATCTGCTCAGGATCTCGCCCGACCGGCGATCAGCAGACTGCCACCCTGTGAATGGTGAAACAAGAGTGATCCGCGGGTCGGCAGGCGCACTGGCGTGATTTGATCCCCGGAGTGACCGGTTCGGTCTCTTCTCGCCCAACACCCCTGTGCGCCATGCGCTTTGATCGCATACGCGTCAGGGTCGGCCTGGACAGCAGGCGAGCGGCATTGCAAGCTGCTCGGCATGAAAATCATGGAACACGAGCCGACGCCGGCTGAGGCTCGCGCCCCGGGTACCGACGGCACCTTATCCAGACATTCCCCACACCTTCTTTCGGCCGTGCGGCCCGGCATGTCGGACACAGTCGGCGACGAGTTCCTCGGGGAGCCCGCGTGACCAGTACCGAGGTGATGCCACAGCACAGGCCGGGCCTGGCACTCGGGGTGCTGGCCGGGGCGCTCGCGCTGGACGTGAGCGGTCTCGCGGTACTCAATGCCGCCCTGCCGTCCGTCGGGGAGCGTTTCGGCCTGGACGACACCACGCTCCAGTGGGTGATGATCGCCTACGCCGTCACGTTCGCCGGCTTCCTGCTCGTGGGCGGCCGCCTGGCCGATGTGTTCGGCCGACGGCGGGTGTTCGAATGGGGTGTCGCCCTGTTCACGGTGGCCGCGCTGGCCGGGGCTCTGGCGCCGGACACCTGGGTGCTGCTCGGTGCGCGGGCGGTCCAGGGCATCGGCGCGGCCCTGTCGGGTCCGGCCGCGCTGGCCCTGCTGACCGAGGTGTTTCCGGCCGGTCCGGCACGCAACCGGGCACTCAGTGTGTACGCGGCGGTCGGCGCCGCGAGCTTCAGCGGCGGGGTACTGCTGGGCGGTGTGCTGACCCAGTTCTTCGGCTGGCGGTCGGTGCTGTGGTTCTCGGTGCTGGTGGGGGCGGCCGTGCTGGCGGCGACGCGCGCCGGGCTGCCCGGTGGTGCCGGGCGCGGCGGCCGGCTGGATCTGCCGGGTGCGATATCGGGCACGCTCGGCCTCATCCTGCTGGTCGTCGGCGCGAGCAGTAGCGGCGCGCTGGCATGGGGTTCGCTCTGCGTCGCGGTGGTGTTCCTGCTGCTCTTCGTCGTACGTGAGCACCGCACCGCCGACCCGGTGCTTCCGCTCGGCCTCTTCCGGGTCGCGTCGGTACGGGCCGCGAGCCTGGCGGCGTTCCTCCAGTACATGGGTTCGGTCGGGATGCTGTTCTTCGCGCCGCTGTATCTGCAGGGGATGCTGAAGTACTCCCCGCTCGAGTCGGGCCTCGCACTGGTGCCGATGTCGGCGGCCGTGTTCCTCACCGCCAACTTCGCCACCGGACGCCTGCTGGCCAAGTACTCCCAGCGGACGCTGATGGCCGTGGGCCTCGTCCTCATCGGCGCGGGAACAGCGCTGTGGATGAGCACACCGCACCACGGCAGCTACGTACTGCACGTGCTGCCCGGCCTGGTGATCAGCGGCATCGGCCAGGGACTGAACTTCCCCTCGATGACGTCCGCCGCGCTCACCGGCGTCGCGCCGGAGCGGCACGCGGTCGCCGGCGCGGTGAACGTCGTGGCGCAGCAGATCGGCGCCAGCATCGGAGTGGCGGTCATGGTCCTGATCGCAGCGACCAGCGACGACCGGCTCACCGGCTACCACCTCGCCTATCTGGCGGCCGGCGTCGTCTGCGTTCTCGGGGCGGCGGTGATCGCCCTGGCAGGTCGTCATGTCTCCCCCGGCTCAGGCCCGGGGACGTGAACGGCACCGTGGCGTATCGGTAGGGTTCCTTCTCGGCCGGTCTTGGGACGAGAAGGAAAGAGGGCGCTTCCGGTGCTGATCGACACCGTGGCCTGGGTGAGGGTCGAGGGCGGCAGGATTCTGTGTGCGCGCCCGCGCGGCAAGGACGTCTTCTACATCCCGGGCGGCAAGCGCGAGGGCGCCGAGAGCGACCTGGAGACCCTGGTGCGCGAGATCAAGGAGGAGCTGACGGTCTCCCTCGACGCGGAGACGGTGGCGCATGTGGGGACGTACGAGGCGGGGGCACCGGGCCTCCCGGATCGCGTCACGGTGCGCATGGCCTGCTACACCGCCGAGTACGACGGGGAGTTGGCCCCCAGCAGTGAGATCGACGAGGTGGCCTGGTTCTCGTACGACGATCGCGGCCGGGTACCGCCGGTGGACCAACTGCTCTTCGACGACCTCCGCGCGTCCGGAGAGCTGAGCTGACGGCCGCCACAGCAGCCTCCGAGCGGTCTGCGGAGACGCGTATCCGCAAGGGTCGTCATCTCAGCCGAACCGCAGGACGCGTGGGGCGAAGGTGGCCTCGGGGCCGGCGGCGCGGCCCACCGACCATATCGTCGCCGTGCCCGGCACCGGCGCGAGGCGCAGGTTCGAGGAGTCGCCCTCCCCGGCCACCGTCGGTTCGCTGTGCTCGGTGAACGACTTTCCGTTCCAGGCGAGGAAGTCCGGCCCGGGGACGAGTGGCGGGTAGGTGCCCGGCGGACCCCACTTCTGCGAGCGGGTCACCGAGACCCAGGCCAGCGCGCCGGACGCGTCGGGCGCCAGTGAGGTGATCCCGCCGAAGTCGGCGGGCACGGTCACCCGGTTCCACGACTGCCCGTCCCAGCGGGCCAGCAGGGGCGGAATCGGCTTGCCCGCCGGGCCGCCGATGAACCCGGCCGTGCCGCCTGCCCACACCTCCGTCGGCGAGACCGCGAGCACACTGCCCACGGCCGCCCGTGGGAACCCGCTCACGATGGTCTGTTGCCACGCCTCGCCGTTCCAGTGCGACACGGCCGCGCCCGACTCGCCGGCGCCCGCGGCCCAGACGTCGTCGGCCGCCAGGATGTGCAGGCCGTACACGAATCCCGGCGGCACCGGCACGTCCCGCCAGCCGCGCCCGTCCCGGCGCAGCAGTACCTGCGCGCCGTCCCGCGAACCGATCAGCCAGGTCTCGCCGCCGCCGGCGACGACTTTGGTCAGTACGACACCGGGCGGCGGCCTGCTCTCGGACCAGGCGGTGCCGTCGGAGCGGAGCAGGTGGGCGCCGCCCGCCGAGTCGCGGCCGACCGCCCAGACCGCGGTCGGTGAGGTCGCGGCGATGGACAGCAGCTCTCCCTGCCAGCGGATCCCGGGCAGGCTCTGGCGCTGCCACGCGGTTCCGTCCCAGCGCAGCATCAGCGGGAAGCCCGGCGCCTGACGGCCGACGGCGTCGGCGCCCACCGCCCACGCCCGGTCCGGCCCGAGCGCCACGGCCTCGTTCAGCCCGGCCTGTGGGCGCACCTCTGCCGGGACCGGCACGTGTTGCCAGGACGGGGGTTCCGCCGCGGCCGTGCTCATGACGGTCACGAGGGTCATGGCGACAGCGAGGGCCGCGATGAGAAGTCGACGTGCCATGTTCAGCCTCCCAGTCCCGGTCCCGGTCCCGCTCTCAGTGCCAGCCGTTCGCTCAGCAGGTTGGGTTTCGAGCCGTAGATCTCGACGGTCCCGAAGGACAGCAGTGAGAAGCCGGCCTTCGTCAGCGCACGCGGTGTGACGTCGATCGCGTTCGTGCGCTCCGGGCCGTAGGAGAAGGTGGTGCGGGAGCCGTCCACCCGTGCGTACTTCGACTGGAACGCGCGGTCGCTGCGCATCGGCAGCCACAGCGCGCCGTCCGGGCCGCGCACCATGGCCTCGGTGTAGGTGTCGCCCAGTGGCGGGTAGGTGGTGCGCCAGGCGTGCCCGTTCCAGGTCATCAGGTAGGTGCGGCCCCCGCTGTCGGTGTACTGGCTGCCGCCGATCGTGGCCCTGCCGGACGGTTCGGACAGGATCGTGTGCACGTTGCTGTTCGGCGGCAGCGCCACCTTCGCGTCCCGCCACGCCGTGCCGTCCCAGCGCAGGACGGTGGTCCCGTCGCTGGAACTCCCCCAGGCCCAGGCGTCGTTGGCAGTGCGCGCGTTGATCCCCATCACGTACAGCACACCGTCCGGGATGGACTGCGTGGTCCAGCCGGAACCGTCGTAGTGCAACACCTTCACCCCGGTGTCGTCCTCACCGACCAGCCACGCGGCGCCCGGTACCGCGGTGAAGTCCTGGTAGATCCGCAGGGTCTGCGGCAGCGGGACGGTACTCCACTCCCCCGCCGACCGGCGCAGGATCTCCCTCACTCCCTCGCGGCTGCGGAGGATCCACACCTCCTCGCCGACGACCTGCGCCTTGCCGAGCGAGCCAGGCTCACCGGCGCCGGGGAAGGTGGTGTCCCGGCTCCACGCCTTGCCGTCCCACCGGTACAGCATCGGCCGCACTCCATCGGCGGTGTGCTCGTACCCGGTCGCCCATGCCTCGCCCGGCCCGCGGGCGGCGAGATCAGACACGGTCACCGGCGGGGCCGCCGCCGGCACCGGCAGCGCCGACCAGCCCGGCGTCACGGCCGCGGCCGGCGACGCCAACGTGGCGCATGTGATCACAAGGCAGACGATGACCGCACGGAGACCGTTCACGAGACCTCCCCAACGTGAAGGTCGCTCAGCCTATGGGCGTTCACCAGCCGTGAACAGACGTCACACAGCCGTCCGTATGTTCCTCAATAGGGGAGCCAGCACCTCACCCATCAACCACCGGGCAGTTCGCCAGGTGGTGTGCCGCAGCTCGGACCGCCCGGCCCGTCGAACTGCACCGAGCTGAAGAAGTCCCGGTAGCTGGGGAAGAAGTTGCCTTTGCCCGTCGGGCCGGAGGAGGTCACAGCGAGCTTGATCATGTCGCCGGTCCCGTCGAGGCCCGAGAACATGCAGTAGTAGCCGTCGGGGCACCGGTCGTACCCGTCAGCCGCGTGTGCCGTGGAGACCGGCATCGCGGCGGCGGCCACGGCGGCTCCCGCCACGAGCAGTGCAGAGAACTTCTCCCTCATTGACGCTCCTTCGCTCGTTCGCTCGTTCGCTCGTGGGCTCGCGGGCTCGCGGGCTCGTGGGCTCGTGGGGTCCTGGGCTCAGGCGCCGCGAACTCCCTTGAAAGCGCGCCGATCCGTTCGGCGTGCCGCGATCCCTCACAGGAGGGAGCGCACGGAAGTAGGCGCGGCGCGCGTGGCCCGGGGAGCGACCGAGGGGGCGTCGGCGGCGCAGCGATGCGCCGGTCCCCG